>JBIKWQ010000028.1:0-41215 GCA_044356215.1 Bdellovibrionota bacterium | reverse complement strand
TATCCAAGCTTCCGATACTTCCAAATCACTCGCCTTTCGGCCACACCTAACTGTCCTTTTGAATCTTCCATAACTACCTAGATGCGATACGCATTCTAGGTGTTGCGTTTCGGAGTTGAATCTACCAAACGGGAATTTGCGATCAAATGCGAGAAAATGGTCGTTATTATTACTTATAACCGAAAATGGAAACCGATAACGATTATCCCATGCCCTATGCCCGATTGGAAGTGGCATGGAGCGATCGCTGTCGGGGCTGCGCAGTCGATCGTTAAGAGACCTCCATCTAACAAATATCCGCTTGTTAGAATCTTCTACCTGTACCAATTCGTCACTTTGGGGGACCAGAGATCTCAGACTTTGTGCGGATTGCTTTAGACGAGTTCGTTCATCGGAGGAATAAGCAGCGACTTTTATATTACGAGGATCTGGACGCTCAACGGTGTACTGTCCGTTTAGGTACCTTCTGGCAAATTCAACAAACTGCTGGTGAATCCCAAGATCAAGCGCCACTTCAAAGGCGCGGCTTGTATCTATCCCCTCAGCAAGTTCCCTCGTAAACTTGGGGTTTTTGCCATCTGATTCATCAACTCGGAAGTGATGAATACTTGTATCGGTCTGATCGCTCCAAAATTTTAGAGCCTCTGTGTTGTGTGTAATCGTAAAAAGATTGACGTTTTTTGACTTTAAAAAGATTGCCTCTGCAACGTTCAAAAGAAACTCATAATTGGGTGAAGTTGTAGTCCAAGATTCATCTGAATACCAGCGACAGCGAGCCCCGATCTTAGGGTAGGCCTCCCTTCGAACTAACACCTCTCTTGCAAAATCGCTTGGCTTTTTCTTGACGCCGTTAATAAGCACTTCTGATGACGCTGGCGAGGTTCGGTCTACTCGGATAAATGAATCAGCAATGTGTATATTGGCCTGACTAGCCGGTGCCAGCCCAAAACTCTGCGCTACGAGCCTTAAACTTAAATCACGCTCTCCGCAGAAAGTTTTTCCTGCGGTGTTTGAGCCGCAGATAACTATGTGCTGTTTCGTAGATGGAGAGTCACATGTAACTTGTGGGGGCACATCCTCGCCATTACTGTCCCCCCTGTTGCCGTTTTTCTCACGGAGCATGTTCCAGGCTTCCTTGTAACCATCATCTTTCGATTCGTCAAATGTACAGAGGCAATACCCATCTGCCTGTGCGAGATTGGCAAATGAACACAACATGCCAAACTTTGATAGCTGCTCATTAAAGTCACTCACTCGCTGAGCCAACTCTAGACGCTGCGGCTCGTCTGGTGCCGCTAAAATTACGCGCTCGGAAGTTATCTCACCCAATGCTTCAGCGCTGGCAAGCAGAGAGGTCGAGATAGCTTTTAGGTTTGGATCCTCGAAGTCAGATATCTTTTTAATCGCAGCTATTATTCCCTGCCTCACAGGCTCCAAATAGAGTAATCCCCTTATTATATCGACAGGTGCAGGACGCTCTTGATCCCTATGGTGGCTGCTAGGTTGCGCCTGACTTAGCTCAGTTAATTTACTTTGTATGTTTTCAGAGGTTACTCCGTGCTCTTGTATCAGTATCTCTAGGTTGTTGCGCGGCGCATTATCCGACCGTCCGTACTCACTTGTTGGAATAGTAAAGAGAATCGTAAGATTATGTTGTAGTACAGATCTTTTTCCAATCTCGGAGTGGATACTTTTAGTGCTTTGGATATGTTCGCGTAGGTCTATTATCAACCCCTGACGTGACTTTATTATTGAGGGATTAACTGGAGGCGACTCAATAGTTATCCAAAAAAGAGCCTCTTCACCTGAGTTGCGAGATATCGAAACATCTCTTAGACCACGGTCAGCACGACTCGCAAAAGAGAACCCTGGGAGATATACCTTTGCGTGCTCAAAGTTGCCAAAGAATAGGTCGAGACCCGATAGATCAATAGCGGTTGTCTGTTCGGTGCCTGGCTGAGGGGTGTCTGAGGGCAAATTAGGAAGAGCAAACATGAAAGGAGAATACGGAGGTAGACATCAATAGTCAAACACTAGTTTGGTGCGGTAAGTGCCTGATATCTCCGATAAGACCCGCGATTATAAGCTCTCCGGTCGTCGTATATGCGGGATAGGGCAAGCGGATTAAGAGCGGTAAAGCCTAGCTTCGACCCGCATTTTTTACCTTATCGGCGACAAAACGCAGATCCTCCGATCCGAGAATGTATTTTTAATCTGCCGCATATCAAATATATCTTTGCTGGCTACGTTTAATAGGATCATTGGCCCAGATCGATCCGCTCTTAGAACGAGATAACCTTGCGTTGGAGATTTTACGCGATTCTCTCTCATGAACTTCTCAAGTAACTGCGCTTGCTGACTCTCTACCTTTGCTTTCTGTATGCTTTGAAGTTGCGCGAGGGTCAGAACAGAAACTTTAGCGTTGCTTGTAGTGCACTCATGGTCCCGATTAACAAAGATTCCAATCGTAGGCGTGGCTACTTCCTTGCCGTTTAAGGTAAGTCCTGATTGCCCGATTAGATAAGGCTTAACTATCTTCGCGATATCGGGACTAAGCTGGTTAGCGCTTAGGATCGCCGCGAGGTTGCCGGTTCCCTTCACTACTTCAGTCATGCCGTAGAACCCGATCAGTGAATCGCTCTTACCGCTGGCTTCGCGTTTAGTGATGGTGATGTATGGATTGGTGTTGTCGATATTAACTGAAACCCCACCATCAGGGGTGAGCCAGAGATTTAGGTTGCCGGCTACCTTGTAGGTGCGGTCAGAGATAGTGACTTCAGAGTATTGGTTTTGTGAAGTTGGATCAAATTTTATAAAAACGTGATTCGAGTCCTTAGCGGGGATCTTCTCGGGATTAAATTCCTGCGGAGGTACGCCATCTTTTAGGTGGGTAACAAAGATTCCTTGAGCTCCCTCGGCATTACTCAGTATCACTTTAGTTTTGCCGTCGGTGCTCTGATAGACACCAGAGCTCATCGTCATGATGAAATCGGCTCTGAGGGATATGGGAGATAAGCAGATGATGAGAGCCGCTAAGGATTTAATCACCAGCCCAGCGCGTATAGAAAGCCTAACGCGCAGGTGCGCCAAATCGTTATTTCTTGTCCCCATATCTTTTCCCTCTAAGCAATAAGTCGGTTGGATGCCGTGCCGACTAAAGGCCTTTATGGTATCAGTACATTGGAAATCTGACCATTTGAGGTAACTACGTCGCCAGATTTTTTGGCTCTTGGTCGTTATTATATCTATAAATAGAATGCAGCTTATACCTTCCCCTCGCCGTTATCGCTGGTCTTTTTGTGAAAAAGCTGTTGAGTAGGTACCATTTGAGAATATTTCAGGAAACGGCTAATCTTTGCCAGATGCGTCTGGCGCTGGTTGCAAGAAACGTAGTTATAAAACCGTGGGGGTGTCGTGATTTTAATCCTTGATTTTGGGTCTCAGTATACACAGCTAATTGCTAGGCGGGTTCGTGAGATGCAGGTATACAGCGAGGTTAAGCCGTGTACCATCAAGCCAGGTTCAGTTGATCTATCCAAAGTTAAGGGCTTAATACTTTCCGGTGGTCCAGCCAGCGTAACTGATGCTGACGCTCCGGAGTTTGATAGTGCATGGCTCGATACGGGTCTTCCGACCTTGGGTATCTGCTACGGCATGCAGCTTATGGCTCACCATTTTGGCGGTAAGCTAGGACGCGGAGCTAGTCGTGAATACGGCCCATCAACTATATCAGTAGAGGAGTCCAGTGGAATCTTCTCGTCATGGCCAACGGGCGAAAAACTTAACGTCTGGATGAGTCACGGTGACCACGTAGAAAAGCTACCACAAGGGTTTACATGCGCGGCTTCAAGCGCTGGGGCGCCTATTGCGGCCATGCAGAACGCAGCCAAGAACATGAGTGCATTGCAGTTCCACCCTGAAGTTGTCCACACACCACAGGGACGGCAGATTATCGAGAACTTCGTCTACACAGCAGCAGGTTGCAAGCCGGATTGGACCCCAGAGAATTTTATTGAGCGGTCTGTGCGGGCGATCTCAGAGCAGGTTGGAGATAATTGCCAGGCTATCTGCGCGTTAAGTGGCGGAGTAGACTCAACGGTCGCGGCGGTTTTAGTGGCTCGTGCTTTGGGAGAGCGTTTGCACTGCTTTTATGTAGATACTGGACTTGGCAGAAAGAACGAAGCTGCTTCGGTGATGAAGCGTCTTAAGGCGCTAGAGCTAAATGTAGAGATGGTCGATGCTCGTGCAAGGTTTTTTGAGGGGCTGAAGGGCGTAACGGATCCAGAGAGGAAGCGTAAGATAATCGGACATCTCTTTATCGAGGTCTTTGAGGAGCGAGCCAAGGCTATTCCAGGTGCTACTCACTTAGTACAGGGAACTCTTTATCCGGATGTAATCGAGAGCGTTTCGGTTCGTGGTCCATCCGCGACGATTAAGACTCATCACAACGTGGGCGGATTACCTGAGAGGCTTAACTTAAAGTTGATTGAGCCTTTTAGAGAGCTTTTCAAGGACGAGGTTCGCGCGCTCGGCAAGGAGCTTGACATGCCACAGGAGATCCTGCAGAGACAGCCATTCCCTGGACCAGGGCTAGCAGTGCGAGTACTTGGAGAGGTAACGCCAGAGCGAGTGGCAGTGCTTCAAGAAGCTGACCATATATTTTTAGAAGAGATAAGGTCCGAGGGGCTCTACCCAACACTGTGGCAGACCTTTGCTGTATTGCTTCCTGTAAAGAGCGTTGGAGTGATGGGCGATGGTCGTACGTACGAAGAGACAGTGGCGTTACGCGCAGTTTATTCAGAGGATGGTATGACCGCTGATTGGGCATTCTTACCTGAGCAGCTTTTACGAAGAGTTAGCAACAGGATCGTAAACGAAGTGCGCGGCATCAACCGTGTAGTACTTGATATCTCTAGTAAGCCACCAGCTACTATTGAGTGGGAGTAGGGAACCTGACGCAAGTGGTTGGTTCTAAGGCATTCGTAAAGTACCGCCCTGATATTGATGGCCTAAGAGCTGTTGCTGTGCTCTCGGTAGTGGTCTTCCACGCTTTTCCAGAGCTGATGAAGGGTGGTTTTATTGGTGTCGACATCTTTTTTGTTATCTCAGGCTTTCTGATTTCGACAATCATCTTTCAGAACTTAGATAGAGGTACCTTCAGCTTCTCTGAGTTCTACGCAAGACGTATTAGGCGAATCTTCCCGGCATTGCTATTGGTGCTAATTGCAACCTATGGGTTCGGATGGTTTGCCCTACTTGCCGATGAGTATAAACAGTTAGGCAAGCATATCGTTGCTGGTGCTGGATTTGTTTCTAATCTCGTTTTGTGGAGCGAGGCTGGCTACTTCGACAATTCGGCAGAGACTAAGCCACTTTTACATCTGTGGAGCTTGGGCATTGAGGAGCAGTTTTATATCATCTGGCCTCTCCTGGTTTGGGTTTTATGGAAGTTAAGACTTAATCTTTTTTCTATTACCTTTGTCATAGCTCTAGTTTCTTTCGTGTTGAACGCTATTGGCATTAAGCAGGACTCCGTCGCCACTTTCTATTCCCCACAAACTAGATTTTGGGAGTTGTTGAGCGGCAGCATTTTGTCTTGCTTATCTATTTACCGTGGAAAATCGTTCGCAACCTCCAAAATTAGGATTGATAGTTGGCTCTCTAAGTTCGTGCACAGTGAAGCGGTTAAGACCAACGCCAGGGCTCTATCCAATATTACGTCGTTTGTTGGCAGCTCGTTATTATCGTATGGTTTTTGGCGAATCACTAAGGATGTAGGTTTTCCCGGTGTTTGGGCTATTATTCCTGTGCTCGGTTCCTTTTTGATTATCCTAGCTGGCCCTAAAGCTTGGATTAACAGAAAGATACTTTCCAACAAAATTCTTGTTTGGATTGGCTTAATAAGCTTTCCTCTCTACTTGTGGCACTGGCCGCTGTTATCGTTTGCTAGGATAGTTGAGTGTGAGGCACCAAGTCGTAACGTACGCCTGATGTCCCTGGCACTCTCGATAGTGCTTGCTTGGGTAACATATAAGCTTATTGAGAGTCCTGTGCGCTCCGACAAGAGCGGAAAAATTAACGTTGCGGTCCTTGTTGTGCTGATGGCAGGCGTTGGCTGGATTGGTTATCACACCTACAGTCGTGATGGTCTGTCGTTTAGAACTAAGGATAGAGAGGAGTTTGTAAATTATTTCGAGAATAGCCACCCTAATTGGTCGTACTTTAAGAGAATCAATCTTTCGGTAGAGTGGAGAAGCGAATGTGCTTTTTTTAATGGTAAAAAATATCTTGAGGACGGAGTGCTGGAAGGGGGTGTTACAGACAGCAAGCCAGTCGCCGAGCTAGCCTCGTCCTGTTACAAGCGTGATCCAAGGTTTGATAAGTCAGTTCTAATTTGGGGAGATTCGCATGCGCAGACATTATCTTCTGGGCTTGTAAAATTTATGCCAAGTAACTGGCAGATACTTCAGATAGCTTCCTCTGCATGTTTGCCGAATCCAAATATTCATTCTCCATCGACTGAAAGTCAGTGCACGCAGTCAAACTATTTCGCTATGAAAACAATCAAGGATCTGATCCCTGATGTTGTTGTTGTTGCGCAAGCGAATGGTCACTCAATTCAAGTTATGAATGAAATATCAGGCAAGCTTAAAGAATTAGGAGTTGGAAAAATTCTATTTTTGGGTCCAACACCTCAATGGAGGAGTGATTTACCTAAGATTCTGGCTAGACAACTTTGGGTAACAAAACCTAAAAGAACTCGTATCGGCGTAAAGCAGGAGGTGTTGGACGCAAATAATGCCCTTTTACGCGAATTTCCCGTTGGGGCCAATCGTCAATTTGTGGACGTAATTGGCCTATTTTGTGACGCGAATGGTTGTCTTACTCGTACAGGTGACGACCTAAGGGAGTCTATCACTACCTGGGATTATGGACATTTAACCCCAAGTGCCTCGAGGTATCTTGCCCAAAATCTTCTAGTAAGGCGCATTACTGAGCAATAATGATGGATGGTTTGAAATGAGAGACTCCACCTCGCAACGTGAGATTATTATAAACGGCGAAACCGTTACCGTAACTTTTATCAAGCGGCCGTTTAGAGAGGGAATCGAAGCAAAAGTAACCCTGGGCGACAGGACCGTGACGATCGCGGAATTAGGACTTGGGGAGCAGGCGTTGATTGAGAGGATCCGGGGGGAGATTGGGGGCGGGGAAGATTAAGTTACCCGCTTACGCGAGATTCTGACTCTTCGACTGAGCGTAAGTATCACGCCTTCACATCCAGCACCGCCACCCCAGTCAGCGGATCCGCCTCAACGTCGATCTGAGCTTTATCAGTACCAATATCGCCGGAGCTATGCATAACTACGGCTTCTTCGTCTCGCTTTGTATCTCTTTGCTCGCGATTCTCTTGGTCAAGTGAATCCTTAGACCGATCAACCAGATAAGTCCCGATTCGGCGACCGGTTCGGTCTACTATAGTAGTTGTAGCAAGTAGTGGATTTAGTTCCATTTCTAATCTGCCCTCCTTGGCGAAGATAATAGGGCTATCTCAACCATTAGATACAGCCCTTTTCAGTTTTAGCTTCGGCATCTTCGTAAAAGATCTTTAGTAGGTAATCTCAGACCTGTTATCAGGCGTTTAAACACTTTGCGACTCAGAGATCTTAAAAGTTTTCAAGCTAAATCCTCAAGATTCGACGAAATTTGGTCGTATACCCCAGTGAGGGTGAGAGAGGAGTATGCGGAAATCCGTTACCAAGTGCGCCCCGCGTGCATCTTAGAGGGATACTATGGCGAAAGATAACAAGAGAAACACAGCAATTTACACGGCATTCGATGACTACGACTCAGGTGAGGTCCCTGTCCCTGAAAGGGGGCTCTTGCGAGCGATCCTGCTTAACGCCATCGCCGATATGAATCGCGAGGACGAATTCGCCCGTAAAGCACGCGCTTATTTTCTGAGTAAAGAGGATGATTACATCTTCTCGTTTCAAGCGGTCTGCTCGTACCTAAATATAAATCCGCGGGCCGTGCTCGTATTGGTTGGCCTGGAAGCGGCGAAGAAAACGGAAAAAGCGACCGCGGCGGAACCGCAGGATAAAGCTGATACAGTCCTGGCGGAGTTGTTGAATTAGAGGGTGGGAGTAAGCAACTTTACAACTACGGAATGAGTGCAACGACCGTAAGCGTCCATTGCGAGACATTACAACCATGCTGCGTTATAGTTTCTAGGAGTGTGTGAGGAGTTGCGTAAGTCTAAGGTGAGCTGCAGCGAGAATCGGGTCGCCTGGCTCATGGCTGAGATGTGTTTGTAGCGAAAGGAGCTCCTAAATCCAAGTTTTGAACGATGCCCGGTCCCATTGAGCTTAGAGCCAAAAAGAAACGTGCGAACGGGTGCATGTTAAAAGGCCCCGTGAAGTGACCGCCCTTAAAAATTGAAACTTTCCGTTTCAATGGGAATTGGGGACTACCAAGTACTATACCAGTTCCGAGATTTATCCGCAGGGATTGGTCGACGTGGCGCGTTCGATGTTTATTCCCCGCTCCAAGTATGTGTTGAAGTGGAGGACGTGTTTCACAAGGTGAAACACGTCGTGGACAGCATGAATCCCTCATGATTAACTCCAGGCGAGTGATGGGCCATTGAGGTGCCTCTAAAATTCTCCGCAAGTCATTGAGTAGCAGACACTTCTGACATCGCATAAGGGTACGATAGGACAATTTTGTATTAGGGCTATGTTTATATGAAATCTCTACTTTGGCTTTTGTCTATAGTTTTCTTTTTTAATGCAGATATTGCAGTAGCTCAAGAAAGAGTGCCATCAGGATGTTTTGTAACTGATGAAGAGAGAGTCAAATATCTTACCCCTCCGCAATGTTTTAACGAAGAGCGGCAGTCAATAAATAATTGGAATCCAGGAAATGGATATACGACAGAGCAGCTTCGGCAGTTTTATGGCTTTCAATATGGGTCTATGGTTGTTTTTGCCTACGATCTTTTCACTCAACTGCAGCAAAGTGGAGCAGCCCTGAATAGTAAATTAGCACTGGAAAGGAAGCTTAGAAAAGCTTGTGGATCCAAGTGTAGGCGCATCAAATAAATAATCTTTAATGCGGAATAGACCAATGAACACCAAGGCAAAATTCAGTCTCCTAGCATCGGTAATGATCCTTTGCATTACCTCAACAGCCTTTGCAGATAAGCTCTGCATTCAGACTACGGTCAACAGAAAGACATTAAAGGCCACTAACAAGAGCGTAGTATCTGCCACCTGTCCTAAGGGGTTCACAGAGTTGGCCGATACTTCTAGGTTCCAAGGTTCAGCAGGAGCTACAGGGGCTCAAGGGCCAGCAGGTGGGTTTAGTGTGCTTTCAAAGTGTACAAAGAGAGAGAGCTCAGAAACTGGTACGGGTTATGTGTCAACAGACGTACAGTGCTTAGCCGATGAGTTTATGGCAACAAACACGTGTGATTCGATAGATCCGGAAGTCATAGTTACAAGTTGGCTGCAGGCTCCTGCTTCGGGTATAAGCGATAAAATTTACAGCTATCTCTCCTGTACTGGACTTAGAACATCTAAGTTTACAAACTTATCTGCCCAATCCTTTACAATTAAGGCACAGGCGCTTTGTTGCAAAGGCAGCTAGTGAAACGTGTGGAATTATTCGGCGTTTTAAACGCTTTGCTAAATACAACAGAGATTGTCCCGCTTAAACACATACCGGCCGATCTCCACCGCCTCTTTTTCAGGTAGCGAGTAATCGTCTAATCATAGAAGCAATAGCATATCTAGAGCGGATAAGAGCAGCCTTTGAGCAAAAAGTCTTTTTATTGTAGCGGAGTGAGGTCAGATCTAGATTAGCAACTGCGTCGTTGGGTGGACGGTTACGACAGCACACCGCTAGGCTCATCGGAGTGATGACCACTTATGAGGGGCCGTAGGGAGTATGAGCAGACGATTCGTTCATCTTTAAGGCGCAAGCTACAGTCTCGAGATTTGCCCATAGGGCTTGCAGCCGTGTACCCCTCGAGGCGCGTCCTCGTTCCATGTATATGTTTAAAATGATGACGTGCTTCACTCAGTGAAACACGTCCTGGACAGCTTAGAATCCTCCATGGTTAAGTTCCGAAGAGTAAGAGATCGTTGAGGTTCCTCGGAAAGAGGAGTCCTCAAAAAACTTACCTACTGACCTGCCGACAGGGGAGGACCTGTAGGCGAAAAGCAATATGCAAAAAGTGGGTAGTATATGTATTTGGACGTTTTTAACACCCGGAATACGGGAGCAAAAGGACGATGATAAGAATCTCGGTCGCCGTTACCGAAACAGGCAAGGCCCTGGTAGTTTCTCCCAGAGAGTTAGAGGAATTGATGAGGCGACCACTAAGCAGCAAAAGTTGCCTGTAGGAGTTATCTTGGAAGGTGCGAAAGAAACGATCTTCTGTCAAACTCGAGAGAAGATTAAGTGGGTTGGATATAGCATGTTGGAACAGATCCTCTCTCTTGTTTAAGTGACTCTTAGTTTGATTGCTATGACCGTTTAATCTTATCTTATTTTGTCTCATGCACGTCCTTATAATCTCAGCTTGTGAAAAAAAGGCGCTACAGCGAACCAGACGTATTGTTGATTCTTATGCAGTCAGAGTGGGAGACAGAACTTGGACAAGTGCCATGACACTAGAGGGCCTCAGGGAACTAAGAGCAGCTTTGAAACGCAGCGCGACTCGTCAAACGGCTGTCGCTTGCTACCAAAACGATGGTAGGAGGCGCATGAAGTTGGTATGGACAGTCGGCTCAAAGGGAGCTTTTGGGCCGTCAGGGCATTATCCAAGTGGCACTACTACCAAGGGTCGTACATTTACATACGCTGAGCCTCCACCGTGGGCTCGTATTGCCTGCAAGCTTGTAGAGGCCGCAGGCCTAGTACACGATATTGGTAAGGCTTCCAAGCGCTTCCAAAGTAAGTTACGCAAAGCCACTAAAGAAGGCGATGATGTTAGGCATGAATGGTTGTCCCTACGCCTTATACATCATATGCGTAAGAATGGGCATGATTGGTTCGCTGCATGGAAGAACCTCCCTGCCAAGTTAGACTCAGTCGTTCTCGGATCTCGCATTATCGATAGTTTCTCGGTTCATGGCATTTCAGATTGTCTTGAAGCAATAGACTTTTTGATAGTCAGTCATCATGGTCTGCTGGAGAGTGATGAAAAGCTTCCAACGGCCAAAGGTCGACATGTGCGAAGGCCCCCCTCAGATGCACAAATAGCCCCCGAAGGAGTTATCTCTAAAGCACTTCTCGATAAATATTGGATTCTTGAGGAGACGTTAATTAAACAGGCCGATGTGAAGGACTCCCGTTTTTGGCGCGGTCTGTTAGCCTACGCAAGGGTTGCGCTGATCTTCGCCGACCACGTGGTATCCAGCCAGCCCTTTGGGCACTCTGGTAGTGACACAGAGTTATTTGCGAACACTCGAAGAGAAGGCGATAGGCGCATATTAAATCAGACTCTTGATTGGCATTTGGAAAATGTGGCTTCGAAGGCCAGAGATGCCATGTGGAGAATCTCACGGCTGACTTGCAACTCTGACGATGATCAGTTGGGAGGTCTATCGCAGGAGTCAGTTGCTGCAATAACCCAGCCGTCGAACCCTAAAAGCAGGTTTTCGTGGCAGAATAAATGCGCGCAAGCTCTAGCAAAGGCTCGGGAATCGTACCCTGATCGTGGAGCCTTAGTATTCAACATGGCGGGAACAGGATCGGGCAAAACCCGAATGAATGCCCGCGCCGCGTGCGTCTTATCACGGGCACAATCACCTCGATTTAGTATAGCATTGAACCTTCGTTCCCTGACTCTTCAGACAGGAGAAGCTCTTAAGCGAGGACTCAATATTGGTGACGATGAACTGTCGGTCGTCATCGGCGATAAGACATCAGCGGATCTCTTCGAATGGGGTAAGAGCGCTGACGCAGCTGCTCTCTCGGATGTCAATAATGTTGACGAGAATCCGCTTGAGGAGGAGCTAAGTTGTTTTGGTGAACCGCAAGCAATCCCTTCCTGGATGGAGCCGCTTTTCCGCAAAGATAAGGAAAAAACCGTACTTGCAGCGCCCTTGCTGGTGTCAACCGTAGATTTTTTAGTAGCAGCAGGAAATCCAGGCATGCAGGGGAACCATGTCAAGGCGGTATTACGATTGATGACATCTGACCTGGTATTGGACGAAATTGACGGGTATGAGCCGCCAGCACTTTCCGCTGTGCTGCGGCTAGTCCAGCTCAGCGCAATGTTTCGGCGAAATGTGATATGTTCCTCAGCAACGCTTTCCAATCCAGTCGCGGTGGCCATAGAGAGGGCATATCGGAGTGGCTGTGCGATGCTAGAGAGCCTTGAGAATTACAAGAAAGAAAAATCTGATTCACCAAGCCAACAAATATTTAGAGTCGGCTTTATCCGGGCCTTAATAGATGATGATCTTGAGCCAGTTGTTTCTGTAGTGGAGACTGACACCGAAGATTTTCAGAATTGCTACGCGGAGCGTCTTGAACAGATCAAGGCTCGGCTAGAGGATAAAGATGTATATCGCCTCGCCTATCTTAAAACGCTTGAATCGGAATCGCCCGAATGCTGGCTCACAGCAGTGAAGGAGTCAGTTCAAGAACTCCATCAACAAAATTCCTGGCAATTTAACCAGACCAAGTTAGTATCCTTTGGGCTAGTGAGAGTCGCCAATATTTCAACCGCGATAGTCCTGGCCCGCTATCTTGCTGATTGCATCTCTGGATGTCGGGTTGCTTGCTACCATTCAAATGACTTTCCGATAGCAAGGTTCCATAAAGAGAGGGCGCTGGATAATCTTCTTACCCGGAGTCGTGGGGACGACCACATTCGAAAATCTCCTGAAATACGGGAGCTTGTAGAGAGCAGCGCAAGCAACTCTATCCCATTTATTGTCGTTGCTAGTCCTGTGGAGGAAATCGGGCGGGATCATGATTTTGACTGGGCAGTGGTCGAGCCATCTAGTGCGCAGTCTATCGTGCAGACTTGCGGACGAGTGAATCGTCATAGGCTAGTCTCTCATTCAGGCCGGCCTAATGTTAAGATTTTGCAGTTTAATTATCGACACTGTCGAAATACTGCAACTGGACAAGAGGATAGAGCGGCCTTTGTTTTCCCTGGGTTTGAGGCGTTGCCTGGAACCAGGAGGGCAAATAAGGACTATCTCGATCACGATTTGAGCAAGCTACTTTCATGGACAGACAGTCAGCTTAAAATTGATGCCAGAGTACGCTTTGACACAAACGTCTTCCCACTGGCGAGGGCGGATGATCGTGCAATAGAGAGATTGATTGCGGATTATTTTGGCCGAGATGGATGCTTCGTTTGCTGCCCTGCAGACGTCTGGACTCTGACGAATGGACCGTACGATCGTACTCGCTTGCGAGATCGTCACTTAGTTCGTCAGCACTGGCGATTGGTATTAGCCGAATCTGAGCTTGAATTTTTCCGAAAGGAGCGGGTTGAAAAAGGGGGAACCTTATTTGATGTCTGGCTCAAGCAGTCTATGACGACACGCGCCAAGCATGAAAACGCTTGGCTCTGTTTAAGCCCCAGAGATATGGTGACGCTTTGCGAGGAAGTGGGCATACCCCTTGAAAATGGGATGGAGGTCGAGTTGACGGCGTTTACGGAACAGGATCGATTCGAGTTTGACGAGGGGTTTGGCATTTTAAGAGTAGGTCGCTAAATCGAATTTAGAGCTTTCGATTATGAGTCAATTGGCCTATCCTCCTTCGGGTGGTCAAGATAAGTAACAACTGAGAAATATGGCAACAGACGCTAAACTTGATCAGGAAGAAGTAGGTGAAGAAGCTGATAGTGGTGCACGGGGAGATGAAGGGAAGCAGTGGAAGCGCTTTGAACCCGCCCAGTATGCTGAGGCAGTCGGCAAGCTTGTTCATTTTAGCTCAAAAACCGTTAATTCTAACGCAGCGGCATCAGGAATTCGGTTGGCAAGAACGGCCGCGGTGGACCTCCCTTACGTATCGGCTCGAACGCTAATCAGTGCAGGCATAAAGCTACCCCTTGATTACCTAGAAGGAGGAGCGACGCAGGCTGGAAAGATGAAACAGATCAACGCAGTACTTGGCAACTCTGATTTTGCTTTGAGTGCTGCGCCTGAGGAGAGGGAAGCAATTCTTACCGCGGTCTCCCAGGCTGAGGAGAACAGTTACGGAACTGGTTTAGCGGCGGTGGACTCAAGGCTGCGTCAAGTCCTGGTGCCACACGAAGGAAGCCCAGGAGGTTACGTATCGCTAACTCCTATAACAGCAGGAGGTGTTTGTTATTACCTTCTAAACTCCGAAGGTGGGCTGCTCAAGAGACACAATCTTGCCGTGAAAGAGCAGGGTGGTAATGAAGATAGACAGTTGCGTATTATTAAACAGGCCCAGTTTGGAATAGGAGGGGCTAATCAGCAGAATGTAGGGTCTCTTGTCCGAAGTATGACGAGGCCGATTTTTGTTAAAGGCCCAGTTGGGGATAGTTCAATCAAACGAGCATTTTCCCTGTTCTATAAAGGCTTTGCGCTATCTTTTTCTCCTCGTTCAGTTTTTGGGGAAAGGTTGCAGCAATACGGGGAATTCCGTGCGCACATTGGAAGTGAAAACAATTCACTCAGTCCAATGGAGATGCGAAACGAGGAGCAGCGGCTGATAGAGACTATTGTGGAGAGCGTTTTAGCGCTGGGGGCAGATGCTTTGGCGTGCCTAACGATGCACGAGCACATATTGCCTCGCGAGCATTTTATTTCCGGAGATAGTGGGCAATACGAACTGTTGTCACGACAGGTTCCGGGAGTTGTTAGGGGACTAATTGATGCGCGCCTTCGCGAGCTTGATTTCCGAGGGACATCCATGGGGCGTCAGATGAATTGGCCTCGAGAAGCCGCCGAGTTTATAGGTTCGTGCGTGGTTTCAGCAAAGCACATGGTGGAAGGGGAATTAGTCGCTTTAATCCCCCTTGATAAATTGGGGCGCAATAGTTTGGTATCCATGATTGAGGAAGCGTTATCATGACTTTTCTTCTTATCCCTCATCTGCGTGTTCAAGCAGCAAATATTCAGAATGCATCATTCCTGCTAGGAGGTCCACCAGTTCTACCTGCATATTTGTTTGCGCACGCATTAGGACGAAAAGTTAATTTTCAAGCCCCGAAAGTTGCATTAATCCATCATTATATTCAGCCCAAAGGGCAAGTAGACACGTACGGTATTTTCTATCCTCAGCAGCGGAGGGCCGCATCTCTCACGTTTAGCGCTCAGGTAGGATCAGACTACGATAAGAAGAGTATGAGGAAGCCGAAACGGCCTGTGCTATCGCTGCAGCCAGTTGCTACGGCAGATATGTGTGTCAGTCTGATTATTGAAACTCATGGCCTTAGAAGTTTGCAGGGGGTGGAAACGTTGCTTTTTGGGGGCCGATTTTCCGGTGGCACCATCATCAGCACCGGAAAATGTAGAACATCGCTCTCGTTTGAGGAGGCTCTTGGAGACGTTACCTCAGGTTACGTGGTATTGGATCGGAAGGATCTGTTAGAGAAACGCGAGGGAAAGAATCAGGCACAGCTTTTTATCGAGACCTTAGGCACTCTTCCCAAGAGTGATAGCGATACGACATGGCTCTCAGCTACAAACCTCGGTTACGCGGCGATCTCTTCGTTCGAAAATCGTGTAGGGGTGCGGGAAGGCTATAAACACGCTTTCGCAGAGCCTTTAGTGGGAATAGTGCAATACCGCTCAGTTCGGGATTGTGGGCAGCTGCAACCAGAGCAAATGCTCTGGCAATCCGAGTGGATTGGGGAGGATATTTTTAGAGTTGTGCAGAAGAAAATCGATAAAGGAGAAGGAGAATAGTATGACAGTAGTGCTTAAGAAGCTTCCAAGCGTGCTTTCGTTTCAACGTGGACTAGTTGTGACGGATGGGCTTTTTTTTAATGTGTTTTCGGATGGTTCAACCGCTCCCCTTCATGTTATGCGGCATGGAATTCGAGGGACTCAGAATATCAATAAGAAGGGATCTTCTAAAGAAGGCGCAACGGCCGCAAGTACAAAGCGCCAGGAAGTGTCCAACATTCAGACTACTGATAGCGCAAAGCTTCAACCAGGGGCAGTGGCTTTGCAAGTACGGTTTGACATGCGTTTTATTGACCTAGATTCAGCGCTTTTTGCCTGTGCCCCCGGAAAGGAAGATAGTGCAGAGGATCTTAAGTTTTTAAGGTCATCGTTAACGGAGTTCCTCCAAAAGGCAAAAAATAGTAAGGGGCTTACGGAGGTAGCCTGTCGGTATGCGCGGAATATAGCAAACGCTCGTTTCCTCTGGCGTAACAGAGCAGTAGCGCAGGCTGTGACAGTATCCGTGCGAGATGCCTCAAATGAAGTTGCAACCTTCGATTCCTTGACGATTCCTCTCCACGAGTTCTCTGATTATTCAGACGGAGAAAAAAAAGTAGCAAGCATTATTGCCGCGGGACTAAAGGGAGACCGTCAGACTAAACTCTCTGTTTGCGCGAAGGTAAGCTATGGCGTCGAAGGTCCGGTAGAAGTTTTCCCATCTCAGAATTATCTCGAAAAGAAAGAGAAGGGATTCGCGCGCCCCCTTTACTGCGTAGGTGAAATATCTCAGGGCCAAGATACTCATAGCATTCGGGAACTAGGACAAGCTGCGTTACGCGACCAGAAAATAGGTAACGCACTGCGAACATTTGATACATGGTACCCGCTTTTTGCAGAGCGAAAAGTCGCGCTTCCGATCGAGCCGAACGGAGCTAGTTTAGATGCCCAAGAGTTTTTCCGTGACAGCAAAGAGTCTTCTGGATTTCATTTAATGTTAAAGATGGCCAATCTCGATCCCGATAGCAACGATGGGATGTTTCTCTTGTCCTGTATCATACGGGGAGGCGTCTTCTCGGGGAGTGATAAATAATGAAGCCGGCGTGGTTTTTTGAGTTAGAAGTGCTAGCTTCGGGAGATGACTCGGGCATGGCGTCACCAGCCTTGAGGGGTGGGCTTATGACACATCTACACCCATTCTTTAAGCGTAATCCGGAGACGTTTGCTTTGGCAGTACCCCTTGACACTCGTAAGCTACGGGTGTTCGCTTCAACAAGAGAGCAGTTAGATAGCCTAGCGGAATATCTTGTCCGTATTAATTGGATTCGTGATTATGTGCGACTCAATTATCCGCGAGTAGTACCTCTGGATTTTGCGGGCACGTGGACAACTTACAGAAGATATCGCATTCCAACTTTAAAGACAGACAGGAAGCAAGGTGACGAGCATGGACGCTTACGTCAGCGACGTTTGAATACCGTGACAGGATCTAAAATGGATTATTTCAAGCTCCGCAGTAGTAGTAATCGGCAAGTGTTTACACTTGTGGTTGAACGGAGACCTGGTACGCCTTCAGCCGAGTGCAGGCCCAACGGCTATGGGCTCAGTTCAGGAGAGGATCTATTTGCGCTGCCTGATGTTCCATGACTGGTCATAGCAGGGAGACGAGACGCTCCAACCCGCGCGCTTTGATCCTTTCTAAGCGAGCTAATGTTTTTTATCTTGAGCATGCGCGAGTTGTTCAGAAAGATGAGAGGATCGTTTACTTGACCCAAAACGGGACAGAACTTGAGAAGTTTTTTAATATTCCTGAGAGAAACACGGCGTTTCTTCTACTCGGAAAAGGAACTTCGATAACAGATGCAGCTGTTAGGCGACTGGCTGAATCTAATGTGATGGTTGGTTTTTGCGGTTCAGGAGGCTCTCCTCTTTTCGGGGCGGTAGAGCCAGTCTTTTTAGCACCGCAAAGCGAATATCGGCCTACCGTGTACATGCAGAACTGGATGCGCGCTTGGCTTGACGATGCGAAACGGGTACAGCTCGGCAAGCGTTTGCTCAGTGAACGTCTGTCTGTAACAATGACCCGATGGACTGCCGACGCCGAACTTGCTAGGCGAGGCATCATTTTACCTGACGCTGCAGTGGCAAAGCTCCGTCGTGATATAGAGGTGGCCACATCGTCTGCACAGCTATTGTCTGCAGAGGCTGGATGGGCTAAGTCGCTGTATGCAACGCTTGCGCGAAACCTAGACATTCCATTCACCCGAAAGGAGGGGGAGGGGCTAAGTGAAAGTGTGGCGGATGTAGCAAATGGGTTTCTCGACCATGGCAATTACATCGCCTACGGTTTTGCCTCTACAGCACTATTTGGGCTGGGGATAAGCTTCTCGCTCCCCATTTTGCACGGCAAAACCAGGCGAGGAGCGCTGGTATTCGATATTGCCGACTTAATCAAAGATGCTTATGTTATGCCGCTGGCATTTTTATGTGCAAAACGAGGGGACTCGCAAGATGATTTCAGGGCCACCCTCATCGAGCGGTGCCAATCTCAAGAGGTACTCGACTATCTTTTTAGCTTCCTCACGAACACCTGCAATGATTTGCAGTAATTCCAGGCGCTTGCGTGCATATCAAAAACTGAAGGTTGTTAAGACAAGATTAATCTAACTATTCTGAAAATCAGGGATTTTCGTCTTTGTAATACGGTTCACCGCCGTGTAGGCGGCTTAGAAGTTCGTATTTCAGGTCAAGATATCCTTCCTGCAGTTCACCGCCGTGTAGGCGGCTTAGAAGTAGAGGGTTTTAGAGGGTTAGGTGTAGTAAGGGTTCACCGCCGTGTAGGCGGCTTAGAAGGCAATAGTACCTCTTCCCTTCGTAGTTGAAGAGTTCACCGCCGTGTAGGCGGCTTAGAAGAGGCTGTGCGCAGACACCTAGGGTTATCACGTGTTCACCGCCGTGTAGGCGGCTTAGAAGTATCTTTACAGCCCATAGCCTGAGCTTCAAACGTTCACCGCCGTGTAGGCGGCTTAGAAGGCAGTAATGTTGAATTACTTGGCTGGTTGGAAGTTCACCGCCGTGTAGGCGGCTTAGAAGTGACTCGCTGATGGTTATCGAAACATGCACTAGTTCACCGCCGTGTAGGCGGCTTAGAAGATCTCACTTACTGCCGTTATTGCTGATCGTATGTTCACCGCCGTGTAGGCGGCTTAGAAGATGTAAAAAATCTTCAAAATGTGTCATTCCATGTTCACCGCCGTGTAGGCGGCTTAGAAGTACTATCGGGGGGGATGGGGATCGAGATCAGCGTTCACCGCCGTGTAGGCGGCTTAGAAGTACGGGGTGGTCTGGTATCGGTAGCATAATGCGTTCACCGCCGTGTAGGCGGCTTAGAAGACGGGGAGCGGGGAGATCGCAACGGGTGGCCCGTTCACCGCCGTGTAGGCGGCTTAGAAGTCATCGGTGGCCCAGGAGGAGACCCCATCGCCGTTCACCGCCGTGTAGGCGGCTTAGAAGTTGAGATGGTATCTTTGCCGGTAAAGGTTACATGTTCACCGCCGTGTAGGCGGCTTAGAAGTACGGGGTGGTCTGGTATCGGTAGCATGGCGCGTTCACCGCCGTGTAGGCGGCTTAGAAGTCTGGAATAATCCAGACAAGATTACCTCTCATGTTCACCGCCGTGTAGGCGGCTTAGAAGGCTGGTCTAGGCTCATAAACGTCACCATGGATGTTCACCGCCGTGTAGGCGGCTTAGAAGTAGAGATGGCAAACCGGCTTGGTTTGTTACTCGTTCACCGCCGTGTAGGCGGCTTAGAAGTGAAATAGTTCCAATGACAGAACCACTTGCAAGTTCACCGCCGTGTAGGCGGCTTAGAAGGCGCTGAGTTCTTTCAGTAGCTTATACCAGCCGTTCACCGCCGTGTAGGCGGCTTAGAAGGAAGCGCGCGCGGGTGGATAACGACGAAATCCGTTCACCGCCGTGTAGGCGGCTTAGAAGGTACCCACCCCAAGCTGATAAATTCTGATGTAGTTCACCGCCGTGTAGGCGGCTTAGAAGCGTAGAGTACACGATCCCGATTCTTTGGGATCGTTCACCGCCGTGTAGGCGGCTTAGAAGATAGTAGTATAATGTCGCTCTTAGAGATAGTTGTTCACCGCCGTGTAGGCGGCTTAGAAGATCATGCTAGAATCGCCTGTAGCCTTATAAATGTTCACCGCCGTGTAGGCGGCTTAGAAGATGCAAGCGCTTTAAAGCTTCGTGGTATTGATGTTCACCGCCGTGTAGGCGGCTTAGAAGGTGATTATATCAAAGATCACGTGGAGCGATTCGTTCACCGCCGTGTAGGCGGCTTAGAAGGAATTGATAACTACTCCCCCCTGATCTGTTACGTTCACCGCCGTGTAGGCGGCTTAGAAGCTAAGGACGGTGACGTCCATGGGAGTACTACTGTTCACCGCCGTGTAGGCGGCTTAGAAGAGTACATGGGCTACACGAAGAAAGAGGCTATAGTTCACCGCCGTATAGGCGGCTTAGAAGTGTAACCTTGCAAGTCTAACTCTGCTCAAAATGTTCACCGCCGTGTAGGCGGCTTAGAAGGATCGTGGGTCAAGATCCGATCCGGTGTGCTCGTTCACCGCCGTGTAGGCGGCTTAGAAGTTACTCGTTTGTAGATTTGTTTATCGCTATCAGTTCACCGCCGTGTAGGCGGCTTAGAAGAGACTTATAGGAAGGCATTGCACAAAAGACCTGTTCACCGCCGTGTAGGCGGCTTAGAAGATATTCGCTCATGTAAGCCGTAGCAATCGACGGTTCACCGCCGTGTAGGCGGCTTAGAAGAAGCGGATAAACGAGTCAGAGGCCACCGCTGAGTTCACCGCCGTGTAGGCGGCTTAGAAGTAGAGGGGTACCGCCATGCCTTGCCTACATCAGTTCACCGCCGTGTAGGCGGCTTAGAAGTAGTTACTCAGTACCACTACTGATAATCGAGTGTTCACCGCCGTGTAGGCGGCTTAGAAGGAATCTTCCAGAGACGAGAGAGCCAAAAGTTGGTTCACCGCCGTGTAGGCGGCTTAGAAGTGCTATCAGAAGCTAGGCCGTTCCCTCCCTCAGTTCACCGCCGTGTAGGCGGCTTAGAAGAATGGTGTGAATCTCTAACGCATCAAATATAGGTTCACCGCCGTGTAGGCGGCTTAGAAGAATGGTGTGAATCTCTAACGCATCAAATATAGGTTCACCGCCGTGTAGGCGGCTTAGAAGTTTAAAGGGGGATGTAATATGTGCGTGATTTTGTTCACCGCCGTGTAGGCGGCTTAGAAGAGTTTGGCAAAGAACATTTTCGGATCGTCGAAGTTCACCGCCGTGTAGGCGGCTTAGAAGGCTAGTCTCTGATCACCATCTAATGAGCTAGTGTTCACCGCCGTGTAGGCGGCTTAGAAGTATCAGGAGCGTCATTGTCTCTGTATACTAATGTTCACCGCCGTGTAGGCGGCTTAGAAGTTACTCCAGCGGTCGGCAATCTCTTTGCGCTATGTTCACCGCCGTGTAGGCGGCTTAGAAGCTCTCGGGATAGTTCACGCAGTAGGTTATACCGTTCACCTCCGTGTAGGCGGCTTAGAAGCGTGGAATACGTGGGGGGATCGGGGATCGTACGTTCACCGCCGTGTAGGCGGCTTAGAAGTTTCCAGTATTCCGGCGTTCGTTTTTTGTTCGGTTCACCGCCGTGTAGGCGGCTTAGAAGTCTCGGAATTCACCGCGCCGTTTTGTTGTGTCGTTCACCGCCGTGTAGGCGGCTTAGAAGCCGTGGAGCCCGTGGGATCGCTCGGAATCGCTGTTCACCGCCGTGTAGGCGGCTTAGAAGGAATCGATACACCATAGCGCAAAGAGATTGCCGTTCACCGCCGTGTAGGCGGCTTAGAAGCTATTCAAGCTGAGTCCTCTATAGAAGACTACGGTTCACCGCCGTGTAGGCGGCTTAGAAGGTGTAAGAAACGGCGTCGGCGCTGTATTCAATGTTCACCGCCGTGTAGGCGGCTTAGAAGATCGGGCGCGTCGGTTGGTATAAGTTACTGAAGTTCACCGCCGTGTAGGCGGCTTAGAAGAAACACGTCGTATCTGTTAGGCATTGAAATTGAGTTCACCGCCGTGTAGGCGGCTTAGAAGGCATCGAGGCTGAGCGTTAAAGCCCATCACATGTTCACCGCCGTGTAGGCGGCTTAGAAGCTGACACGTTAATATGAAGCCCGCATCGCCCGGTTCACCGCCGTGTAGGCGGCTTAGAAGTCAGCTAATAGTGAATCAAATATCGCCTTCCCGTTCACCGCCGTGTAGGCGGCTTAGAAGAAAGCGGATAGGCGTAAATACTCGCTAGCAGGTTCACCGCCGTGTAGGCGGCTTAGAAGTGTAGTCCGCTTAAATGGTACCACGGATCTAGGTTCACCGCCGTGTAGGCGGCTTAGAAGGACAAAACAGAACTGTATCAAATTATGGCACCGTTCACCGCCGTGTAGGCGGCTTAGAAGACGGGCTCCCCGCCTTGGATCAATCCATATAGGTTCACCGCCGTGTAGGCGGCTTAGAAGTAGCATGGCAAGTAAAGGCGGCGAGCGGTGGTGTTCACCGCCGTGTAGGCGGCTTAGAAGCCTATCACATCGGCTTTCTTCACACGGAAAGCGTTCACCGCCGTGTAGGCGGCTTAGAAGAGTAGAAAGAACTATCACACTGTATAAGTATGGTTCACCGCCGTGTAGGCGGCTTAGAAGTCAAGAAGGCGGGAGTCCATAGAGCGGGTAATAAACTGTGAGGGAAGTGTTCAGCCCTGCGGAAAAGTCTTAGCTATTAAAAGCTAGCAATCCGACGAGTCCGTTCCTATTTGTGTTAGGTTTACTTAGAGCCCAATCTTACTAGTCGGATTCCCCCTAAAGACCGTAGCGTCTCTGATATATCGCTTAAGCATATCAAGTGAAGCATGTCCTGAGTGCTTCTGAACATCAAGCGGATCTACTCCTGCTTGAATCGCAGACGTGACAAGCCCAGCTCGTAGTGAATGTCCAGAGAACTTACTAGGCTCTAACCCAATATCTGATCCGTAGCGTTTCACCATCCGGGCGACAGCTTTATCCGAGAGTCTAGTATCCTGTACCTTACTCCACCTAACCGGACGAAAAAGCGGCCCATCTCCGATCCCTCCAGCCTTCATCCAAGCAGTGACTGCCTTCACAGGGCAGGTCTCCTCATGGTCTCCAAAGCACACACCAACTTTTCGTCCAAACGAATACTGGTCGGTCTTACTTTTCTTAATCGTCACCACTAGACCTTCTTTGCACAGTGCAAGGTCCTCAACGTCGATCCCAACTAGCTCGCTGCGCCGTAGCGCCCCAGAGAACCCAAGGAGTAATAGCGCCTTGTTGCGTAAGCCTTGAAGAGTAGGGGGGATCTCTCCAACCATCTCTTTTATGTGTAGAGTGACAGTAGGTTGCTTTTGAGTAGGAGCACACTTTTTCTTGCGTTTTATACCTTCAACAAGCTGTTTAACCTTAAAGTCCTTAACAGGGCTTGTCTTTCTTTCGGTACTGTGGCTCATCCGTTTAACCGAATACTTAGAACGACAGCCCAGCGCAGGATGTTAACAAAGCTAGAGAAGTGACATCTAAGGCCTGTGACAGACAGATTGACTCAAACCCAGACGATCTAAGAAATCCGCTGACCAGTTACGCAACTTCTTCCCCTAACCCTCCGAACATATCTCCTGCGTACTAACAGCGGAGGAGATATGCGTGCGACTGAATCTATTCACAATAAGCCCCTTGATCTGGCTCGGCTAATACCGAGCGAGTCAGCGAAAGCCACCGAGTTGTCAAGCTGGTCAGAGATCCTCTCTAGGGTATCCCAATTATCTAAGATGAGCGCCGCGCCGGGGGTGCGCCCTGAGCGATCACTGGACCACCTCTCAGGCTTGCTCAAACTTCAGGCCGATATCGGGCAGTATCAACTTAGAGTCGAGCTGGTTTCTAAGGTATCAGAGAGCGCGGTTGCATCCGTTCGTAAGTTACAGCAGAACCAGTAGGGCTGGGACTATGATTCGAACAGATGTTCTTAGAGCTAAAACTCTTCGCTCCGAAATTTTATACCTCTCCGATCTCAAAACAGCGCGTCAGTACGCGGAGACGGAGGCGAAAAAACGCGCCGACCTTGACCAGAGCACAAAAAACCTTTGGTCCGAATTAAGCAGAGTCGGTTCAGCTCTTCAAACTTCGGGTGCGCAAACCGATTCGCCTAAGGTTTCTCATGAATACGGCAAAATAGTCAGCACTGAGCTACAACGTCTTCAGCAGGCCCAGGAGAAGATGGTTGTCGCGCGAAGGTCACACAAGGAGGCGACAGCGGATCTTAGCTCTCAAATGGCGAGGGCGAGTAGCTCTCGTGAACGAATAACTCTGCTTGAGAAGATGATAGCTAAGAGTGAGATACAGGCCAAAACGCGCGCGGAATCAAATGTGTCCGACGAGTTGTCGGAGCTTATCGCGACTAATCGAGCGGTTAGAAGCCTTAGGATTGTGGGTGGTGAGAGCAATTCATTAAACAACTCGCCGCAATGTACTCTGGTTGGGACTTCAACGAATAAATCGGAGACTCGGCCCGGGGAGTTGCCAACCCGAATAGATCCATCCCCGCGAATCGAGAGAGTCGGTTTCTCTAATGTCGCCGATCTGCCAATGCTTTCAATAAAATGCTCGCTAGGCCATCAGGCACCACTTTCTCTCTCTATAGCCAAAGATAGAACAGGAGATCTTAAGGTGGTTATCGAGCAGGGCTTTATTAGACCAACTCTCGGGGCGAAGGGTGAAAGTGAGTTGCTTAAGGCGCGCTTGAGCGCTCTAGGTCTTAAGATCGGAAGTATCGAGTGGGCGCGGAGCGATTCAGATGGCCCAAAGAAAGGGCGCGCAAAGCGCACAGTTCTAGAAGATGGAGAGCAAGATGAAATCGCTGTCTCCTGAGGTTCTCTTACTGTTAAGCTTAGGCTTCGCGGCGGTTCCTCTGATGATCTCAGTGGGCACCTGCTACCTAAAGTTCTCGATCGTTCTAGGATTGCTAAGAAGTGGTTTCGGCACGCAGCAAGCTCCTAGCGCGGCGCTCGTGATGGCGTTGTCACTGGTAATGTCTGTAACGGTAATGACTCCTGTTATTGAGCGGACGATAGCGCGCGCATCTGATGTAAAGCTTGAGGAGCTTAAGTCGATCTCAATCGCTTCGTTGCAGAACTCAGTGAGCCCAGTCATCGCACCTTGGAGGGAATTTCTGTTGAGTCACAGTGGAGAGCGGGAATTGGCCGTTTTTACCGCATTAGCACGAAGAGAGGAGCCTTCTGCCGAAACAGCCGAGATGAAGGGTGAAGTTACAACAAGCGTCGCCGTTGGCGCGTTTGTACTCTCTGAGATCAAGAGAGGATTTACCTTGGGATTCTTTCTTCTAATCCCGTTTTTCGTAATTGACCTCGTTATCGCAAACTTACTGGTAGCAATGGGGCTAACGATGATGAGTCCGGTCATAGTCAGCCTTCCGATTAAGATACTTCTTTTTATCTCAACCGATGGTTGGTTATTGCTGACAAAAAATCTGGTCCAGGCATACCACTGATTATGGAAGATCTAATACAAGAGGCTCTGACTGTCGTGATTCTTCTGTCGGTAATTCCGATGACAGCTATCGCGATGGGCGCTGGCTTAGTCACGGTTCTGCAGGCCATTACACAGGTTCAAGAGCAGAGTCTAACGCACTTGGCCAGACTAGCTGTCTTCGCGGCGGTGCTTATTGTCTGCGGTGAGCAGGGATATGTACTCTTAGAGGAGGTGTTCTATCGAGCGTTCTCGCTGACAAGTAGCCTAAATGGAAGATAGGTGGCGCGGATGATAGAGTTTTTGAATATTTCAGCTGCATCCGCTCGTATCTTCGGACTCTTTGTGGGTCTTCCGCTAGGGGACGCGCTTCAAACACTTCCGCGACTGTTCATCTCAGTTCTATTGGCCTTAGCGTTAGGCGATTCATGCAAAGTCAGTGAATATTCGTCATTGCTATTTCTCATCCCTGAGTTTATCACCGGGCTAATAATAGCGGCGCCAGTTCGTTTCCTTACTGAATCAGCCGAGATGTTTGGAGAGCTCTTAGATACGGCTCGCGGTCAGACGATAGGTTCAATCATTGACCCGCTTAACCAACAGCAGAGTTCAGATATGGCGGCTTTCAGCCGTTTGGTTGTTCTTACTCTGTCCATTCAACTTGGATTATTTGACCGAGCTATGGCATCGGTCGCGGAGAGTTATCATGTACTACCCGCAGGCGGGCTATTTTCTTCGCGGGTCGATCTATTCTCGCTTGTGGCTGGCGGTGTCTCAGTTGTTGGTATCGCTATCCGCTTTAGCGCGGTTTGGTTAGTCGCGTATCTCATTACTGATATCATATCGGCACTACTAGCGAAGGTGTCACATGGCATGAATTTCACAACGACAGCAACGCTCTTTAAGATGGTGATTACGTTCTTATTACTTCTCAATCTAGTTTCGGACCCGGCGGAACTGATTAAGATTATAGATGCGCAGATATCAAAGCTGTCGTTTTCTGGTGCTTAAAGATGGGGCAAAAGGAGTTCCCACCATCGATTAAGCGCCTTAACAAAGCCAGACGTGAGGGAAAAACACCCAAAAGTCGAATGGTTAGCCTCGCCGTGTCGTGGTGGAGCTTAATTCTCGTATTATTCCCGGCGTTTGCTTGGGTCAGAAATGGAACCTTGGTACAATGGTGTAATTACAAGGTTTGGAACCCACAGGTAGCTCTGGTGGAAGCTAGTTGGCTTGGATTGAGGGTGTTAGTGCCGATGATTGGCGCGATCGCGGTGAGTGGTTGCGTGGTAGGTTTGTTTCAGTCTCGGGGACTTCTCCTTCCAGCTCAACTTGTAAAGGGAATTGACGCGTATCTACCCAGCACTTTTGTCAAGAAAGTAGGTCAAGGGCTTCTTGATGCTTCGCTCGGACTGGTGAGATGCGCTTTCTTAGCCGCGGTATTGTTTCCGATTTTGATGATGATCGCGAGCTTGACTCCGTCATCTTACATCGGACTGACAAGCGAGGCGGAGGTCGGTTTCCATATGCTGGTCCGTTCAGCGCTAACGCGTGGGGGAGTGGTCTTAATGTTATTCGCTGTCGTGGGGTACTCACTCGCACGGTGGCGATTCTATAAAGGACTGCGAATGAGCCTTCAAGAGTTAAAGGATGAACACAAGGATGAAGAGGGCGATCCCCACGCTAAGGCTTCTCGCAAACATGAGCATAAGATGTTGCTCATGTCCGAGATTGAGAAGAGGATTAAGCGCTCCAAAGTTGTGGTTGTCAGAAAATCGAAGACCCAAGTCGAATAAATTTTATAAACTAGCGATAGCTTCTGTATAGATGGCCAGCGAAGCGCGAGACGACAATACGACCACGCAAGGCTACTTTGACAGTAGTCTCTGGAGCGGCACGAGCACCCCGGCTACCGGGATCGCGCAAGCGGTCGCGCAATCTCTTAAGTGCGATGAGGTGGATGTGCTGGTCTCGGTGCCTGGATCACCGCAGGACTATGCCCAATTTGTGCTGTCGGGTGGCGTGGTAGCTAATTCAAATGGCAATCGACTCTTCTCTTTTAGTGATGGCAAAGTTCTTTTTAATGATAATGCCTTGCCACCTACAATTACAGCCAACGATGTTAGCAGAGCACGGATTCCTACCGCTCTCGCAAACGCGTTGACACACAGCGGAACTAAGTCGTTCGGGCTCTTTAAGTTGAGCGCGAACGGCAGGGTAGTTGGTTATGTCGCGTGCTTTTTTAAGAGGGCTTTTCACAGGTGGCTACCGGCTGAGGTCTCTGCGTTTGAGCAGATTCGGTTGGCATCCCCTAAGTCGACCGAAGAGGAGCCTTTTAAAGCCGATACAAACGCGAGTCGCAGAAGCGTTGAGCGCTACCAGCGTTTAGCAACGCATGGGAATATAGTCATCCTCACCACTGACAGGGATTTTAGTATAAGGGATGTTTTTGGAAATTCAGAGCAGCTAATCGGATATCCCGCTGAGAAGTTAAAGGGAGATCCGAGTGTCTGGGCCAAGATCGTTGACCCAAGGGACGCCCCTAATCTTTTAAAGCGGATCGTTAGACTTAGAGAACAACGTACCGAGCTACAAGAGGAAGTTAGAGTAACACATCAAAAGACCGGCGAACTCAGGTGGATTCACCTGCGCGCTGTTCCGCATTGGGATAATTCGGGAAAACTTCTTGGATGGGAGGGATTTGGTGTTGATGTTACTGATCGCCGATCGGCCCAGGATGCTCTCGTAAAGCAGAACGCGCGTCTTGAGGCGCTCTTTGAGATCGCGCAGTCACTAGAGGAGCCGCATGAGCCAGCCGCGGTGACTCTCACAGGTTTAAAATCTGTTTTGCGAGCCACTGGGGCTGAGTGTGGGTACGCGGTGCTGACAGATCGCGAGTCGGCTGCCTTAGAGGTTTCCGCGGCGATAGGGCTTTCAGAGGACTATCTGGTCAATGTTCATGAGGTCCTTGAAGGGCCGAGCCTGCTCAGGGAGGCGATCAGGGACAGGAGTGGTCTATTGATCGATGACCTCCAGAGTGACCAGCGAGCGATTAGATCGCTGGCTAAAAGTGAGGGATTAAGAGCGACGATTGTGGCGCCGATGCTTTTTGAATCTACTGTTTACGGGGCGTTTGTGCTTTTTAAGAGGGGTAGCGAGCCTTTTCTTGAGGAAGATTACGACCTCGCCAGCGCGGCGGCGTCGCAGATCACACTAGCTATCCGTCAAGCTGAGAACTTTGAGGTTCAGAAAAGGCAGAGCGTCTCGCTAGGATCTCTGTTTAAAGTGAGTCGGGAGTTAGCTAAGTACAGAGCGGCTGTTGATTTCGGGGAACAGATTCTTCCAGTACTTAAGGAGGAGTTTGCGCTGAAACGTGGCTGGATCGGAATGACTAATGAACAGGGGACCTTTATAGTTGGCCGAGCCGGCTTCGGTCCTAATGTTACTCCGGAGGTCGTCGATTCGCAGATTGAGATCGATGATTCACAAAGCATTCTAGAGGAGCTGCTGACAGACCAGAGGCCAGTTATAGTTGACGATCCATCGAGTGAAGTAAAAGAGGACCTCATATCTCTCTTTCCAGATCCGTCCTCTTTGATACTAGTGCCGCTTGTCGCGATCGGTCAGGTAATGGGTGTTCTCGTTCTGGAGCCTATTTCGAAGAGGACTTTTTCAACTTCGGACAGACTACAGCTTCTGGTGAGTATGGCAAGTGAGATGGCGACCGCTATGATAGCTGGTCGGTTTGAAACCAAGATGGCGAATGCGGTAAAGATGAGAACAGCGGGGCTGCTTGCCTCTGGAGTGGCGCATAACTTTAATAATCTACTGCAGACTATAGTTGGTCAGGTGTCGCTGATTCAGCTTCAAGCGAAGGGTAATCAGGGAGTCGCTGAAGCATCTAAAGTGATTAGTGACGCGGCGATGCGGGGCGCTTCTCTTGTATCGCAACTTCTTAACTTCGCGGCGAAGGGGGCACGAAAAAGGATTAAGATTGATCTCTCGTCATTCTTGCGCGATTCGCGCGAGCTGTATGGATCTCTTCTAGGCCGCGATATCAATCTGATTGTAGACGACCAGTTACCAGAGGGGATCGCTTTGTTAGCGGATTCTAATCAGCTGCAACAGGTGATCACCAATATGCTGGCTAACGCTAAAGACGCTATCGGCGACACCGAAGGTGGCGAGGTCTCGATATCGACTCATTCAGTTATCATAAGAAGTGGGGATTTAGGGCCTGATATCTCACCGGGGTCGTATGTGCGAATCGATTTGAGAGATAACGGTGTCGGGATGAACGAGGAGGCGGCTAGTCGTTGCTTCGAGCCTTTTTTTACAACCAAAAATATTGACCGCGACACGGGGGTCGGCCTGTCAGGAACCGGACTCGGATTGGCGGCCGCCTATTCGATCATACGTGAGCATGATGGAGCGATTACCGTTCACAGCCGCGAGGGAGAGGGGTCTATTTTCAGTGTGTACCTGCCGATAGTTTGCAATGAGCGACAGAATAAAAACTCCGCTGAGTCGACTCGTCAGAGTAAGCCAGTAGGGGTCCTACTCCTTGGTATTGAGTCAGGGGTACAACCTTTCGTCAGCAGTGCTCTCGAATCTCTCGGATGTGTCGCGCGCGGGGTTTTTGATTTGCGGCAAGCTCGTGAACTGATTGAGCGTGAGCAGGACGCGTGGAACATTATTCTCTTAGATAAAGAGGGGCTTGGAGCGCAAGGTAGTTTGACCTGTAAGGAGGTCGCTTCTGCCTGCCCCAAGGCTTCGGTAATATGTTTATGTTCTCAAGGCTACAAGAGCGCTCGGGCAGCTGAAGGGGAGCCCGTTAGAGACGGGCAAGAAACCCCCGACCATACAGGCATCTATCACATAGAGAAGCCGATAACTGTTTGGTGTCTAGAGAAAGTTATCAACAAGATTCGCGACCGATCTAGCGAGCGTGGGTAGTTGCGCAACTTTTTAGATTATCGACCGATCACTCCCTAGGGAGGGGTTTTGCCGGCTTTCCCTATGTAATAAAAGGGGGAAATGTCGATGAGCAATAAGTACTATCAAGCATTCGCGTTAGAGCTTCCTGGCGGTGATGAGCAGCCTCCCGTATTAGCAGCGCGCGGAGAATACAAAGTGGCGGATTTTATCGTCGGCTGCGCCCGGAAGCACGGTATTCCGATCGTAGAGAGGGAAGGTCTATGTTCCGCTCTCGAGGCCGTTGAACTAGACACCGAGATTCCGGTCGAACTCTTTGAAGCGGCCGCGGCGGTCTTGCGAGAGATCGGGGCCATTCGTGGGGCGTAATTACTCACCGGATTTTGTGGTCGTCGCGGTCATTGTAGTGACCGTTGGGCTTGACGTAGGTTGGGAAAGCCCACAGCATGTACTGTATGAAGACACAGAAAATCAATGCTGCGTGGAGCAAACAGGAGCTGGCTATTCTCTCTAAGTCTTCAACACCCGATCGTGCCCAGGATTTAGTAGACTCACTTCCTTACAGGTGCGAAGATGGCCATCTCTCAGCGAAAGCGGCCCTTAGAGACGGCAGAGCCCACTGCTTTGATGGTTCGTTGCTAGCCGCGGCGGCATTGAAGCGGGGAAAGTGCGAGCCGTTTCTTATTGATCTTTGCGCAGAAGACGACGATGACCACATGATCTGCGCTTATAAATGGCGTGGGTACTGGGGTGCTGTCGCCAAATCAAATTTTCCGGGTTTACGCTTTAGGGAGCCGATATTTAGGAGCCCGAGGGAATTAGTGCTCTCTTACTTTGAACTCTATTTTAGCATGAGGGGAGATAAGTCGCTCAGAGCATTTTCTTCCCCGTTTAAGCTGCCTGATCCTGCCCGGCTCGATTGGGAGTGCGACGACTCGGTAGGCGATAAGATAGTTGAGATGCTCGGAAAAAGAAGGCACTTTAATCTCCTCACCACCAGTCACCATAGGACGCTACGGAAGGTTGACGATAGGCTCTTTAAGTCGCAGCTTTTGGGGGTAAATCTCAAGGGGGTCTATCTATGACAAAGCGTGAAGAGTATAGAGAAGTTTATTCCACTGACAAGGGCGCAATCTGCAGCGGGTGCTCTGAGCCAATTTCTAGCTGTAAGTGCGGTGCTCTCAGGAAACAACTAATAAAGGGTGACGGAGATATCAAGGTCCGTCGTGAGAACAAGGGCAGGGCAGGCAAGACGGTCACTACTATCTCGGGTGTCGCCATGAACACTCCGCAGTTAAAGCAGCTCCTCTCAGACCTCAAACGTCTGGCTGGAGGAGGGGGAGCTGAGAAAGATGGAGTCCTCGAGCTGCAAGGAGATCATTGCGAGACTGTAATTAAAGAACTAACAAGACGAGGGCTCCGCGCTAAGAGGGCTGGGGGATAGGGGCGTCTGACTATTACCAGCATCCTGGGCGATAAGTCTTCACATAGAGGGTTCAGGACAACAAGTAGCTATGGCCCGTTTCCGGCTCGCTGTTCCCTTTTTCTCTTTGTAACGAAATGAGCAATTCGTTAATCCTGAACAGCGATCACAGCGAGGGTAAGGTATAAGCCGCGCCTTCAGTATCCCCCTCTGTCCGTTCTCGTTGGCCTCTTTGTTTGAATAAAAACCTCGGCGGGTCCTTTTTGTACAAAGAGAGCGGCGAGAAAAAAGAGGGGGGGGAAAGGAGAAGTATAAGCTATGTGGAGCCATGCCTGGCAGCACTGAGCCAATCCCAAGATTATTATCGACACATCTTTCCTTTCGACTACTACTTGTCGGTAATAGCGAGAGAGGCATGGGGCTCTGTCTCATCTCATATCCGCCCAATATATTTCCGTGTTACCTCATCACTCGCGATAACTACTACGCGAAGTTGAGAGAAAAACACTATGGCGCGAACATCTACTTTTTTCTTCTGGTTGTTTATATCTGTTTTTGTTTCGGGAATATTCCCAATAAATGAGGCGGCATCTCAATCGGAGTTCGCGCCAGGTGAGAATTTTGTTGAGGAAGTTGTACTGCGAGATCTCCCGATATCTACAGCTATGGCATTCGCCACGCCTGATCGCGCCTATCTCGCGCTTAAGGTTGGAATTATTCGAGTTGTCGATAAGGGTAAATTACTGACGACGCCCTTTATTGATCTTCAGAGTATCACGAATAAGCAAACCGACCGGGGTTTGCTTGGAATTGCGGTCGATCCTAGCTTTCCTGCTAAGCCTTTTATTTATATCTCCTACGTCTTTGATCCCCCTGGAGCTGTTGCTGATTCCGCCGAACCTAGAGTAATCCAGATTGCTCGTTTAACGGCCGACGCGAGCAAGGACTACACTGTGGCTCTGCCTGATTCACTTGAGGTAATTGTCGGCAAGAATAGCACTCTCGCTAACATGGCTCCGCCAGTGCCACCTGGAGATCTTAACATCCCGGAGCGCGCGTCGTGCATGACTGGACTAAATATGGATGGAACGCCGATAGAGGACTGTATAGCCTGTGATTCGACTTCTCATACAGCCGGTACTTTGATCTTCGGGCCAAATAGGATTCTCTTCGCTTCATTGGGTGATGGCGCTGATTACTCTGGGCCGAATCGAGTGGGGCTTCGTACGCAGAATCTAGATTCACTATCTGGGCGTGTTCTCCGAATTAATCCAGATACAGGAGAAGGGCTCGCCGATAATCCATGGTTTGATCCCAACAGTCCTAGTTCGAATCGCTCAAGAACTTGGGCTTACGGCTTTCGAAATCCGTTTCGAATTACCTTGCACCCTAAATCGGGAGACGCGTTCTTTGGTGATGTTGGCACCTCTTATTACGAGGAGATCAACAACGGCAAGGGCTTAAACTTCGGTTGGCCCTGTTACGAAGGCGGCTTTACAGATCGAGCTCAACAGGAAGGAGAGGCAACGGCCAGTGTCCGACAAGTAGGATATAGGTCGCACCCGCGAACGATCGATTTCTGTAACGATATGTATGCAAAAGGGCAAGAGATCGTGCGGAAGCCGCTTTTTAACTATCGGCACCCATACGATGAAACTGGTAAAGATCTAGGGGCATCGATAACCGGTCTTGCTTTCTATGAAGGTACAGTTTACGCGGAAAAGTATAGAGGCGCGCTTTTTTTCGCCGATTACGCGCAGAAGTTTATCCGGTATCTTACATTTGATTCAAATGGTCGCCCCACTGCGCATAACTTTGCCACTGAGGTGGGGAGTAATCTTGGGGCGGTTGAGCTGTTCTCTGGTCCAGATAAGAACATCTATGCGGTTTATCTCGACCTAAAGACGCGTACCAGTCAGGTTAGGAGATTCAAAGCTGTTGGCTCGGGTAATTCAAGTCCAGTAGTAAAGGCATCCGTGTCACCAACATCGGGAGATGTGCCACTTGTTGTTAACGCCAGAGCTTCAGCAAGTTACGATCCGGATGGTCAGTCTCTCACTTTTCTTTGGGACTTTGGTGATGGCAACACAGCTACTGATGCCGATGTAAATCACGTCTACACACGCGTCGGAACATATACAGTGAAGGTAACAGTAACAGAAACAAGTGCACCCTTCGCTAGTTCATCCGATACGTTTACAGTTCGTGCAGGTATGAATGCTCCCATTGCGCGAATTATCACCCCGCAAGTTGGAAACCTATTCGAGATTGGAAAGGAGATCCAGTTTTCTGGGGAGGCAATTACCGAATTCCCAGAGAGGTTATCGCTCTCCTGGAGCATCCTTCAGATCCACAATCAGCACACACATCTTGTGTCTGAAATTGATGGGGCTGCGGGAAGATTTATACCGACTGAGCACTCTGATAACACGGCTTATGAACTGTGCCTCGTCGCTAGTATCGGCGATGGACTGGCGGATCAGAAATGCGTTAAGTTGCCCCCAAGAGTTTCCCCATATATCTTCTCGAGTGAGCCGTCCGGAGCGACGATTAGCTACCTAGACGAGGAACAGGATGTTGTCGCCCCGTACATCGCGCGGCCTATTGTGGGCTCGGAGCAATCGATTCGAGCGCCCGGTATCTATGCGGGGAGGTCATTCGTTGGCTGGAGTGATGGGTATCTTAATCCTGTTAGGACTTTTTTAACCAAGTCATCAAGTGAGACTTTAACGGCTGTTTATCGGAATTCTCCGCCCAGGGTTGAGTTCGCGCCGGTAATCAGCAAACGCTCTAAAGGCCGTCGATATGTGACTATCGACGCCAGTTCGTCGCGCGACCCTGAGGGAGAGAAGCTGACTTATCTTTGGAAGTTTTCAGATGGCAAGAGGTACCGAACCAGTTCGGTTAGACGTTCATTTGTTAGAGACAGGCGCTTAAAGTTGTCGGTAACAGTTAAGGATCCAGTTGGTGGCTCGGTAGAAGTGAAGAAAACTGTTTTAGTTAGTATGAGACGGGGAGCCAGTCTGCGATAGGTATCTTGCGAGCAGAGACGAAAAAGGAGTAGGAATTCGCCGGGCGTTCCCCAGCTTAATCGGTCAAGAATCATCCTTGCGCTAGACTTGGCCGCGGAGAATCATAGCGGGTATGTTGCAGTACTCGTCCTATTTATTCTCTCTTGTTTGGTCCATCTCTCTCATAGTAACTGGTATCTCCCCGGTCTCGTGGAATGCTCCGTGGACGTTATTGTGGCCGTCTCTTCTCTTAGTTTTTGGCGGGCTAATACTGCTGCTAAATCACCGTAGCCTCCTGGCTCTTAGGTTCGCCTCCGCGCTTTGTGTCATCGGGTGGCTCGAAGAGATGCCCGTAGTACCAAATCATCGGTGGATTCACCTTAGCGTCGCCCTCACTGTTCTTATCGGAGGTAGAGCGGCAAAATCGCTTCCTGAGTTTTTTTGGTCGGCGATTGGGACTCTTCGTTGGTTAATGATAGTCGTATATTTCTTCGCCGCGCTAGCGAAGATGAATTTCGCTTATTTTGAGCCAGCTATAAGTTGCTCTGGGCTTTTCGGGCAGCAAACTCTTAGTCTTTATGGAATCCGAGCGACTATTCCTGGAGAAGTATCCCAACTTATATCTCTCTGGTCATTAGTGATGGAGATATTGTTGCCAATACTACTGCTTTGGCCCCGATCTCGGACGGCTGGAGTTTGGCTAGGTATTATTTTTCACACCTCGCTATCACTTCATTATGTTAAATATTTCGGCAATTTTTCTAGCGTAATGTTCGTATTGCTTATTAGCTGGCTTCCCGAGAGCCGGGCTGAGGGGATATACAGAGATCTGACAACTCGATTTCTATCCGCTAGTCAGGTTGCGATCTTCGCGGCGTGCGCATTGGTTGCGTTATCTTTATTGAACGTAATCGGTCCAGTCGAATATGCTATGATCAGGCACGTACTTTTTATTTTCTATGCGCTACGCCTTAGCTATCTTACCTTCCGATTTAGCGACCAATCGACGACCAAATCTAGGGTAGGCGCCCCTATTGTTTTTGTGCTCTTGCTTGAGCTTATTAACGGCTTCTCGCCGTATCTTGGGCTTAAGACCAGATCGGCTCTTACGATGTACAGTAATCTTAGAATCGAGCCGGAATATTCAAACCATTTCTTCATGCCGCCAGCCTTTGATCCCTTCGGATATTTTGGAGACTCGGTCGAGGTACTTGAGACGGCAGATGCTGGCTTGAGGAGAAGAATCGAGACAGAGTCGCCCAGACTTTCATACATCACTCTGTGCGCGTACCTGTCTTGCCAAGATGACCTCTGTAGCGAGAGTGCCCAAGGAACCAAGCTCGTCTTTAGACGCGGTGAAGAGACTGTGACTCAAACAATTGGAGTTGACCTACCAAGTGACTGTCCTAGCTGGTTATCAAGAAAAATGGTCTTCCTTGGCCCTTTAGGAACCGGCTCTGAACGTGGCTGCAACTGGTAAGGCTGCTACCCTTATATTGACCGATAACTTTACTTATCGGTCAATATAAGGGTTTGCCTTCAATTGCGTTCCCCCGGACTAGTTAGGCCAGAACAGGCCTGTGGGTTCCCCTCTGCCCGGCGAGAATCATCACTGAGTTACAGGCTAGCTCGATGCAGAGCAGATCTCTGGGGCCTAACTTTATTCGGCGCCTCTCTTCCTCTGTGCGACCCGTGACTATACGAAGCCAGCAGGTCTCCTCGCCAGTTAACTTGCCTTGCTGACCGCGAGGCTTGTCCCGGTAAAGTTTAACTAGAGAATCGGAGTCGCTCTCAACCGCGCCACCTTGAAGGATTACATTTTCATCGAGGGATTCTACGCCGTATAAAAAGGCCCGAGTTGTTGCCCACAAGCCTCCTATGGCGTCTATCGGTAGAAGCAGGTCCAAGTGACCGGGAGCGCCAGGTGTCTCTGAGCCATCTACTATCGGTATATAGAACATGCGCAGCCCCTCCGATTCCGGAATCAGCTGCAAACGGCCAAAAGATTTCGAGATAGAAAATGTTACTCCGCCGCTGTACATAAAACCTCCGCCTCTACGAACCTGCACCCGCCTCAATAAACCTGCAGAATGGGCTTTAAACGGCTTAAAACATACTTTTATGGTTGAATTAAATCAATACCGGCGAAATAGGGCGCCGCAGTGTTTTTGGTAAACTGCTGGGATGATTAGCAAAATATTTTTTACCACAGAGGACGCAGAGGACACAGAGAAAACACCAAAATTGACCATAAAATGGCCGTTCTCTGTGTCCTCTGCGTCCTCTGTGGTGATAAAGAACTGCGACGCCCCACTAAAGGTATAGGCCGCTCTTTGTTAGGCCAGCTACGTGTAGTATTATCATCACATGAGTGCGCTAGCTATTGATGTAGAAAGAGATTTTCCTAGTAGACGGGAAACGGTCGCGGACATAAAGCTTCCCGGCTGGAAGCGTCCAGTTTTAAGCTCTTACGATCAGTACATGGGGCGTCGTGTATCAGAGCAGCCAGAGAATGTCTGGATAGATGTTGAGTTATCTGCCGCTCACCATAGCACTCATGAAGTTGAGGAAGAGAGGGCCGTTCAGATAGCATTGGAGAAATTAAGGGAGAGGGGAATTAATATACGAGCACAAGATTGCGAGGTCTTGCATGGCCGCGAGTTCCGTTACGACCAAGAGAGGCCGTACGAGGTTGACAAATCAAAGATTCTCCTTGTTTTAGCCGGTAAAAACCATCTCGTTTCGATTCACGATGGGAGTAGCTGCGGTATCAACGGGGCGCGCGAGAAGATGATGACAGAGGGATTCTCGGCGGATGCCTTGAATATCGCGCGTCTGATACTGGAGAAGTCGCTTGATACGTTGCCTCAAGTTGAACTTGGCTTTGATAGATGTGTCGCACCCCTACTAAAGAAGGTGGCGCGAGAGACGTTAAATGACCCTGAGTACGAACAGCTAGCATCGATCTATTTGGCGGTTGAGTATATCCGCCGGCGGGTAAGTATGATGAGGTCAGGAGTGGCGCGTTCAGCGAGCCTATCTCTAAATAAAGTCGATTCGACTACCCAGCAGACACTTGGACCGGGACTAGATTCTTTATTAGAGCTTTTTAATTCCCATGAGGATACCTGTAAGCAGTTATCTGACTCGATTAAGTGGACGTGGCAGCTCCATTCAGATCTATTGAAGAGGCGGGCGATAGAGGAACAGGATGAAGCTAATCAGATTCAGGCTCTTGCGGAGGAGCGCAAGCAACGTTCGGACGCGAGGTGGCAGCTGCTTGGAGGTATCTCTGTGCCTTTGGGTCTTGGATTGGCGGTTATTCAGTCGTTTCAACTATCAAGTGGGGTAGGAATCGGGATCATGGCCGTGACTTCCTTGATTTCAGCGGCTTTAGTTTATTTCCGAAACGACGATTTCTCATGGCTGTACTCCACGCGCACTGATAGGTGGCCTAGTTTCATAAAGAGCTTAAGGGGTATCCTAAAGCCCGAGTAGGAGGCGGCAGAGCGGGTGAGGATATAATTAGCTATCACGTCCCTTGGAAACCGCCGTTTAAGTGATTATATGCCTCAGTGGTGAACTAACTCGCTTGTGCAGACGTGTATCACCATAACTAGCAAGGGGCGTTAAAGGTGCAATTTAAAGATTATTACGAGACTTTAGGCGTCAATAGAAGCGCCTCAGCGGACGAGATCCAGAAGGCTTATCGCAAGCTGGCGCGGAAGTATCATCCGGATATTAATAAGACCAAGGAAGCTGAAGATCGTTTTAAAGAGATTAACGAGGCTAATGAAGTCTTAAGCGACGCTGAAAAGCGCAAGAGATACGATGCTCTCGGAGCGAACTGGAAAGCTGGCCAGGAGTTTAGGCCACCACCAGGCTGGGAGGGTAACGGCGGTAGCTTTAACTTTAACTTCGGTCAAGGCGGTGGAGCCGGCTTTGCAAATGGCGGTTTTAGCGATTTCTTTGATGCTATCTTCGGAGCAGGTGGTTTCGGCGGGCAGGCCTTCGGAGGTCAAGGATTCGGTGGGCAGGGGTTTGGAACTCGAGGCGCGGGACAGTCAGGGGCTTTCGGAGGCGCGAAGAGCCGAGCTCCGCAGGCAAGCGAGGCGCAAGTTGAGATTACTTTTGAAGATGCGCTTACTGGGGCAACGAAGTCTTTGCAGTTAACTGACCCAGAGGGTCGCACGCGTAGTATTCAGGTTAAGATCCCCGTTGGAACGGGAGATGGAGCGACTATTAGATTAGCCGGAAAAAGCGGTGAGGGTGATTTATATCTACGCATTAGGTTAGCAAAGCATACAAGATATCAAGCTTCAGGAAGTGATCTGATAGTTAAGCTACCGATAACTCCATGGGAAGCGGCGCTTGGGGCGAAGGTTGATCTGGTGTTACCAGATGGGGCGATTAAGTTATCTGTTCCGCCTGGATCGCAGAGCGGAGCAAAGTTAAGGGTCCGTGGACGAGGATTCGCAGCCGGTAAAGGCGAGCGGGGTGATGCGTTGGCTGAGATAAAGATAGTAGTGCCTGCTACGCTTTCAGAGAAAGAGCGCGAGCACTTTGAGGCTCTGGCAGCCGAGTCAAGGTTTAATCCGCGGGGGTAGGGGAGAGCAGCAAAACCTCGCTATCGCGACGTTTTGCTGGGTTTGCTAACTTGCAGAGGACTATCTAGGTGTGACGTTAGTCCTCAACGCGCTTTCAATTCGACCGTGTCATTCGTTTGCCAGCCTTCGAACACGTAACTGCCATGTCTAAGGGTCGTACTATAACCAACAGATCGGGACAGGGGTTGAGTAGCGCAGAGGAGCTGATATCCTGCCAATCGAATAATCCTAATAGCGGCAATTGTAGTTCTCGGAACGAAGTTTATGATGGTAGGTAAGCAGCAAGTAAGGCCGTTGAACGTTGACCAGGTCATCTCGCACACGGGCGGAGATGTGAAAGAAGCTATGAAGCTTATCATGCAGCCTGGCGTGACCTTGGCCGCATGCTCGCTTGAACACGAGACTGAATTCATTGCAGCGTGCGCCAGCTATGAGCGATTCGCTCGCTCTAACAATCTGACGCCTGCCTCAGATTGCTTCTACCAGCTCGTCGAAGAGGTCGACAGGAAGTTAGGAATCTGCTTTTTAGACGAGCACGATCTAATTGGGGGAGTTAGCTGTCAGTCAGAGGATGAGAATCTTTTACAGTTCTTTAATAATATCGGCTTTGCACAAGCTGACCCGAAAAGTACCCAAATAATTATCCGTAAGGTTTTAGATAATCGGCAACTCTTGGCCGACCTCTTCCCCGGTGTAAAGAATGCGATTACCACCCAGATAAATATCTCTAGGACGTTTCTGCAACCCCACATCCACAACGACATCGCCGCCGCGGTGACGATCTGCGGACCTACCACGATCTTTGTTGCCCCTGAAGAATCAAAAAAACTTCCTCTAAGGGCCTTCTGCCAAACTGGCTCTGATTTGAAATTTTGTTACGTGCCCGGAAATTTTAAAGAAGTTTGTGAAGTAGATGGCGCGATGTCCATGAGGCGCCATCAACTCGTTCTGTTCAAAGGCGCCAAGACCGCTGAATTGCCCTTTGGAGAACCCGGGAACTTTGATACCCTGCACTACTCACCTGCAGATCAACATGGCCAGCCACGGATGTTTATAGTCAGCTTCGTCACTCCTCCGGGCTGGGGGGCGATGGAGATCTTCAAACCCCTTGCCCTCGTTCTAGAGTGATCTCAAAACTCGTTTTTCTCGGTGTTTTGTTCGTTTCTCGAAGCTTAGGGTCCGCGGACGCGGATTCGCAGCCGGTAAAGGCGAGCGGGGTGATGCGTTGGCTGAGATAAAGATAGTAGTGCCTGCTACGCTTTCAGAGAAAGAGCGCGAGCACTTTGAGGCTCTGGCAGCCGAGTCACGGTTTAATCCGCGGGGGTAGGGGAGAGCAGCAAAACCTCGCTATCGCGACGTTTTGCTGGGTTTGCTAACTTGCAGAGGACTATCTAGGTATGACGTTAGTCCTCAACGCGCTTTCAATTCGACCGTGTCATTCGTTTGCCAGCCTTCGAACACGTAACTGCCATGTCCTTCAAACGAGAGAAGTATTTTTTCTCCTTGCTTTATCTGGCAAGTTAGGGCGCGACCTTTATCATCTGTACCTACGACTAGTTGAAAATGATGCTTGCCAAGATTAAATGCCACAACATCAGGGCCCTCGTATTGGCTCGGTAGATTCAACTCCGAAACGCAACACCTAGAATGCGTATCGCATCTAGGTAGTTATGGAAGATTCAAAAGGACAGTTAGGTGTGGCCGAAAGGCGAGTGATTTGGAAGTATCGGAAGCTTGGAT
>JBIKWQ010000027.1:0-41638 GCA_044356215.1 Bdellovibrionota bacterium | reverse complement strand
AGGACACAGAGAACGGCCATTTTATGGGCAATTATGGGGTTTTCTCTGTGTCCTCTGCGTCCTCTGTGGTAAAAAATATTTTACTAATTGTCTCCGTAACTTACCAAAAACACTGCGACGCCCTACTCGCTGATTAGGGCGTCGCAGTTCTTTATCACCACAGAGGACGCAGAGGACACAGAGAACGGCCATTTTATGGGCAATTATAGAGTTGTCTCTGCGTCCTCTGTGGTAGAAAATATTTTACTAATCATCCCAGCAGCTTACCAAAAACACTGCAACGCCCTGCGGATCTAATATCTTGACTAGTCACGACGTGTCATGACATTATAAAACATATGGCTACAACTGTTAAATTCAGTACTAAGATGAACAAGGACGTGTTAGCGCGCCTTAGGCAGTACGCACAAAGCTCTGACAGGGCTATTGCCCAGATCGTCTCGGAGGCGGTTGCTGAGTACATGGAACGAGTAGAGGTCCGTCCTGCATTCCGAACTACGGTCGATGAGATTCTCAACCAACACGAAGAGTTACTCAAAGAGCTTGCTAAATGAAGGAGACCTTCTACCCTACCCTTGATGAGGCGCTCTATCTTCATGAGCTGCTCATTCAGCGCTTTGGAGGCAAGGCGGGTGTCCTTGATAAGGGCCTACTTGAAAGTGCCCTCGCGAGACCGCGCTCTGGACACTACCGTTCAATTTCTGAGCAAGCAGCAGCGCTGATGCAAAGCTTAGCTATGAATGACCCATTTGTAGACGGTAACACGAGAGTCGCGTTCGCTCTTACGGCGGTATTTCTCAGAATGAATGGATTAATGCTGCGTGTTGAAGCTTCTGAAGGTGTGCATTTCATAGAGATTACATTAATTACGGAGCGAGCAAATCTTAAGGCCATCACCGATTGGTTGGAGTCACATATCAAACCCACTCGCTAGGGCCTCGCTTCCCTAAACAATCCTTCCACCACCCAACAGCTCCTCGTTAGCAAGATCGTAGATAACAGCAGCTTGCCCAGGTGACACAGCAGACCATTCATCACCCCACGAAACCGAGATTGAATCTGCACTTAAAACTTTTACGGTTGCTCTAACCCCATCGTGCCTGGACCGCACCTGCACTATCGCTTCAAACTGGAATGGATACTCAGCCCTAGCGACCGCCGCTATAAGAAATGGCGATACCCAGTGCATCTCTCCGACCTCAAAGCCATCGCGCTTTAGATCTGATTTAGCACCAACAACTACCTCGTTAGTCGCGGCGTTCAAACCAACTACATAAAGAGGCTCACTTGCTCCTCCTAAATTCAAACCGCGACGCTGTCCAACTGTATACCGGTGCACACCTTCGTGCTCTCCGACTACCGAGCCGCTCTGAGTAACAAACTTTCCCTTCCCCTTACCGCCGCCTATCTGTGTGACAAAATCCTGCACGCTTCCCGAGACAAAACAGATATCCTGGCTCTCTGGCTTGCTAGCTGTTGGAAGACCAGCTTCTCTCGCGATCTCTCGGATCTCAGGCTTTGTGTAATCGCCTACCGGGAAAAGAGTCGAACCGAGCTCTTCCTGCCTGCATGTATAAAGAAAATAACTCTGATCCTTAGCGAGATCGCGACCTCGCAGGAGGTGATAGCCCTGATCTGTTTTTTTGATCCGCGCATAGTGCCCGGTTGCTACTAAGGAACATCCAAATGAGGCAGCGCGATCACGTAACTCTCTAAATTTCACCTTGCTATTGCAGTCTATACACGGATTTGGTGTCAGCCCTCGCTGATAGGTGTCGACGAAGCGATTTATAACCTCACGCTCGAAAGTCTTCTCAAAATCGACCACGTAAAAAGGGATCTCAAGCTTTGAAGCCACCATTCGAGCGTCACAGAAATCAGCCGGCGAGCAACACGTGGCGCGGCTATTCTCACTGGAGTTCTTTTTGTAATCCCACACCTGCATCGAGACGCCGACCAACGGATATCCCTGCTTAGCAAGAAGGTGTGCCGCTACAGACGAATCAACCCCGCCTGACATCGCAACAACTACCGAGGGCAATACTCCTGCTACTTCCGCGCTACTCACTTTAATCCTCGCATCCTTGAAACTATTGATGATATTACTCGAGCGGCCCTGGTTCCTACCTCACCGTCTTGATCGCCTCTAAAGCTTACCCTAACTGTACTTTTTACGCGATCTTCGTCCTGACCCATGGCTGAGAGGACGTGGGACGGTTCTGGCTTGCCTGAAGAGCACGCGGCTCCAGATGATATTAAGACCCCTTCAAGATCCAATGCAACGAGGAGGTCATCAGCCCTGATTCCCTCAATAAATACACTAGAAGTGTTTGGCAATCGATTTACAGAGGATCCATTTATATCGATCCGCGGAACTAACTCTTTTATCCCCCTCTCAAACGCATCGCGAGCCTCTCGCATCGATCGCTCACGTCGGGCCAAATCCTCTCTCACCTCTTCTGCCGCGATCCCGATTGATATAATTCCTAGGACGTTCTCAGTGCCACCTCGTAGCTTGTGCTCCTGAGGACCGCCTAAAATCAGTGGAGCCAGATCAACCCCCTCTCGGATAACTAATGCGCCGATTCCGGTGAGTGCTCCAAACTTATGTCCGGATATAGTCATGCAATCTAATCCGAGCTTTGAGAAATCAAGCGCGAGCTTACCTACAAGCTGCGCCGCGTCTGAGTGAATTACAGCTCCGCTATTAGCAGTACGTACAGCTCCTGATATACGCAGAATGTCGTTTATAACTCCGGTTTCATTGTTAGCCGCCATAATTGAAACTAGCTTAGTGGTGGCGGTGATATGAGGCAAAACGGATGCGCTATCGATCTCACCGTTAAAATTAGGGTCAACTAGAGTTACAGACGCGCCTCCATTAACTGCCCGCTTCAACGGTAGTAATACGCACGGATGCTCTATGGTCGATGAGAGTATATGTGACGCACCAACACTTAGAGCGGCAACAACTAAGTTGTTTGCTTCAGTAGCTCCTGATGTAAATACTATTTGATCTCGTGCCCCAGCTCCTACAAGGTGCCTCAACTTTTCCCGAGCGCTCTCAACCGCTGCTTTAGCCCGCTGACCTCCCCGATGAAGCGATGACGGGTTTCCTAGTTTCCGCCACTCGGCAAAAAGCTTCTCGCGCAGGGAGTCTCCCGCGGCATAAGTTGCATTTGCGTCTAAATCGAGTGTCATATCGCCTATGGGCTTATTAATATTAGCAGAGAGAGATAACTTAACTGCAGGCGTCGCAGTATTTTTGGTAAGCTACTGAGACAATCAGTAAAATATTTTTACCACAGAGGACGCAGAGGACACAGAGAAAACCTTATAATTGCCGATAAAATGGCCGTTCTCTGTGTCCTCTGCGTCCTCTGTGGTGACAAAGAACTGCGACGCCCTATCCTAAGGAAGGCCGGCAAAACCCCTCCCTACTGCGAAAGCGGATCTTGAGGTGCTCTTCGAGCTTTCGAGATGGGAAAAAATCCTCAATGTATCACAGGGGATACACCTGCGGTTTTTTCCCATCTCGAAAATCGAATATCAACTCAACCTCCACTTTCTCGCTACGGGTAGGTTTTGCCGGCCTTCCCTAACGGAAAACCCTACAAATGGCCATTTAGCGCAGGATTCTAACACAAACTCGGGGGAATGCCGACTCTCCTGATAAGGGAACTTTTGGGGATATGTTGTTGAGGTGAACCCGTGGCGAACCTAATAACCCAGAGTATCGGAATAGTCGGCGCGCCGCTGGCGAACGCCCCGTTGAATGCGCAGCTTCACCGGGCATCTCAGGCGTCTAATCAGGCTGGGGTTCAGCGTCAACAGAATGCGGTCCGTGCTCTTAGTAGCGCTACTCAAGTGCAAGAGAGGCACGATAGGAGCATCCAAGAGGAAGCCCGGGTGGAAGGCACGTTTGAGGACGAAGCGAATTCAAAGGAACGTGAGGGTGACGGGTCTGGCAAGCCTAAAGACGGGAAGAAGCGGATTGATAAGATCGTCTAGCTCGGCTTTAGTGTTCTTCAACACAACATTTCAATAGTCCGGTCCGATACTTGTCACTATGAACTCACGTTACGCTCACTTAGCGGCATTAATAATATTATTCTCTCTTTCTGTCACGGTCGCAGAGCGTCTCCACCAATTGTTTGCGCCTGCGCGTCTAGCCAAGACAATCGCTGTTGACGCTCGAGATAACGAGACGGCTTTTTCTCTAGGATTAAGGGTCCCCATTACATGTGCCGACCAATCAACTATAGAGTTAATCCCCAGACTTCCTGGCCGAGTAGCGGCTGAACTTATTGAGCGGGATCGAGAGCTGCACGATATCGCCTCGAAGGGTGGCGAGCAGGAAGCTCTGAAGACGGTCTTTGGTGTGGGAGATGTTATGGCAAAGGTACTATCTGGTTATCTATCGCTTACCCAGCCATGCGAAAAAGAGCAGGTCTTTCTTTCCCGCTAAAATTTAGCTATAGAGCCAGAACGATCCTATGCGCATCCTAGCTCTTGCCACATCGCTCGACAGACCTGAAGCCGCTATTTTTGCTGGCCTGGCACGACTTGGGGCTCAAGTTACTGTTTTAGCAAAGCCAGCCCCAGATCACCGAAAAACTCTGGACGCCGCCGGAATAGAGGTTATTGAATACGAATTTAAGACAAGATTCGATCTCGCTGGTATGCGTTTTCTGCGTCGCTTGATAAGGGAGCGCGGGGTCCAGATAGTTTATGCGCTATCAAATAGAGCATTATCAAGCGCTGTTATCGGCCTACTCGGAGTTCCGGTTTCAATTGTCGCATACAGGGGAACGGTTGGACACATTAGCTGGTTTGATCCGACATCGTGGTTCACCTATTTAAACAAGCGAGTCACCAAAATCCTGTGCGTGTCTAAAGCCGTAGAATCCTACCTTGCTAGCGTTGGAATCCCAGCGAGTCGACTTATTACGATCTATAAAGGTCATAGACCGGAGTGGTACCAGATAACCGAGCCACCACGTCGTGCCGAGTTTAATATTCCAGAGGATGCGTTTGTCGTAGGCTGCACAGCGGTCATGCGCGCGGTTAAAGGAGTAGATGATCTTATCGAAGCATGTGCGATTCTAGCCGCGGAGATCCCAGATCTTTATCTTTTATTAGTGGGCTCCATAAAAGACCCTGATATCGAGCGGGCTATCAAAGCATTTCGGTATCAAGAACGTCTCAGACTAACGGGATTCCGAGATGACGCGACAAGGCTAGCGCGATTAGCTGATGTAACAGTAATGGCTTCCAAGAATAGAGAGGGTTTTCCGAAGTCAGTAATTGAGGCGATGGCTCAGGGGGTACCAGCTATTGTAACTGCTGTGGGCGGAATGCCCGAATTAGTGGGTCATGGTGAGGCGGGTTTACTAGCAAACCCATGCGATCCGAGATCGTTAGCTGATAATATCCGCAAGATATGGAAGGACTCTGACTTAAGAAAAAAGCTGGGTCAAGCTGGAGCCGAGAGGATAGCTACTACCTTTAATGTCGATAACACCATTCAAGAAACTTACAGGGTCTTTGAGGAGATTGTCGGGAATGGTGGGGCGTAGCAAGTCAAAACCGGAACGACATGCGACATGCGTAGGGCGTTTTACGTTGGACGCATGTCGTTTACGCTAAACGTTGGACGAGATAACGACGTGTCCTCTGGGGTAAAAATATTTGCAACTACCCGCAAACCCTGCCATACCACTTCATCTCAAATGGACTCCCGGTAATCAAAGCGGATCTCTGATGAATATCGCTTGGGATTATACTTAAGATATCACGCGATCCATCTGTGGCTAAACCGCCGGCTTGTTCAGCTATAAAGGCCAACGGAATACACTCATAGAGCAAACGAAGCCGCCCCTTTGATCGACGATTATCAACCGGATATAAAAATATCCCGCCTCTTCTGATAGTCCGGTCAAAGTCAGCGACCAGTGAGCCTACATAACGAGCTGAGTATGGCGTCTGCGCGTTAAGGTTCCCGGCCTTTATCTCATCTAGGAATTTCTTAGTACTATCATTCCACCAACAGGTATTGCCCTCGTTTATACTGAAGATACTTCCACGCTCGGGGATCTTGATACTCTCCTCGGTTAAAACGAATTCACCTATCGTTGGATCTAGAGTAAAACCGTGCACCCCCGATCCCGCTGAATATACAAATGAGGTCTTCGCGCCATAGACAGAATATCCTGCCGCGACTAAAGACCCCCGCCCCTGGCAGAAATCGCGGTCGCTAGCTGGCACCGCGAGATCCGCCCTTCTAAAGATACAGAATATCGTACCTGTCGGGATGTTAGAGCCGATATTTGAAGAGCCATCCAACGGATCAAACGCTATAACATACTTACCTTCGTTCCGCGTTGCTTGAGTAGCGATTACAGTATCTCGCTCCTCTGAAACCAAAAGACCGAAGTGTCCAGAAGATCCGAGCAACTCCACCAGCACCTCATCCGCATCCTCATCTAACTTCTTAGTCTCCTCTCCGTGCACATTGATCTTGCCAGTATATCCGTGAAGCCCCTTGAACCCCGCGGTCGCCACCATCTGAGAAATTAGTTTCACAGCGAGCGAGATCGATACGAGGAGATCAGAGAGTTCGCCGGAGCTGTTGGGGTGAAGTCGTCGCTGACTGAGAATAAAACGGCTTAGGGTTTGGGTTGGGATCATATTGAGACTTTAATTGCGGTACGTTTTACAACTCTCTTTAGATTGTAAGTTGAATCACGCACCGGCGCCATGAGGAAGTTCTACCCGCCAATCCTTCGCAGCGTAGTATGCTGCGGGTGTTGTGGGAGTGTTATCAGGAATTTAGCCCCGCGAGGAGTATTATCAATCACTGCTAGCTCGCCTTGATGATCTGAAACAACAGAACTTACGATAGCCAACCCCAAGCCAGTTCCCCCCTTCTTAGTTGTAAAATACGGCTCGAAGATCCGGTTCTTATCGGATGCCGCCACTCCCGGACCGTTATCTGATACCTCAAGTTGGGCCTTTGAGCTTCGCCGATCAAAATCGAGCAACACCGATATCTCTCGACTATCAGATGGCACACCATCACTGCGCACTGCCGCGACTGCGTTGGCAAAGATGTTAATCAACACACCTCGAACCTGATCCGGATCAAGCAACATCTCTGGTGGTTTTGACTTTAGTAGATACGAGAACCGAATATCTGGGTGATCTATTCTAAACGATTCATATACGCCTCGAGTAACCGCATCTAGATCAGACGGCGCGAAGCGCGCAGTAGGCATCCTGCCATACTCCGAAAACTCGTTAGCCAAACGCTTTATAATAGCCACATGCTCAACTATTGATTTCGTGGATTCATTCACTGCTTGCGATACATCTCTTCCGTCAAGTAGCTTCTCCAATCGCTGCGCTGATAGCTGGAGCGGAGTCAGCGGGTTCTTAATCTCGTGAGCTATCCGTCGGGCTACATCACGCCACGCCGCTAAGTGTTGCGCTCGTGATATCTCAGTCACGTCGTCTAAAAGAAGAACGTAACCCGCACTCGAACTAGCGGAGCTATGTATCCGACCTGCGGTACAGACAACTATCAGCTCTCTTGATTCCCTTCTTACTCTCAGCTCGCCCTCAGAGATCGACTTCGACTCATTACCAGCCTGCTGATGCTCAAGCGTAGCAACCAACGGCGCTAGCTGCCGATAGCTCTCCGGTGGAACAACCTCTGATAACTGTTGTCCTGAGCATTCGACTTCACTTTTTAGAATTCCCAAAATACCACGAGCCGCCGTATTTACGGCGTTCACCCGTTTTTCACTATCCAACGCGACAACTCCAACTCCAAGGTTGGTAACGATCGCCTCAATTAAGCTTCCGCGCCTCTCGGCTTCACTCTTGGACTGATTAAGATCGCTGACCATCTGATTAAATGATCTCATTAAATACCCGATCTCATCATCCCTCGTTGGCTCAGGAAGCGGAAAATCATAATTCCCCCTGGCGATATTTCTTGTTCCCTCAGCCAAAAGCTGGATCGGTCCCGTAATCTGCTTTGAGATAAAAAATGCGCCCCAAATAGCGCCGAATAACGTTAGCAAATTAAAGAGTCCTAGAATAAGGAAGAAATTAGCCTTCAGTGGGTCCTTGACCGACTTAAGATCTCCATACTCATTATACGCGTCATTCACCACGCCCTGAGCATGCACCATCTCAGGGTTCATTCTGTATGAAGAAACAAGCACCGCGTCCCCGATTGACTGATAAACACGCACGAACTGACTCGCGCCCAGTTCCTCTATTCTTAGGATAGTATCACTTGGCGTGACCTTCTTAAGGGTCTCGGTCTCAATAGGTGGTTCCGAGAAGGACTCAACCTCAGCGGCGGCATGAGACGCCTGATTTAGCACTTGACCATCTCTGGTGATGATGCGGATTGAGAAGAGATCGTTAAAGTGCCTCAGCTGCTCAAGTCGATCGCGGGTCTTCTCCGAGTTAGCAACGCTCCAATCACCAAGGCTCAAAAGGTCTCTCTGTATTCTCCTCGAGGCTCCTCGCGTGGCTGCTTTTGATTGCGAGACGTACTGCCTAGCCAGGTTTAACGAGCTAGAGACGAGAGACTCCATCTGCGTGTTAAACCACCCCTGAATCGCTTGGTTAATCAGACCGCTAGCTACTATAAAAGATAGAGTCATCGGGATAAGCGCGATCAGTACAAACGATCCAACTAATCTCGACTTAAGCTTTGAGCCTAATATGCCCCGCTTACGTTCAAATATAAGTTTTATGACGTTTCGGCCTACCAAGATAATCAGGGCCAAGAGTGCCAGGATATTCAGGTTAATTAGGGAGAATAGCGCGATGTTACTAAAGAACGCCTCCTCATCGGCGCGCCAGCTCATTATGAGCGCGGCCGTTACAACAAGAAGCAGCGAAGCGCATGCCACGAGCGCTGTCCTGTATCTTTTTGCCAGCCTCTCAGTCATACAAAAATCCATCCGTGATTATAGGGTCTACTTATGTAGACCGAAGTCACTCCACTCAGAGAGGTTTTCTACGTTGTTTAGTAATCCAAGCGTTAGGATCCTAGATATGTGCGCGAACGGACGAGAGGAATTACCGCGACAAGTAAATACCGTTCGCACCTGAAGGTAGGCACCTGAGTGCTTGAGGATCTCTGGCTCTTCCCTGGTCAAAAAGCTCATCGGAAAATTCTCAATAGCTGTTACGAGCTTTATCGCCTCACCTCTTGTGGGGACCTCTACAGAGATCGGCTCTCCATCGTCGTTCAACCTATCCGCGACTACTCGGTAGCTCTCTGTAACCTCATCGTATGTAGCCGTATGCAGCTCCGAACGGGCGTCCTCGCAGTGATCAAACCAACCCGAGCGCTTCCGGCAAAGTCGCACCTCAAATCGCAGCCGCGCCTTGAGAGAGCTTTCTAAGCACGCCTGTATATCGGCCGCGCGCGTCGGCGCTCCGATGTTGATACTCTCCTGACGATTAGTGGACCAATTAACATCGATCAACGCTAGCGGTACAAGCGGTGTCAGAAAGATCCCCAAGAGGCTACGAGTCAGAGCTAGCATTTTATTTTCGCCTCAATCATTTCTCTCAAATAAAGCTCCTTGAGCTGACCGATTAGTCAGCTTTTTGCCGAGGTGGTGATAGGCCCTGTCAGTAACCTCACGACCACGTTTTGTGCGCGCCAGAAACCCCTCCTGAAGGAGATAAGGCTCAAATACATCCTCAATCGTATCGCGATCCTCGCCCAAAGCGGCGGCGATCGTCTCAATTCCAACCGGGCCTCCCTCAAACTTATCTATAATAAGGGTAAGTAACGCTCGATCAGTACGATCTAAGCCCTCTGAATCGATCTCAAGTAGCTCAAGGGCCTTTGCCGCCACCTCCGATGTCAACTTACCTCCCGCCAGCTCCTCGGCGTAATCTCTCGCGCGTTTAAGAAGACGATTAGCGATCCTCGGTGTTCCACGAGATCTTGAGGCTATCTCATTGCTCGCCATCTGATCGCACTCAATTCCAAGAATACCCGCGGAACGCGCGACTATCCTCGATAGATCTTCATCCGAGTAAAAATCCAATCTGTGAACGATACCAAACCTATCCCTTAAAGGAGATGTAAGAGAACCTGAGCGGGTAGTCGCTCCAACTAATGTAAATGGCTTTAGAGGTATCTTTACCGATCTCGCGGCTTGCCCTTGGCCTATAATTATATCGAGCTCAAAATCCTCCATCGCTGGATAGAGAACTTCCTCAATGGCACGCGAGAGTCGATGGATCTCGTCAATAAACAGAACATCCTTATCTGAAAGAGAAGTTAAGATAGCGGCGAGATCCCCCGGTCGCTCAATTGCGGGCCCTGACGTGCTCTTAAAACCAACACCTAGTTCAGCCGCCACAATCCGCGCCAGCGAGGTCTTTCCCAATCCAGGAGGTCCGTGTAGGAGCACGTGGTCCATCGCCTCTCCACGCCGCTTAGTGGCTGAACATGAGATCTGCAGATTACCTTTGACGTGATCTTGCCCGACATAATCATCAAAGCGACTCGGGCGGAGCGAAACTACTAACGCTTCATCATCATCGGCGTGCGCGTCAGAAAGTCGCCCAGCGGAAGGAGCATCTCCGATCTCCCCCTCTCCCCAAATCTCTAGATCGTCGTCTCCACTCATGCTTTCTTAAAAATCCCAACAGAACTTAAGCCTCGAGCTTACCCTCTAACCTGCCCTGTGAACAGGGTTTTGGGCAACTAAACGAACCTCAGAGCTTCCCTAACTAAATCGCCAACTTCTCCCTGCCCCCAGCCACCTTCAACAGCCTTCGCTACGGCCACTTCAGCGTCTCGGCGCGGGAATCCGAGGACCTCAAGAGCTGCCACGGCATCGGTAGAAACCGGCTTAATTGATGACCTAATTCCGGACTCACCCTCTCCAGAGCGGGCCACGGATGCCCGCTCATCAGCCATTGAGCCGACCAGGTCTCGCAGCTCAACTACGATCCTTTCAGCCTTCTTACGTCCTACCCCTTTAATTTTCATTAAGCCTTGCACATCGCCAGCACCGATGGCGTGTAATAATTCTCGAATAGATACATTTGATATTACGTCCAAGGATGAGCGTGGTCCCATACCGGAAACCTTGTTAAGGAGTGTGAACATCTGCCGCTCAGCTTTTGAGTCGAAGCCAAAAAACCTTATTGAATCCTCACGTACGTCAGTGTGAATGCAAATGCAACACTCCTGGTTCTCCTCTAATCGCCGCAAAAGCGCGCTTGTGCATGTCACAGCATACCCTACTCCTTGCACATCCAGGGTCGCTGAGTCCCCCTCGATCTCAACTACTGCCCCACGTAATCTGCTTATCATAAAACTGCTCTTGCTAAAGATACTCGCCCTATTAAACCAGCATTTATTAGGTCTAGCCAGTCGGCATATTTCCGATTGGCGAATGCGCGCACCGCATGCGAGACTCTGTCAAGTAGGAAGTGTTTCAGTTGTATAATCCATGAGAGATATCCCCCCACCGAAGCCGCCGACCAAGAGACGCCGCAGGCCGATAAAGGGACAGGTCCGAACCAAGCGTAAGACAGCCCCGCAAAGACCTAAGAAACTGAAGAAATCATCTCCACCCAAGCGACCCCGTCGAAGGTTGCGCACCTTCATATTACCCCTAGTTATGCTCTGTGCGGCGATGATTTACGCGGCCTGGTCCTCCGTTGATAGAAAAGTTACCGCCAGACTTAATTCAATCCACAATCCGAAACTCCCTGTTATCCTTTCGGCTCCCTTTGATCTTAGCGGCTTCATGTCGCGCCTGGGCGACTATTCAGTTAAGAACGCTACGTCTGTCCGCGCCGCCTTAGCCGAACGACGCTACTCTGAAGTATCCGCGACTCCCTCAAGGCCGGGGGATTTCTCAATATCCCAGAGAGCTATCACCGTTTTTGCCAGGGCGTTTACCGATCACCTAGGACAATCTATCCCTGCTAGAAAGGAAGCAATTGATTGGAGTGGGGCCGAATCATCTCCGAGGCGCTTCCTGATTGAACCTCAGGTAGTTTCATATATCGGCTCGGCCGACAGCAGAGCGAGTAGTTATGTGCCGCTTTCATCAATGCCTGCTATCGTTCAAAATGCCGTACTTTCAATCGAAGATGAGCGCTTTTATAAACATTTTGGCCTCGATCCATACAGCATCGCACGAGCTGTTGTGAGAAATATAATGGCCCTAAGATTCGCTGAGGGTGGCAGCACCCTAACTCAACAACTCGCGAAGAACCTATTCCTCTCACCAAAGAAGACCTTTACCCGAAAACTTCTGGAGGTTCCTACTGCCCTGAGTATAGAGCGTCACTTATCAAAACAGCAGATCCTGGAGCTGTATCTCAACGAGGTCTACCTCGGTCAGGAAGGTTCTGTCGCTATTCACGGCATGCCTGAAGCGGCATCAGCTTTTTTCGGCAAGAATCTTGAGGACCTGCGCCTTGAAGAAGCCGCGACATTAGCTGGCATAATTAAGGCTCCAAGCAGCTACAACCCGCGACGGTTTCCAGATCGAGCTCGCGAAAGGCGCGACACAGTTCTACGCAAGATGCTTGAAACAGGAAACATAACCGAAGCTGAATTTACAGTCGCTAAGAGCAGGCCGATCAAAACAGTCACCCAACAGGAGCACCGCAGACTCGCGCCATTCTTTACAGCCGAGCTCGAATCCAAACTTTCTGAGACTCTTGATCTAGAGAACGCGGCGCGGTCAGGGCTCTCAGTTTACACCGGATTAGACTTAAGCCTTCAAAGGTGCGCAGAGCAGGCCGTTGAGCACGGGGCCGCAGAGATAGAGAAGACGAATCCAAGCCTCTCACGGCAAGGTTCGCGCCTTGAATCAACTCTTGTAGCGATTGAACCTTACTCGGGCCTAATCAAAGCGTGGGTTGGTGGACGAGATTTCTCTGAGAGTCAATTTAACAGAGTTACTCAATCGACACGCCAGATAGGCTCCACAGTAAAGCCCTTCTTATATCTGACGGCTCTCGATGGCTCACTTAATTCATACAAGGTCGCCACCGCCGCCAGCATCGTCGAAGACAAGCCGATGGAGTTTAAAAGCAAGGGACAAAAAGCCTGGAACCCAGAGAATTTTGACCACGATTATCGAGGTGACGTCACAGTTCGCTACGCCCTTGAGAACTCTCTTAATATGCCAGCGCTCTACATCGCTGAGAGGGTCGGGCTTCCAGCCATTAAGAGAGCTCTTCAAGGCTTTGAGATATCAGCGAAGGATTTCAGCCCTGTTCCATCACTCGCCCTAGGCGCGCTCGATACAAACCTACTCAGGCTGACAAGCGCATACGGAGCGTTGGCCAATGGGGGCATATTCGTCGAACCTCGACTCTATTCAGTAGCTCTCGACAGCGAAAACGAGCGGCTGAGCTCGGCCAAGGTTCGCGAGAAGCGCGTAGCTGACGAGGCCGCAACATATGTGCTGACCAATATTCTGCAGGGAGTCATAGAGAGAGGGACAGGTAAGGCCGCCAGAGCGAAGGGATTTAGCGCTCCAGCCGCCGGCAAGACCGGGACATCCGACAGCTCAAGGGATGCCTGGTTCGTCGCCTTTACCCCGACTCTAGTAACTGGTGTCTGGGTAGGCCTTGATGACAACTCACCAACAAAGCTCACTGGAGGTGGAGCAGCGGCACCTATCTGGGGTGATTTTATGGCGTGCGCGGCGCCGTACCTGAACACACCGGCTTTCATCCCTCCCCGAGAAGCGCGAAATGTAGCTATCGACCAAGATAGCGGCCTCAGAGCGACCGATTCCTGTCCGCGGTCTAGGGTGATCAATGAGATATTTGTGGCGGGAACTGAACCGGAACACGAGTGCCTAAATCATCCTAACTCTACCTCCGGATTACCCAACATCTAGCCCCTTGCCCCAATCCGAGCTCCTTAGTACCTTGTTTGGATATGCAGTTAGTCTTAGGTATAGATCTTAGCTCTCAGCCGTGTGAATTCACCGTTTCGCAGGTTGAGGGAACGCAGGTAGAGGTAATAGAGCGGGTTACATCCCGGATAGATCTTTTTGCATCTCCAGATCTCCTTAAGCTCCCTAATCTTGTAAATAGCGCTCTCAAAAATCGGGCAATCGCTGTCGGGGCTGAGCCAAATCGCGGAGACGCGAATTCGGAGGATACCGCGGTTTCAGCCGAAGAGTACGCTGAGATGGTTCTTCAAGCGAAAAGCTCTATCATGGACGCCATCTCTAAACTAAGCGCAGGGTGGACAGCCACCTCAGTAATCCTACCGCAGAACGATTTCTTATCGCTTAACCTAGACCTTCCATTTGGGGACGCGCGTAATCTAGATCGAATCGTTGACCTAGAAGTTCAGGATGTCGTTCCTTTTGAGTTAGAGCCCTTTTTTGTTCAATACGCGGCGCTCGGCTCATCATTGGAGGGCGCCTCTGCGCAGAAGTCAGCGATTAACGGGCAGTTCGATGTTCACATCGGGATTCTGCCGCGTGTGGTTGTCAGGAACGTGCTTGAAATATGCAAAGAAGCTGGGCTGGAGCCGAATGTATTAACTGTTCCTTCGAGCGCTATAGCGGCTGTATACCACTTAGCCAAGGATTACCTCGCGCCTAATTCAGCGGTCGTTTTCAATCGCGGGGATGAGTACTGCATCGCCGTTTATATCAATGGAGAAGCCAGGGTAGAGCGTTCGGTTTATGCGTCACAAATCCTTTCAGCTTTATCGGCTGACAAACGCCATGAGAACCTGCAACACATCTTCACCGCGCTAAAACTCATATTGGCGGCCGCTGAACGGCGCTACGGAGTCAAGGTTGAGAAGGTGTACCTACTCGGAAGAGAGGTGAAGGGAGCCAACACACACCAACTCTTCGGCCGGCCACTTGAGGGTCTGCCACTCGGCGACATTTTAAAATCTGATGACGGTCAGGTTGGCATCTCAGCTCTCTCAGCCGTCTTCGCTCAAGACGAGGCCAAGAAGGCTCCCCTCTCAAATTTTAGGACCCGCGAGTTCTCATTCACCCCTCGTATCGCCGAGTTCTTTCGAGCGTTGTTGGGAACTAAGAGAGCCATGACCAGAGCCGCCCTCGCAGTGTGTTTAGCGGCATGCGGAATCTTTGGATTTAGGGCGTATGTTATCAATTCGTACAAGAGCCAGTTAATATCGAAGGTTCGCGAAGTAATTCCATCATTTTCCGATGATCCCTCAAAAATTAGAGAGAACCTGATGCAATCGGTAAACAAACTCTCAGAGGAGCTAGGAGCATTTGGCTCAAGGGCACGAGTAACACCGGCTGACGCTTTCATTGAGGTAGTTAAAGGAATTCCTACTAGTGGAGAGATAGCTGTAACATCAATCCGCGTGTCCGGAGTCCGTGTGCAGATCGCGGCTAACGCCGCGGAGCTTTCTCCGGTTGAGCGATTCGTGAAAGCGTTAGACACGCGCAAAGATATCTTCTCGAAGGTCGACTACAAAACATCGCGCACCGGAAATCGATTTAATGTTTCGGTGGATATAACCCTCGCGTCTTAGGTTCAAAGGTCCGCTTTATGAAGGAACGATTTCAGAAATTCTGGTCACAAAGAACTCCGCGAGAGCGTGTGGTCGCTGTGGTTGCCACCCTATTTGTGGCGATCACTGTGTTGTACCCGATCCTAGTCGAGCCAGTATTCGCTGCGTTCGCGGAGCAGTCACAAGAGATCGATTCCCTAAAGAAAACCTACGATGTGACCCCGGATACCTTAGATCGTTACTCAAAACTGCTTGCTCGCAAAAAAGATATTGAAGCTTTTTACAGCCAAGCGGATCTATCAGCAGATCCACTCTCCTATCTAGAGAATCTCCTCAAGAATACGGCGCAGGCGGCTGGCAGCTACAACGTTACCCCGCGCGAAGGGATTCAATTGGGAGGAAAGTATACAACTAAATTTTTCGCCGTGAATTTTCAAACTGGAAGCTATGAGAATTTAGTCTCATTCCTAGGTGCGGTAACTTCGGGCAAGCAACCGATGTTAATATCGCAGATCAATATCGATAAACGTGGAGCCGGCGAAACGATCAATGTGCAGCTTGAAGTAAGCGGCTTTGAGGCTAATACAAAACCGCAGTGAGACACGATGTCCAGGGCTAAAATTCTGCTATTAGGAAGTCTGGCGACCTTTATTGTCCTGCTGGGCATTACACCAGGAATCCTGCGATACGCTGGGGAGCAGGCGCTAATTAAGCTGCAAGATGGCGGAACCAGGGTTAGCGCCGAGGGAATCAGGGGATTCGTTCTAGGTATTGGCGCTGATTCAGTAGAAGGATGGCTGCCCGTCAAGGCCTCCAACGGCCAGAAGTTTCCTGTTCAGATTAGAGTCGAGGATTTTACGGGCAGAATTAAACTTCCTCTACTTCCTCCAGGACTACCGAGGACGGAGCTTAGAGCTCTAATGTACGGAGGAGACGTCAGTATTGAAACGCCACTTGTATCTGGTGGAAAATGGATAAGTATGAATGCTAAAGGCATCGATCTAAGCCTGCATCCTCAGCTACGCGCTCTGGGTATTGAGGAAGGTAAAGTATCGATAAGCTTTGACGAACATCCATCAGACCTTAAATGGAAAGTTGAAACTCACTATCTTGTCGATCTCGCATCATTCCGCTTTACGCCCCCCAGTGAGATTAGACGTTTTATTTCACTAAATGACGTGTCGAATGGGTCATTAAAGGCGGATTTAGTCGCTAAGCCATCGGGAGAGATACACCTTAACGCGGCTGAATTCGACTCCAGTTTGGCCTCAGGAAAAATTAGTGGGCTAGCTAGAATCTTGGCTAATGGAGACCTTATAATCAGTAGCTTAAATCTTAAGGTCGACCTAAACCGACAGGACAGCTCGAAGCTAGCGAGCTGGCTCCCTCTTATTACCAATAACAAAGTAGCGACCGATGCGACTGGTTTCTCATGTTCATTTCAGTCAACTTCATGCTCCGAGCGTCACGAGTTAAATCTTGGGCGATCCTGTCTTCGGTCAAATTGCGGCTAAAGTAGCCACTTGCCCGCCAGTCGCTCTGTGCTAAACTTTTGGATGATTTATGAACTACTTAGTCATATCAATCTGTGCTCTGATATCCGCTGCTACGGCCGCCGCGGCGTTAGTATTTGGTCGCCGGCAGGGGTCGCGCGCAAGTGATGAGGAGGTCGCGTCTCTCCTTGAGGAGTCCCGCATCCTTGATGGGAAGTTAGTAGAGACCTTAGCGGATGTAGAGAGATTTGTTTCCAAGGCTCAGCTAGCCTTCCTTGTAGAACAGTCAGATAAATTAAGGCGAGCCGCTGAGGAACAGCGTGAACAGCTAACTAAGATGACAGAGAGGGTTGATAAGACTCGGGAAGAGGTTCAGTCAAGGGAAGCTGAGCAACAGGAGCTCAGGGCTCTCAAAGATGAGAATGAAGCCGCGATACATCATGCTTTAAATCGCTACAGCGAATTCTCCGCTGAATCTTTATCGCTTGAGCAGAAGCTCGCTGAATCTTTAAGAACGCTTGACGCGATGTCTAGCGAGATAAAAATGACACCTGATCAACAAGCGGTTTTTAGCGAGCTTTCGAACGCCCTGACTCAAGCCAGCGCCCAGCTTCGCGATGTGATCATAGACTACCAAAACGCTCACGAGCGCCTCAGCAATCTTAATGTGAGGTTCTCTGACCTGGAGAAGGAGTATACCAGGCTTGTTGAGCAGCAATTAGCTGGCTCGTAAACTCACGCAGGTTAACTGCGATCTTCGTTGTCAGATCTACAACATATCCTCAAGTACTTTGCCTAACTGTTCAAGGGAAGCGCTCTTCACGGATTCATCAACCAGCTTAAATATCTCTTTACTTAGATTGATATCCTTGCAATCCCAGCGCAAACCGTACTTGGTGAAGTACATTCCATAATTAGCGCTGAGATCTCTAATCATCGTCCAAACTGTGACCGACATGCCATTTACGTCCGCCGAATAGCCCGTAAACCCCTGCTCTGAACTCTCCGCCGCCTTCCAATCCTCGGCGGATGTGTTCTGAACCTGCTCGTTTATATTTGCTATCAGGCGCTGCGCTAGATCATTAAAATCCCTTCTCAAGCTCTCTCGGTGATTCCGTACACTTACAAAGACCTCCTGATATAGTTGCCTTGCTACGCTGCCATCAGCTAACAGCTGGTAGCCTTTATCTACCACTCCGGCCCCCCTATAAGAGGGGTCTACCAACATCTTTGGGACCCATCCACGAGATCTTAACTCTACCATAAATTTAGGTTCGGAAGCCTCGATGAACGAATAGCCGCCCCCAAAGAAGTTACTGGTGATCGGGGTAGATTTTCTAAGAACTAGAACTCCGGTCTTAGTATCTGTACAGAACAGCTCCTCCCAGTTCTCCTGCGGCTTCTGATATCTCCGCGTTGAATCCAATGACTCTCCTGCCTGTTCCCAACGATCAGGGGGTGTATTCGCCAAGGTAAGTTTAATTTTCTCTAAAAGCGACTGCGACGATTGTTGTCCAGCAGTGCCCCTTCCAGTCTTATCATTACTATCGTCGTTCATAGGTGACACCCCCTAAGCCCTGTCAAATCAACCCTCGGAGCTACGAGACGGCGCAATAACCTCTCTAGGCCTAACACCATCCATTTTTCCAACAACACCCTCACGCTCCATCATCTCAATGATACGAGCAGCTCTATTATAACCTATTCTAAAGGTTCTTTGAATCATTGAGGTGGAAGCCTGGCCCTTCTCAACCACCAACTCTACGGCTTTGTCGTAGAAAGGGTCGAAATCGTCCTCATCGCCAACTCCACCGCCGGAACCATCGCCCTGATCACCCTCGCTCCCCTCATTCATAGCCTTGTCACACGCCGCGATTATCGCATCATCGTACTGCGGCGCGCAGTTAGCCTTAAGAGCCGTAACTACCTTTTGGACCTCAGAGTCCGTAACAAAAGCTCCGTGCACACGCTTTAGCGGTACCGCTCCCGGAAGCATAAAGAGCATGTCACCCTTGCCTAACAGCCGCTCGGCTCCCATCGAATCGAGGATCGTCCGGGAATCGATCCGGCTAGAAACACGGAACGACAGACGGGCCGGAAAGTTAGCTTTTATCAAGCCTGTGATGACATCAACTGACGGCCTCTGAGTCGCGACTATCAAGTGGATACCAGCCGCTCGCGCCTTCTGAGCCAATCTGGTTATCAGCTCCTCTATCTCTCTGCCCACGCTGAGCATTAGATCGGCCAACTCATCAATCACGATAACCAGCTTCGGAAGTGGCTTTAGCTGTTCCGGCGCGATCGACTCAACTGTTGCCTTCTCTCCCTCGTTCTCTGAAACATCAGTGTCGCCCGGCTTATCGCTGAACATCTGCATCTGAACCGCATTAGCGCTTACCGGCGGGGCCTCGGCATCTATCGGTGGCTTTCCTGATACAACTCTATTGTAGCCGTCGATGTTCCTCACACCAAACTTCTGCATGTAGCGATATCGGCGATCCATCTCTTTTACCGCCCAGCTAAGAACACCCTTAGCCTGTCTAGGGTCAGTTACAACAGGCACTCGAAGATGAGGGATGCCATCGTAGATACTTAACTCAAGAACCTTAGGATCAATCAGAATCAGACCGAGCTCTGATGGATGAGCTCGGTAAAGCAAACTCAGTAAAAGCGCGTTAATGCTAACCGACTTTCCAGTTCCAGTCGCTCCGGCCATTAGCAAGTGAGGCATCGACGCGATGTCCACAACAACGGAGTCACCGTAAGTATCCTTCCCAAGAGGCACACTCAAGATCGAATCAGCCGACCCAAAAGCCTCGCTCTCGAGACACTCCCTTAACCTAACAACAGCTCGATGCTTATTTGGAACCTCGATTCCAACAGTTCCACGCTTAGGTAGCGGCGCAATAATTCGGATACTGCTCGCTTTAAGACTCATCGCCAGATCGTCCTGCAAAGCGGCTATTCTACCTACTTTCACACCAGCCGCCGGCTCAAACTCAAACAAAGTAATTACTGGCCCAGGATGGACCTGTGTCACCCTTCCGGCGATATTAAAATCCCGCAGCTTAAGCTCTATCTGCTCGGCCTTCTGTCGAAGCTCATCATCATCATCTCCTAACTGCTGAGCCTCCTCACGCGAAAGCAGTGATAGTTCAGGCGACTTATACCCATCGAACTGCGGCACCTGACCACTTTGATCATCCGCATCCCCTTTCTTACTCCGCTCCTCCGCCTTCTGCTCCCTTAGAGTCTTAATCTCACCGAACTCTCTAGGCTTTGGCTTGACGATGATTGGGTCGCTCTTCTCGACGGCAGTAACTGCAGTAACCGCTTCCGCCACCTTGCCCTCAGCGGTCGGCTTCTCCTTTTTAATTTCTGCCTCAACAGACGCGGCCGCTGACGAGTCCTTTTTCATCTTTACTTTAGGCTCGATTGAACTTCTCTTTTGTTCCTCTTCAGGGTCGGCTCTCAAAACAAATAGCTTACTCACCCAATACAAAAGATTCTGAATACACCACCAACAGATACCAGCAATTATCAATCCGCCCCTAAGCAGTAGCACTGGAAGCCTTACCGTGATCGCGACTAAAGCTGCCCGCGCTAACTCTCTTAACGCCACAGCCAGTTCTCCGATTGACCTCTGAGAGAGCACAGCGCAGCTTACTAACCCTACTAACACTGTGGCAATCGCCGCTCCGCCCACTCCGAGCGCATGACGCGCCATATCGAAGGAAACGGCACCAACTGAACCACTAAGAGAACCAGAGCTAACGATCGCTACGGCAGTTGACAGCGCCACCAGAAATAAAACGGAAGCAAGAACGACCGCCGCAACTGGATAGATCCTTGGCCTGGACTCATTAGATCCCAGCCTAAAGAACGCAATCCAGACCAAGCCGAGAACAGGAACCAGTGCCGTAACGCCTAAAGTTCCAAATAGCACCGTAGAGATATAATTTCCCGCACTGCCCATTAAGTTACGAGATGTGTCAGGGTTAAGATCCATAAGCAGGTTATAACCGTGCGATGCCAAGCTTAATGTGAGAAAAACACCGGCACCAAAAATTAGCACCGACATAGTATCCCGTACCCAAGCACGCGGGCGGATTGCTCCTTTACTTTTAGCGGCTTCGACACTCGCTGACTTCTGATTCTTAGCCCGAGACACCGGGCGACGCTTTTGAACTGCTGACATGCTAAAACTCACCGTCTACCTATGACAGGAGGATCATAGCAGGTAGGCAGCGATCGCCACAGGGGAAATCTGCCCAAAACAAAACCTCTTTTTAGGGTTCAAGCTACCGCCCCGAACCTGCCTTATTGCCAGCGAGAAAACGCTGCTCTCTCTGGGAGTTAAAGTCCTGCAGCGCCTCATTTACCCCCTTTTTAAAGACATCATGGGCGGTGCTCCATCCGGCCCCAAGCCCTTTACGCTCGCCTATTCGCAGGAGATTCTCGCTAAGAGCCTCCTGCTTGAGAAAATACTGAGCGCTCCACATATCAGCCCTGGCCGCTCGAGAATACATCGCCATTCTGAATGAGACGACCGCCGGCTCGCCTCCGAAAGCGGAGCCGCTACGTTCATCAAAGCGAAGTATCTCTGTGCGTAGCACCGCGTCCGCTTGGCTGTTCGCCCCCGATAAACCGTGCCCCGCCCGCGCAGCGTCCGCGCCGAAAACCTTGAGGGTCATAGTTTCACGCGCCGCGTTTGAAATGATTCCATACGCGTCTTGCGGCGATATGGCGCCAGCAGATGCTGACTGTTTAAATACCGGCTGGGCAACATCTATAGAATTTATCGAGGCCAGAAGCTCCGGTCGAAGCGTCGAAACAGTAAGAGGCGAGGTGACCATAGCACCATCCCTCCTAGCTCCTCTATCACTGGAATTGCTAGCTGTATGATTAGAGACACACCCAGTGAGAGACAAAAAAAGCGACACTGTGTAAGCGAAAAATACATTTACCGTTCTCATCAACCCTCTTATTCATTCCCTAAGGCTTAATATACAAAAGCATATCTACCTAACAATTATACCCAGATAATAATCAACTCAGAAACAGAAAAGACAGCTACACAGCGAATGCCGCCGAAATAACGCTAACTTGATTTAAGGGGCGGCTGCGCGGTGCGAATCGGAGTGGGTAAATCAACTGCTCTTCATAAAAAAATGAGAAGTTTAAATCATTTTCTGTCAAGGCCTAGCGCACTAATAAAGTGTGTTACTTCCCCCTTGATTAACAGCCAAAACGGTTTTAGCATCACTCCATTAAAACGTGTATAACGCCGCCCCGACAGGAAACGAAGGGGAGTAAGTATTTTGGAATAAAAGTTATGAGCACTAAAGCAGCAGAGAAGATCATCGAAGCGCTTACAGAGTTAGTACAGGGATTCGCTGAGCTTCAAGAGCAACTAGAGAATGACTTCGGAACTGAATCAGACGAGGATGAGACTGAGAGTGACGAGAATGAGGAAGCATCAGCCGAACTCCAGGAGGCTTTAGTCACCGAGGTTAGAGCCGCGGTGGAGTCAGTGATAGAGAACGAGGACTGTGCCCCAGAGGATATCGCCTCTGTTATTTCAGCTTTAACCGGAGCTCTCGAAGAGGTTGCCCCTGAGGTCTTCGCCGAGGAGGAGCAAGAGGAAAGCGAAGAGAGCGAGGAAGAAGAGTACGAGGACGAAGACGATATCGACCTCGATGACGACGATTACGATTACGACGAGGACGAAGAGGTAGAGGACGAAGACGAGGACGAAGAGGAGGACGAAGAGGATGAGGACGATGATGACGACTAGGGAGAGCACGCGAAAGCGAGCATTTCTTTACATCCGGAAGGGCGTCGCGGTGTTTTTGGGAAGCTGCTGTGATAATTAGTAAATTATTTTTTACCACAGAGGACGCAGAGGACACAGAGAAAACTCATTAATTGCCCATAAAATGGCCGTTCTCTGTGTCCTCTGCGTCCTCTGTGGTGATAAAAAAATGCTACGCCCTATACATCCGGAACAGGCAGTACCTACTCCGGCATCAACCGATACTCAGCCCAAGTGCTAAGGGCGAATCTTTCAAGGGCTGAGTTAATATCCTTTCTCGATACCGCTCTAACGCGCTCAATTATAACCGACAGAGGAGTGCTTTGTTTCCGGTAGGTCCACTCAAGTCCAAGAGCCATTAAACGTCCCATCGGCATCTCTCCATCGAGTACAATTCTCGAGCATACCTTAGCTTTCGCGCGATCTAGATCTTGGTCTGAGAAATCCCGTGGGGTTGATAGTATCTTCTTAGCGATGGAGATAACCTGCTCAAGCCGATCGGGAGATGTAGAGAGGTACGCCGAAAAACACCCGGCCCCATCTCTTTCATCACTATCAACGCCAGCACTCTCAGCGAGGCCCGTGTTTATGAGATCCCAATACATTCTGGAACCACTCGAATCACCGAGCATCGTGGACAACAGAGCCATCGGATACCTCTCTGGATCTTGGGCGCTGACACCCTCTGAGATCAAAACTGCATGGGCCTGCGCAAGATTGGCTTTCTTGAATACTCGCTGCTTGGCGCTCACCGCGAAACGAGAAAGCTCGCGCCCCACCGTCTGATCTTGCCATTGGCTAGTGTACCGCTCCGCATCAGCTACAAACCTATCCCACGAGAAATTCCCGCTAGCGGCCAGCACTATATTTGATGGTGAGTACCTTCTGTCGAAATAATCACGCATCTGCCCATGGGTCAAAGCCGATACTGAATCATGAGAACCCAGAACAGAATTACCGGCTGGATGTGACCCAAAGTAGTCCTTGAAGGCGTTCTCAAAAAGGAAAAAGTGAGGCCTGTCTTGGTAGAGCGCGATCTCCTCAAGGATAACCTTCTTCTCCATATCGAATTCACTTGGATCCAGAGCTGGCCTGAGCATATCGCTTAAAAGCTCCTGCATCTCACTAAATCTCTCTGGAATAACCGCCGCGTAGTAGACCGTATTCTCCTCTGATGTAAACGCGTTGGCTTGGGCTCCTAAATTGCCGAGCTCTAAGTTTATATCGATGGCACTACGCGTGGGCGTACCCTTAAACATCATATGCTCTAAGAAATGCGAGAGCCCTGACTCCGCTGGAGTCTCATCTCGCGCGCCGGTCTTAACAAAGAAACCGATCGCCGAACTTACGTTGGCTGGATTACTCTCGCCTATGACCGTAAGGCCATTCTTTAATTGAGTCTGTTTGTATGTGCTTGGCATTTGGATTCCTAGATTAGAGTTATTTAGCCCCTGAGATCACTTTAGGGTCTACATTAAGTGTGGAACTGCCTAGAGTTAAGACAGAGCACGGGGAAAATGGATAGCGTGCCATGAATTCATTAAGCGACTCGAGCGTAACTTGATCGATTGCAGCTTTTATCTCATCTAGACCTCGAATTCTCCTTATCAACCACCAATCACTCGCGTTAGATCCAGCTCGGGAACCAGGACTCTCCTCGCCCATGATCAAACTAGCCTTAAGGTTAGTACGCGAGCGATCTAGCTCCTCTTGCGTTATAGATTCTGGGAGCTTCGAAAACTCGTTCAGCAATACATCCATACTCTCCTGAGCTCGCTCTGGGGTAGTGCCAACATAAGCTGACAAAGTTCCATACTGCGCCGTAGAGCTGTGCCTGGCGTAGACTGAGTAGCAGAGCCCTCTCTTTTCACGCAGCTCAACAAATAACCTACCAAACATCGAGGCACCAAGAATACTCGCTAGCAACTTTGATTCGTAATACAACTCGTCTCCAAATTTGGCTGATGGCGCGGCCATAACGATCTGAAGTTGGGCGGATTTATCAGAGAGGTGGAAATACTCGTGTTTCGGCAGAGAGCCAAATTTAGGAATCTCTAATCCCTTTCCGCCCCAATCCCCAAGTAACTCCGACACTGTATCAAATACCCGCTTGGCGTTAACCTTGCCAGCCACCGACAGGATCGCTCCCTTAGGGCGGAAGACCTGGCTGTGAATCCGTTCCATCAAGTCCCTGGTGCACATCGCGATACCATCTGGGTCGCCCATTGGGCATCGATTAAAAGGGGCTGGATAGAATCGACTCGCCAACTCAACCATCGCTCTTCTGGCCGGGTTATCCTTTAACGAATCTAGATCCTGGAGAAGAATACTTGCGATTGGTTCAATATCCTCAGCAGGCAGCTTAGGATTACGCACCATCGATGTTACCAACTCAAGCGCCCGGTCTAGTTGGTTTGCAACTAGGACTCCACTAAGAGAGAATCGATCCGTTCCCGCTCCCTCTCCGTGACGAATTCCGGCGCTATCAAAAGCCTCGGACAGCCCACGAGAATCAAGAGCTCCGGCGCCTTTGGCGATTAACTCGGCGAGAACTAGGCTGGCCCCAACATTCTCAACGGGATCAGCGGTTATTCCGCCAGGAATAGAGAGCTCGTACGCCGCGGATTCAACGTGATCCATCTCCTCTACAATTATCGCCAAACCATTTGGAAGTTCACTTTGATAAATCGCCACTCTTTTCTCCTGACTGTTGTGAAATTATCTGACTTAGCGAGACCTGCGACGCGCGCTTGGCCCCTCCAAAACACTCATAAAGGCGCGATATCTCCCCTCCGAGGAACATTGCTTGCCTCTTCTTAAAAACTGCCTCTCTTATTTCGCTAACGGTGATCGCCTCTGGCGATTTCATTAGAAGTAGCGGCATATCACGAGAGTCGCCACGCATTATCAGCCCTGCTCTCTCAAGAGAATCGAGGCTTGATTTTAAAACCAACGAACTGCACCCCAACGCCTCAGCTATCTCCAATTCATTCGGGATCTTTTGGCCCCCAGCGAATGCCTTCGCCACTATCACCAAGCTCTGAACCGCCAACAACATAGCCCCATCTCCGATCGACATAAGAGACCGAGTCCACAGCTTACCGCTCCTTGGGAGATGCTGCGCCTGATACGAGATCTCCGCCCCAAACAGAACTATCGTCCACGAGACATACAACCAGATTAAGAATATCGGAACCAGCGCCAGAGACTCATAAACCCTCTCATATGTCGAGAACTCAACGATATAGTAGGCGAACCAGTGCTTGGCTAGACCAAACAGCAAAGAAGCCACAAGGGCGCCGAAGAGCGCCGGGATAAATCTGACTGGCGCTTTTGGAACCAAGAAATACAGCATCACAAACGCCACCCAATCTATTAAGAACGGCATAGTGTCGTGATACACCCCACTGACCAGTCCGAAATCGGCGAAGAGCGGCTCTACCTTGGTGCTAGTGTAGTAACCCGAAAAAGCGAAGACAGGTAGCAAAACGATAATAGCGCAAAATATCGCAATCTTGTCGGTAATTCTGCGCGTCTCATAGACCTGCCACACCTGATTGAGCGTGTACTCAATCGAATTAAGCAGAAGAAGCGAGGTACCTATAAGTGCCGCTACAAAGTAGAAAGAGGTCATCTTGCTGCTAAACTTCTCAACAAGTGGCATCAACGCGTCAAGCGCGGTGGAACCAGGGATGAACTGTTTAAAGAAGAACTCGCGGATCTGTGACATATACTCTTCGCCGCCGCTCATAAAGGCGGCAAGGATGCCGAAGCACAGCGCGGTTAATGGGATCAGCGAGAGCAGTGACGAGTATGCTAGTGAAGCCGCCTTGGAGAACCCGTTATCCCAGTAGAAACGGTCCGCCGATGATATGAGCACCCTTCCAAGCCACTTGAGCTCAGCTATTGAGAAACGGATCCTTTTCCGCGCCTCAGAGAGGACAACCTGGCCACGCGAATCAGAGGAAGAATCATTCATGAGAATTACCGACATGACTCAGCATATTGTCGCTAAGTCCTCGTAAGCACAATTGGTATGATGCTTCGGGAGAGGGAAATAATTCGAGAGAAAGTGGGGACAAGGGCGGACTGCGAACGTTGTACTAACAGATAGAACATATCAAGACCATCCTCATCTCTTGGATGCTATCTGCTCCCCGATTTTCCCTCGCCGTGCTCTTTGTAGTAAAAAATCCACTGCAGCTTTTTATTTAAACAACGAGGGCGGCGAGGACGGGCAGAGAGGGGAATACAGCCGGCGCCTCTCCCACCCCCCTTCTCACGCTCCGTTGCCCTTCTCCTTCCTTGGAAGGACGCAGGATATAGCCCTCCAGGTAGTTGCGGTCTCCTAACAACTTATCTAGTTTAACACCATGTCCACCAACCTTACCTGCTACCATTGCTCAAAGTCGATTGAGATATCCCACAGTCACCCTCTTGGCTTCAGAGAATCATGCTCCGGCTGTAGTCGCGACGCTCATGTCTGTATGAACTGTGACCTTTACGACGCGGGCGCTCACCATGAATGCCGCGAATCATCGGCTGAATGGGTACGAGATAAAGAGCGAGCCAATCGGTGTGAGTATTTTAAGCCACGTTCTACGTCCGCGAATAAAGGCTCGTCAAAGAGCGCGACTCTCTCGGCGCTTGATCAGCTATTTAAGAAGTGACGCGACGAGAACCCGACCTCTCCGCCGAGATCCCCAACTTATCCATCTTATATTTTAAAATTCTGCGAGTAATGCCGAGAGCCCGCGCCGCTTTGCTCTGAATATAATTATTCCTCTCTAGAGCCTCTCGGATCATCTTGCTCTCTAACACCCGACCGATATCAGAGAGCGCCAATTTTGACGTATCGATCTCATCACCTCTTGGAGTCGCGATACTGGCAGCGACACATCTCCTAATCTTAACAGGTAGATCATTCACTCCCACCTCGGCCCCTACATGTAACGCTAGCAGGTGTTCAATCATATTCTCAAGCTCCCGTACATTCCCACTCCATCTGTATTCAGAGATCACCCTCAAAGCGTCGCTCGAAAAAGACAGCCTTTTTCCGCCATACTTTAAAGATAGACGCTGCTGACACTTTGCTATCAATAGCTCTAAATCCTGCGGCCTCTCTCTTAATGAAGGGACGACGATATTTACGACATTAAGGCGATAAAGCAGGTCGGACCTGAAATTTCCTTCGCGCACAAGCTCCTCCAAATCCTTGTTCGATGCCGCGATGACTCGGGTATTAACTCGTATAGTTTTCTCACCTCCAACGCGCCGAAACTCACGCTCCTGCAAAAATCGCAAAATCTTAACCTGCGCGCTCAGACTTAGATCCCCTACTTCATCCAGAAAAAGTGTCCCGTTATCCGCTAACTCCACAAGACCAGCTTTGGCGCGGACAGCACTGGTAAATGCGCCCTTCTCATGACCAAAAAGCTCAGACTCGATTAGTGAATCTGGAATAGCGCCACAGTTGATGGCGACAAATGCCCCGACATGTCGCGAACTGCGCGCGTGAATCTCACGAGCCACGACCTCCTTGCCACTTCCGGACTCTCCGCTGATTAACACAGTGGTATCGAGCGGTGCTACTGAACCTATGCGCCTAAATAGCTGCCGCATAACCGGACTTCGTCCGCCTAAGCGACCGTAGTTCGTGGCGCCATCCTCAAACGCGTTCCCTGTTGAGAATCTCGCCCGCTGTCCTAGGAGCTTTCTTATCTTCTCATCGTCTAGAGGCGATTCAACTACGTCGTCGGCTCCAGCCCTTGTTGCCTTAACAGCGAGAGATACCGCTCCGTTTGGAACTAACGCGACTATAATGTCGCTGGGGTGGTCGCGCTTGAGCGACTGAAGAGACGCTGTGGATTCAGAGCCATCATGGAATTCAAGCGCTATAACACGGGGCGATTCATGACCTGAACCCTTCGAGCATAGTTCGGGGATGCGGCATGAGATATCTCGGGATCTTATTAGCAACACCTCTAAAGAATCCTGCGTCATCCAAGCCTCGCTTCAAAAAAGCGTTTCCTACCTTGATCAGATGCCGGAGATAGTGAGATTTTTGCTCGCTGGACGCGGTTTTTTTCAGTTTTTGCCACATAACTACTCACCGGATTTTCCGGGCCGCCGCATTTATTCGCTCCGCTCCGCAAAGCCGCCCGTTAATAGTGGCTAACGTTATCGCGGAGGAATATGCTGCGTAGTTACAAAGATAATAACATAATGATTATAAAGCACATATTAGCTATCATCTTCGCCACCATCCTCGTTATCTCCCCCCTTCTCTCCCCTCTAGAAGCGTCTCCAGGTAGTCGAGATAACTCGTTAAAGATCGGATTTGTTCTGCCACTATCAGGGGACTGGGCTTTTCTCGGAAATGGAATCCGCGATGGGGCGATCTTGGCAAGCGAGGATCTTAAAGCTCACGGAGTCGACGCTAAGCTTATATTTATGGACAACCGAGGAACAACGGATTTTCGCTCGCTTATGATTCGCATGAGACGAATTAAGCCGGACTCGCTTCTGTTACTTGGCTTGTCACCAGAGATTGAGTTACTAGCCAGACAAACCCGCGAGCTAGGTATTAATATCCCACTTACCTCTATCGAGAGCTTCGGACTAGCCGCCGATAAACATGCCTTTGAGGGCTCGTGGTTTATCGATGCCGCCGTACCATCGGATTCATTCCAAGAGAGATTCCTAAATAAATACGGACGCGAGGTCACGGCTGGGGTTGGGCATGCTTACGACTCAGTGATGATTCTTGGAGAGGCTTTTAGATCTGCAGAGAGATCTGGAGCCAGCCTTAGTCAGGCGTTAACCAAGATCTCCGATTATCGCGGCACGATCGGTAACCTATCGGTAAAAAAAGATGGAGTAATCTGGAGCGAGGCGTCGGTTAAGGGGATTCGGGATGGGCGGGTGGTTGGGGTTAGGTGAATTTATACGTCGCCGATCTGCATGTACTTGATTGAAGCGCGAATATCATCCATCTCCAGATCAGGATATTCACTCAGAATTTGCTCGTTTGTAAGTCCCGCAGCCAGCAGGTCGAGAATATCGCTCACTCTTATTCTCATTCCCCTGATGCATGGCCTCCCACCACACTGTTGAGGATTAGTGGTAATGCGATGAATTGGGTCCTGGTGTTGACTCATATAAGCCCTTAACGGAAGGAACTGGCACAACCTTCCCCCTCATTCCCTTTATTGTACCACGATAGCTCTCGCCCTTGCACGCAATTTATAGGCAAGCTGGAGCGAAGCTGAGGCCCCCAGAATCCTCACACATTCAAACTCTGCCCACCATCCACCGTCATAACAGCGCCGGTAACAAACGGCGCGTCAATCAGATATTTTGCCGCATCTCCGACCTCTGATGTCTTCCCAAGACGTCCGACTGGAGTTGTCGCGAGCACCCAGTCAATGATTCCCTGCCCCGCCGCCGCGGTCATATCCGTATCGATATTGCCCGGAGCTATACAGTTCACCGTGACTCCGTCTTTCCCTAACTCGCGCGCCATAGTGGTTGTTAGCGTAATAAGCGCGGCCTTAGAGCACGTATAGCTAAGCACAGCGGCGGACCCAGTAAACGAATAGGTACTGCTTATATTGATAATTCTTCCGTATTTCCGTTCCTGCAGATAACCTACTCGCCACCACGAGCCACATAATCGAACCAGAACTTATACACATCCTGCAGCGACTGCTCGAATGATATGCGCGGCTCCCATCCACACTGAGACTTTATCTTCTGATAACTTCCGTAAAGCTCAGGGGTCTCAGGACCACGTTGCCTGGCTGGATCGGCCTCTATCTTAACTGACAAGCCAGATATATTAATGAGGGTATCCAAAACCTCGCGGACAACTCTGGAACGACCAGCGCCCAGATTAAAGATCCCTCCCTCTGAGCGACCTAAAAGTGCGTAACCCCGAACGATATCGCGAACATCGGAGAAATCTCTCTTTGCTTCTAAGTTCCCGACCCGCAATACTGGCTCAGCCTTTCCGTGCGCTATGAGCGCGAGCTGCAAAGCAAAAGAAGCCGATACAAAACGCCGGTCCTGCCCCGGGCCGATGTGGTTAAAGGGCCTAGCTATGGCGCACGTTAAGGAGGTTCCGCGCTGATAGCGTTCGACCGCCGCCTCTGCCATTAACTTACTTAGGCTATAATTATTTGCCGGAGCGGTCGGGGTATCCTCAGTTATCGGTAGCCCTCTCGCTGGCACCGCGCCATAAACCTCGGCTGAACTGACAAAGACCACTCGCGTATGTCGCCGAGTCTTAGCGCATTCCGCCAAAATATTTACCGCACCACCAACGTTTACCTTAAGCGCTTTATCAAAATCACTTTCAGCCTCTGGAACAAAAGCTATACCAGCTAAGTGATATACCGCCTCAGGTTGGGATATCTCCAAAGCGCGCGCGATCGAGTAGCGGTCAGTTATATCGACCGGCACCTCACGACTGGCATCGACCCCGCCTCTGGTAAATTGAACAGCCGAGAATACATCATCTCCCAGAGCTTTAAGCTCGGCGACTAGGTGCCTTCCAGCAAAGCCACCGGCACCTATCACCAACGCGCGCATCACCAACCCGCCCTAGAGACTAGCTTGCTCGAGACGAAAGACGCTCAACATCAGCGTCTACCATCATCTGAATCATCTGCTCAAAGCTCACCTTAGGCTTCCATCCAAGTTTCTTCATAGCCTTACTTGGATCTCCAATCAAAAGATCAACTTCTGCTGGCCTGAGGAACTTTGGATCGAGCTTCACGTACTTCTTCCAATCAAGACCAGCGTGATTAAACGCTACCTCAACTAGCTTCTGAACTGTATGCGTCTCACCGGTGGCTATTACATAATCATCAGCCTCTTCTTGCTGGAGCATCAACCACATCGCCTCTACGTAATCACCAGCGAATCCCCAATCACGACGAGCATCGAGATTTCCAAGACGGAGCTCGCTTGCTTGGCCTAACTTAATCTTTGCTACTCCATCGGTTACCTTACGGGTTACGAACTCAAGTCCACGTCTTGGCGACTCGTGATTGAATAGAATTCCCGACACGGCAAAGAGGTTGTAGCTCTCACGATAGTTCACAGTTATGTAGTGTCCGTAAACCTTAGCTACTCCATACGGCGAACGCGGATAAAACGGAGTAAGCTCACTCTGTGGTGTCTCTCTCACACGTCCATACATCTCAGAACTTGAAGCCTGGTAGAAACGAATTTTTGGGTCTACTAACCGAATAGCCTCTAATACTCTGGTAACACCGATCGCGGTGAACTCAGAGGTCAGAACAGGTTGATTCCAGCTTGTTGGAACAAAGCTCTGCGCTGCTAGGTTGTATACCTCTGACGGCCTAACCTCCTGCAATACTGAGATGAGCGAGTACTGATCGAGCAGGTCACCCTGAAACAGCTCAATCTTGTGACGGATGTGGTTGATGCGCTCAAAGTTCTCAACCGATGCGCGACGAACCATACCACAAACGCGGTACCCCTTACTCAGGAGAAACTCGGCGAGATAAGAACCATCTTGTCCTGTAATTCCTGTTATCAAAGCTACTTTCTGCGTCATAACTAAATCACTCCTAAATTAAACTCGCCGATCTCCTTAAATCAAAGAGCCCGGGGCTATTTAAATTAAATCTGTTTTTCCCTGAGCCTTCAGTTCGGCTACTACTTTCCTAACATCCTGGACGTGCTCGCGCGATACTACCAAGATAGCGTCACCGGAATCCACTATCACAAGGTCCTTTAATCCTACCGCCGCGATTAGCCGCCCCTCTGAACGTACTACGCATCCCTGACTATCGATAACCAAAGCGTTACCACGAATCAGATTGCCGTCGTGATCAGCCGAGAAATTCTCAGCCCACTGGTCCCATGACCCCACATCGTTCCACCCAAATTCGCTGGCGTCAATCACCACACAGTTCCTAGCGTGCTCCAGCACACCAAAATCTATCGAAATCGACTCAAGTCCGGAGAAAATCCTCGCTATGGTATCGCTGGCTCCCAGCTTCTCTCCACTCTCCAAGGCCTTCTTTATATCCATCAACCCAGCGTGCATCTCAGGCATGTACTCTCTAAAAGCTTGCAGTATCACCGAAGCACGCCAGACAAACATACCCGAATTCCAGCTATATTCACCCTGTTCAAGATACTTCTGAGCGCGTTGCAAGTTCGGTTTCTCGAAGAAACGGTCAACTTTATACGCACGGCCATCAATGTGCTCCCCACGCTTGATATAACCGTATCCCGTATGAGGCGATACAGGGGGGATCCCGATCGTCACAAGCGAATCAGATGTTCGGGCGCAAGATATCGCTTCTTGAAGCGTCTCTCTTAATCGGCCCTCATTACTAACAGCGTGATCGGCGGGCAAAACAACTAAGACTGGGTCTAGGCTAGGAGCTCTTACCGCGGCTGCTACTGCGGCGAGCCCTATACAAGCGGCGGTGTTGCGCGCCTCCGGCTCGATAACTACCCCAGCGCCTGGCACATGCTCATTAACAAGTGGAACAAGCTTGTCACTCGCTACTACCAAGACGTTCCCCGACTGAACAAGGGCCTCCACTCGTCTAACGGTAGCTTGAATCAAGCTCTCGCCGTTGTCATTCATCGATAAAAACTGCTTGGGCTTGGAACAACGACTAAGAGGCCAGAAACGGCTACCTTGCCCACCTGCCATGACAACAATGAAAGTATCAGGATTCCTATCTTTCACTACATCCCCTCAATCTAGATAATCCCTATCTCTTTAAGAAAAGCTCCGAGCCCCTCCTGCCAGGTAATTGGTGGGCGGCCTAACAGTGACGTTATCTTAGCTGTATCAAAAGCCGAGAAAACCGGTCTCTTGGCCGGGCGATTTAACTCAGCCGCAGTTGTCTTCTCAAGCTTAGCCATCGACTTGCCCTCAAAACTTGGCGCTGCCAACCTATGAATCTCCGCGGCAAAGTCATACCAAGAGACAACACCTGAACAGCTAGCGTGAACAACACCTCCAACGGGTAGTCGGGCGAAATCGAGGACCGCCTCAGCCAACCATCCAGCCCAAGTCGGAGAAACGAATTGATCGTCAACTATTTTAAGCTCAGGACGCTCAGCGAAAAGCTTAAGCATTGTATAAACGAAATTAACTCCCTTCTGGCCATAGAGCGCCTGAGTCCTCATTACTAAGGCTCGATCGCCGAGGATATCCGATACAAAGCGTTCTCCCTCAAGTTTAGATTTTCCGTAGACACTCACAGGATTAACAAGATCACTCTCATTTAATGGCCTGCCTTGCAGTCCGTCAAAAACGTAATCGGTAGAAATTTGGATCAATCTACTTCCGGATTTAGCACAAGCTTCAGCGACATTTTTCGCTCCTACTGCGTTCACAGCAAACGCTTGCTCAGATTCCTCCTCGGCTTTATCAACGGCGGTATAGGCGGCGCTGTTAATCACAACCTCGGGTTTAATCGCCCCCACTAACTTAGAGACCTGCTCAGCCTCGGTGATATCAACCTCCTTGGTCACAGGCGATACAAGGGTGAAGTTCAAATCCTCAGCTCTTTTCTTGAGCTCAAAACCTAGCTGGCCGCTACCGCCAAAGAGAAGAATCTTCATAACTAACGCCCTTTGTTAAGCCGCTTTCCCGCGCCCACTATAGTTCTTCTCATAGAACGAGAGGTACTCCCCGCTCTTTATCTCATGCCACCAGGATCTATTGTCCTGAAACCAGCGAACTGTGCGCTCCAGCCCATCTCTAAATGACGTCTTAGGCTTCCATCCCAACTCGTTAGTAATCTTTGAGTGATCAATCGCATAGCGTCTATCGTGCGCTGGGCGATCGCCCACTGGCTGTATCAGATCTCGAGACTTACCTAAGATCTCAAGTATCGCATAAGTAACGTCACGATTAGGGAGTTCTGCATCCGCAGCTCCTCCAATATTATAAACTTCTCCCGCTTTTCCACGCTCCGCGACCGCTAATAATCCCTCGCAGTGATCTGTCACATAAACCCAGCTCCTTACGTTCATCCCGTCACCGTAAAGTGGAAGCTTCTTATCTTCCATCGCGTTTGTGATAAACAACGGAATTAACTTCTCAGGAAAATGATACGGCCCATAATTATTAGTGCAGCGAGTCACGGAAGCATTAAAGCCGTGTGTTTTACACGCCGCTAAAACCATAAGATCTGAAGCTGCCTTCGATGCCGCGTATGGGCTAGTAGGATCGAGAGGCGTAGTCTCTACAAAAGCTCCCGTGGGGCCAAGGGACCCGTAAACTTCGTCAGTCGAGATTTGAACGAACCTAGCGACTTTATTGTTACGCGCCGCGTCTACAAGCGCCTGAGTCCCAAGAACATTTGTACGAACGAATTCCATTGACGACATAATCGAGCGATCAACATGGCTCTCGGCGGCGAGATGGAACACCAGATCGAACTTCTCCTTCTCGAATAGTTCGTTAATTGCTTTAACATCGGATATGTCAGTCTTTGAGAAAGACACGTGTCCCTTTGGCGCCAGTAGTTCACTAAGATTTTTTAGGTTGCCGGCGTAAGTTAGTAAGTCTAGGGCAACTATATTCCATGTCGGTCGCTCTTTGACTAAAAGGTGGACTAGGTTACTCCCGATAAAACCAGCCGCTCCGGTAACTAATACTTTCACTAAAGCCTCCCATGGTGATCAAAAAGCACGCCCAAGCCTACAACAGCGCCAAGAATTTTACCAGAAAGCTAATCCCGTAACAGGGCACCGCAGTTGATTTTCAACACAGAGGACGCAGAGGACACAGAGAACGGCCATTTTATCGGTATTTTAGGGGGCTTTCTCTGTGTCCTCTGCGTCCTCTGTGGTAAAAAATTTAACTTATTACCCAAGCAGTTTACCAAAAACACTGCGACGCCCTGCTCCCGTAAAATCAGCACCCAGGGAGCATTTTATGCCATAAGGCAGACACTAATTAAGGTTCATCCCCTGCTGCATAGTCCCTACTCCGCCAAACGTTACAGAGACTAAGAACTGATCCCGTTCCGGATTAATCCGCCTACCCGCTCCAACGTCGATACTCCAGCACTTACAAGAGTTAAAGAACCGGATCAATCCACGAGACTCCTGGAACTCGCTATCTTCAAAGCTATAGCGGCCATAAGTTCCAAGTCTAATCCGGTCAGTAATCTTAAACTCCAGATTACCCTCCGCCTGACTAAGCGAGTAATTTACGAAGCTGTAGCGAATACGCAACGCATCACCACGGTCATCTCGAAGGCCCAGACCCCAGATGTAACTTGTAAACTGGCCATCCTTGGCGCTAAGGTTCGATTCCAAGCTAGCTGATAGGTACGTTGAGGGAGATAAGATGAATCCGGTCTTTATATCGGTGAAGGGATTCGTTGATTCCTCCTCTTTAACAGACCTTTTGGCCTCAACAAAATCATAACCCTGACTAACATAGAACTGTCCGATCTCTCGGATTTCCCCCTCTCTAGTATCCACCGGAGCAAGGGGTGAAACAATCGCGCCCCTTCCAAAATCCAGCATCGATTGCCCCAAGTCGAACATCGACAATGATTTACCTACACCGGTCAGATCCTCAACTTCGCGAGTGCGTTCATACGGCTCGAAAAATCGTCCGTAGAGCCTCGTGGTAAGCCCGTAAGAAACCAAACTGCGATGAGCGAATCGATCAAGTGAGTCGAACTGCGGATTCGAGCTCTGCTCTCTCTCTGGTACATATCTGTACTGCACGTTTGGCTCGATGGTGTGTTTTAGCCTTGTGAGCTCCGAGCCTTCATTTTCAGCGCCTAAAGAAATCAACTTAGAGAACCAGTTGCCACGCTCAAGATCGTAAACTTTCTCGACCCCAGTTGCCATGCCGTATGTAAAGACAGGAATCGTGCGACTGTCTCCAAACTGGGCTTCTGGATCAGTGGGATCCGTTGGACCTACGTAGGCAGGGTTCTCTTTATCTGGCTTATCAAACAGATCGCCTTTTGGCACCGGATCCGGGTACAAAGAGTTCTTGTCAGGTGGCAAGCTGTCATCGTTTAAATGATAAGTTGTTTTATAGAATTCGGCCCCGAACTGCGCCCTTACATAATTAGATAACTGAAAAGGCAGCGCCACTTTGGGATGAATATTGGTTCTCCATCCCTGATACCCCTCCTCTCTCATAAAACTTGTCGCGGCGAAATCTCCACCTGTGACCAACTTTAAGTTGAGCGGATTCTGGCCGAACGGACGCAATGTCTTACTGGTTGATGCCATCAACTCAGGCACCCTTTGGAATGTAGTTTCCTGTGGATCCAGTAGCATCTGATTATACTCAGTACGCCCTTCTAGGTTAAGGAACTCGAAAGCTGTACCTCTAACTGCCGCCGTAGACGTTAAGAACTGCGCCTGTTGCTCGCCGATCTGCGGCGCGGGAAGCTCTCTGATGTATAGATTATCACTGGTGTATCGGCCATCAGCAATAAACTCAATCGGATACGGGTCTTTGGGGTCCGATATCCACCTCTGCTTCCAGAATCCTCCGAACCTATCCTGATCAATCCAGGGCTCCGATACGCCATCCAGATTCAACCCGCGTAGTTCTCCATCTCTAAGAGATTCATTTGAATAAGTGACTCCAGCATCAAGCCTAGATGTCTCAGAAAAAACCTTCTCAAAAGCGAATTCAGAGCCAACCCTGGAGCGGGTTGCAATAAATGGGGTAACCGTCAATCCTGTTGTATCATCTACTGATAGGAAAACCGGTTGAGCGTATTCAAATCCATCACGGTTCCCAAATCCAAATCGGGCAGGAAGAAGCCCAGAGGCCCGTTCATTCTTCACTGGGAAAACTAGGTAAGGTGAATAAAATATCGGCAGTCCCTGAAAATATACCGTTGAGTTATATGCGTGGGCATAACCTTCCTGAGTCAGGTTACACCTCCCAGCGGAAACCTCCCACGGTTTTCCACCATCAGGGCAACGACACGTAGTCATATCAGTATCAGCCAACTCGAATTCAAATTCAGAAACCTTCTGCGCTTCTTGAGCCTCTACGCGGTATCCACCCTCTTCAACGTCGAATTCAAGATTCTTAAAAGTTCCTGTCTCCCCTTCGACGTTTAGCTTAGCTGAATCAGCCGCTAAAACACCTGAACCGGTCGTCATTAAGACATTACCCTTGACATCACCCTGCTTTGTCTCTGTGTTAAACACCCCTTCATCGGCTTGAACCTGCACTCCACCTTCAGAGAGCGTAACGCCTCCCTTGCCAACTACCTCATGCGTCTCTTTTTTGAACTCGATTAATGGGGCCTGAAAATCTAGCCCTGGAGCAGCCGGTTGAGCTGTTAGCGGTTTCGTGGCCTGCTGAACTTGTAGCTGTTGAGCTGCCTTTGTTGTCGGATCATCCTCCGCAAATACTACCCTATTGGTTTGCGACCAAGCGGAAGTGACGCTGATCAAGATCAACGCGACAACTCCTAGGGCAGACACGAGAGGCACACGCACGAACCTGAGTGGAGCGCACGAAATCGCATTACTACTCGTTAACCGATAGCTTTTGTTTAAGAAACTTGAAACAACTAACATACCGGCTAAACTTAGCCGTTGTTAGTGTTTGACGAAAGGGGTCAGATTCCAAATCCAAAATTTCTTATCAGAACCCCCAGCTCCTCACGCATGGCCGTGCGGGAGACGATCCGATCTACCATGCCATGCTCCAAGAGGAACTCGGAACGTTGGAAACCTTCAGGGAGTTTTTGCTTAATGGTTCCCTCGATTACACGAGGTCCCGCAAAGCCAATCAGCGCATCCGGCTCCGCGATGATTAGGTCTCCTAACATCGCTAACGAGGCCGCCACACCACCCGTTGTAGGATCTGTTAGTACTGATATGTAAGGTATGCGAGCCTGACCTAGTCGCGCCAAGGCCGCGCTCACCTTGGCCATCTGCATCAAAGAGAACAAACCTTCCTGCATGCGTGCGCCACCTGAGGCTGAAACGATAATAACCGGACGCTTCTCAGTGCAGCCTAACTCAACGAGGCGTGTCAGCTTCTCACCAACAACAGATCCCATGCTTCCTCCCATGAAGGAGGAATCGAACACTCCCAACATAACCGGGATATTGAGAATTCTAGCTCGGCCAGTAATAACCGCCTCCACGGAGCCTGTTTTCTTCTCAGTGTCCTTGATTCGATCTTTGTACTTCTTTTTATCTTTAAAATTGAGCGGATCTACAGAACGTAGATTCGGGTCTAACTCAACAAACGAGTGACGGTCTACCAAGATCGGGATCCTCTGTCTGGCTGTTAACCTAAAGTGGTGCGAACACTTAGGACATACGCCAAAGGCTCTTCTTAGGTCCTTAGTATAGAGAATCGCTTCGCACTTAGGACACTTAGTCCAGATATCATCGGGGAGCTGAAGTGGCTCTGCTACCTCTACGGTCTTTGGAGCCTTGCTGCGGGTAAACCATCCCATTTGCGTACCTTTTTAAAAAAGTGCGTTCGTCTTAAACTCACCAGACGACGCAGGCCGGTAACGTAGCAGATTCCCTCGATTTTGGGCAATGCTCGATCATAGGTGTATAAATTAAAACAATTCAATATGTTAGCAACAAATTCAGTAAGAGAGATAACAGACCTTCTCAATAAAGAGCTAAACGTAGCGCAGTTCTCGGATGTGGCGTTTAACGGATTACAGATAGAGAGCCCCAAGCAGGAGGTCTCAAAGATAGCCTTCGCGGTTGATTCAGGGCTATCAGTCATTGAACAAGCACTCTCTTGCGGCGCCGAACTTCTGGTTGTGCATCACGGAGTCTACTGGGGAAAGGTCGAGCCGCTCGTTGGCACATGGGCAAAGAAGGCCGCTCTTTGCTTGGGCGGAGGCATGTCGCTCTACGCGGCGCACCTACCCCTTGATGGCCATCCAGTTCTTGGAAACGCCGCGCAAATCGCGACAACAGTGCTCGGCGCTCTAAACCCGCAACCCGATTTTACTTATCAAGGAAGCCCTGTCGGTTGCGTGGCCGAACTCACACAGCCTCTTGAGATCGAGGAGATTGCGACTAGGTTATCTCGGTGTGAAGGAGTGACAACTGCTCCCCTAGTACTCCCTTTCGGGAAGAAGCGCATAGCGCGGGTCGCAATAGTCACCGGCTCAGGAAGCTTTGCTATACCATCAGTAGCCGCTAGAGGAATTGACCTGCTCATCTCAGGGGAGCCAAAACAAGAGGCGTATCATACAGCTCGCGAACTTGAATGCTCTGTTATTTTTATGGGTCACTATGCCAGCGAAACATTCGGTGTTCGCGCCTTGCAGCGTGTACTTGAACAGAGATTTGGTGTAAATACTCAGTTTATATCTGAACCAACTGGAATCTAAAATATATGCAGCAGTTACAAGACCTATCATTCAAAGGAAAACGTGTCCTTATTCGTGCCGACCTTAATGTTCCGCTCAACGAACAGCTAGAGATCACAGACGACAATCGAATCAAACAGTTCCTTCCAACACTTGAGGCTGTGCTATCTCAGGGAGGTAAGGCTATTCTAATGTCGCACTTAGGAGAGCCAACCGGAGTAGATCCTAAGTTCTCGTTAAGACCTGTCGCGAGACGACTATCTGAACTCTTAAAGACCGACGTTATTCTCGCTCCTGATTGCATCGGGGCTGAGGTAACCAAGCTAGTATCGGAATTAAACGAGGGTCAGGTGCTCTTACTAGAGAATCTCCGTTTTCAACCAGGAGAAAAGAAAAACGATCCAGAGTTTTGCGCCGCGTTAGCAAAGCTTGGAGATATCTTTATCAGTGACGCTTTTGCGACCGCCCACCGTAGCCACGCTTCTATGGTTGGAGTTCCTAAGCTCTTAAAGGTCAAGGCCGCGGGCCTCCTGATGCAAAAAGAGATCAACTACTACAACCAAGCATTAGAGAAACCGAAAAAACCACTCTGCGTGGTAATCGGCGGTTCAAAGGTATCAAGTAAACTTCAAGCTATGGTTAACTTGGCTTCAAAGGCTGATAAGTTAATCATCGGCGGCGCGATGGCTAACACATTCTTAGCCGCTCAAGGTTTGCAGATGGGGCGTTCACTCTACGAACCTGAGCTAGCTGGAAAGGCGCTTGAGCTACTTGGAACCCTAGCGCGTCGAGAGTGCAAGGTTTATCTCCCTGTTGATGTAATCGTCGCGCCAGCTCTTAACAGCAAGGGCTTAGGCCGCGCGGTCCCAGTCCAGGAGATTCCAGCGGATACGATGGCGCTCGATATCGGCCCAGCTACTAGCTTGCTTTATCGCGAAGCTCTGCACACCGCCGAGACGATCGTCTGGAACGGCCCTATGGGAGCATACGAGAACGAGGAGTTTGCCAAGGGAACCCACGACATGTGCGAATCGATCGCTAATTGCCACGGGATGTCTGTAGTAGGCGGCGGTGATACCGACGCGGCGATTCATCATATGCAGCTTGCTCATAAGTTTAGCTTTATCTCCACTGCAGGAGGCGCTTTCCTAGCTCTTCTTGAGGGCAATTCGTTGCCGGGGATTAAGGCGCTGGAGTAGAGAGGGCGGCAAGCTAGGTTGGGGAGAGCACTCAATAGGCTTTTATGGCCTCTTTCTCCTGCACCCATCTCCTCCTCTTGCTCCCTCCATATCCTAATCCTGCACTTGCACCGATATCCTCGTCTTCAGATAGCTGAAATAAGCAAAGTTAAATCTCCGTGGCCCTCCGCGACCTCGATGTAGAATTTATTCTAAGATAGTTCTACAGGCTCAAGGGAAGAGGAAACCACAGA
>JBIKWQ010000124.1:0-3550 GCA_044356215.1 Bdellovibrionota bacterium | reverse complement strand
CTTGGCGTAGTCTGGTGCGGTTTTTTCCCATCTCGAAAATCGAATATCAACTCAACCTCCACTTTCTCGCTACGGGTAGGTTTTGCCGGCCTTCCTTAGGGATCTCAGTAAAGCCACTCTTCTCATAAAATCGGTGAGCTGCCACGAATTTCGCTGTCGTACCGAGATAAATCTCCGCTATTTCGTTAGCGCGACACCAAGCTAAAGCCGCTTGAAGTAGCTTGTGTGCCGTACCAAAGCGCACCCCGCGGAAATCAGGATCTACAAACATCTTACGCAAAGCAACTTGATTATTGCCTATGTCGAGAAGCGATACAGTGCCAACCACGCGCCGATCACTTAAGGCGATCCAAAAGTTACCTCTACCAGTTTGATAGACCCCCCGAATATCAGCGAGGTCTGGTTGCTGCTCTAAGGTGATCGGGATTTGAAATTCCTCGCGCTGAATCGTTGAAATTAATTTTCCGACCGCAACGGCGTGCTCCGGAGTGAATTGCTCGATCGTGACTTCAGGGGGAGCATCGTTCATATTGGCTAAATTACTCATAATAATCCAACTCCTACACTTATAATTGTAAGTCCTGGTCCCGTGACAAAGAATGTACGGCCTTGAGCTAGTCCAGAGATACTAATCGCTGGCTAGTTATACACGCTCTTACCTGAAGACGCCATGAAAGAGCCCCCCCTCCCTAAATTCAGACCCGCATTTTTTCTAATCCCTTTTGGCTTAAATTAAGCTAAAATATTAACCCATGAGCCAAGCAAGACTTTCCACTATCGGCACCAAGATGAGCCGCCTAACGGGCGTACGCGAGATTATGAAGGATATAACTCGCGCTCTACGCTCGGATCCATCTAAAAAGTGGCTTAACCTTAGCCCAGGTAACCCACTGGTTTTACCTGAAACTGACGCTATGTGGCGTGAATACGCTCTTGATATAGTTCACTCAAAGGAATTTAGCGAACTTGTTGGACGGTACGGGATGACTCAGGGGTTTGACCCTTTCATAGACGCGATCGTTGAAACCTATAACAAGCTCTACAACTGGGGAATTAAGCGCGAGAACGTGCTGATAACCGCGGGAACTCAGCCACTATATTTTTTAGCGGCGAACACATTTGCTGGTCCTGACGCGCTTACAGGTGCCAATCGCCAGATTGCTATACCGATGGTGCCTGACTACACGGGATACGACGGTGTTGTTCTGGATGAGAAGATGCTCGTTGGCTTTAAGCCGCGCATGGAGATCCTAGGAGACCACGAATTCAAATATCGAATCGACTTTGATGCTATCGATATAGGCAGCCATACCGCGGCGATCCTCTGCTCTAGGCCATGTAATCCAACAGGTAATATCTTCACATCTGATGAGATGCGGAGACTGATGGACTACTCTAAACAGTGGGATATTCCACTAATCATCGATAGCGCCTACGCTCCACCGTTCCCGAATCTGGCCTTTGTTCCGATGGAGCTTTTTTATAACGAGCACGTTTTACACTGTGTAAGTTTGTCAAAAGCTGGATTACCTGGCGAGCGCGTCGGATACGCTATCGGCCATGAGCGTTACATCGAGGCATTGGAGCCATTTTACTCGAACATGGGGATCCACTCATCTCGGTTTGGACAGGCGATGGTGGCAAAGGCGATGCTGTCAGGCCGACTTGCTGATATATCAGAGCGAGTTATAAAGGGATTTTACAAGCGAAAAATTGAGATCTTTCGCGAGGCACTTCATAAACGGATGCCTAGCCATATAAATTGGTACCTACACCGCTGTGAGGGCACGCTGTTTTCGTGGCTGTGGGTCGATACTGAGCAGATGAACGACTTGGAGATCTACCAGAAGTTAAAGGGCGGCGGATTGCTCTGCGTACCCGGGTCTACATTCTTTCCTGGCTTGCGTTCGGAGTATGCACACAAGAATCAGTGCTTGCGCTTTAGCATGACCGCTCCAGATGAGCACCTAGATCTCGCCGCTCAGGTCGTCGCAACAGAGCTAAACGGTCACACTAACAAGCGTTAGCCGCGCGTGCTGTTACAGCGTACTGGCCCTGACTCTTTAGCCTCTTAATCGTGGCGCGAATATCATCACCACGATCGATCGCCGCAATAATCTCAGCGGATCTAGCTGTCTCTTGGCTCAAGACCGGGATCACCTTCTCAAGCTGTTGACGGATCGCCTGCCTATTGCTCCATCCATAACGAAGCTGCTTTAAGAGCGACTCCTCAGAGAAATCAGCGAACGAGAGAACGTTATTCGGCAAACCAAGGAGGTCGTAATAGCTCTTAACTTTCTGCTGAAATACTAACGCCACCGCAGGTGTTAAAGCTGATGTTGCCAATATGTTAGCGTGAAGCCTCATACCGAAAAGCATCGAAACGTACTCTAAAACTCCTTTCACGTCGTGATGATTGTACTTAACGTTAGAGAAGAGCGCTTTGCCTTTAGGTGCCCTTACCTCATTCATTAAGCGCTCTGTAACGGGTACATCAGAATGCTGAGTGGCGACAAAAAGAACAGGAAGCGGCGTCTCTTCAAGGAACTTATTAAGCGCCGCGGCGTAGGTAGCGATAAAGCTCTCCGCTGTTAGGGTCTTCTGTCCAAGTCCTGCCCATGAATTTAGGTAGCTATTTATGTTAATAGCTAAGATCTCCTCACCAAAAGGCATCCCTATACTCTGGAAGATCGCGCGCACATCTTCAGACTTAGTTGCTGTAACCGGTATGGCGTTATCAGCGGTGATGAGCATCTTATCCTCATCAATCCCCATATCCTTTAAGAGGTTATACGAATCGATCTCTCTTACGGTGATGAAGTCAGTTAGCTCAGCTAACTCTTTAAGCATCTTCTTTCCCCACTCTGTTGTGACCGGCCCGGCCCCAACATTGTAAAATCCGACTACCGAGCCCTTAGCGCGAAGATGCTTTAGATAAAGCCACGCTGAAGACATGTAGTTTGTAAGAGGGTTAAAGAGCTTACGATCGAACAACATCGCGTCGTAAATAATCGTGACCTTGCTGCGGCGGATCGAGTTAAATGTCGGAATACCCAGCATCCCGACAGTGCCGTTCCACGGCAACATACTAATCGGCCGTACCTTGTTTTGATAATTGTTCCAGATGTATGGCGGCCTGTAGGTTGGGATCTCATACAACATGCGTTTACCACACGCCGTATCGATGCAATCCATAATACCTGATAGTAAAGCCGCGTCTCCGGCGTTACGACCAGAGGATGAGCCGAGGATAGTAATTGAGTTGATATTTCCCATGAGGCGAGTTTATAGCAGGTTGGGGGTGGTTTTGGCGAGTCGGCTGGGGGGAGATTTGTGGTTAAATGAGGGGCAAGTGGGGCTTGCATTTGGCACTAGTAGGCGCAAACGCCTATTTAGCGATTAAACACGTGAACGCGCACGTGTACGTCAGGTTTGATCGGTTAGCACGCTGTTTAATTGGCGATTTGATGGGAATTTCTTATCTGCGATGATCGGTAGGCTACAAGTAAAAAGCTATCGTGCTTGGCAAACAGGGGCCAAGATTTGTTGA
>JBIKWQ010000026.1:0-42137 GCA_044356215.1 Bdellovibrionota bacterium | reverse complement strand
CGTCCTCTGTGGTGATAAAGAACTGCGACGCCCCATTAATAGGTGCGAACGTTATTACGGCATCATTTTCTGAGTAGTTAGTATTTTACTTACTATCCCAGTGGATTACCAAAAACACTGTGGCCCCTGGCTAGTTGACATCGCTCCGGAAATGGCGTACATTTTCGGAGTATGATCCGCAGAATATGTAATCTACCGAAACAAAACAGCTTTTTTCTGTTCGGAGCCCGCGGAACAGGCAAAACTACACTTTTGCAAGATCGGTATAACCTTTTACCGGCCCCCCAGAACGATACTCTCTTAATCGACCTCCTCGATCCCGACCAAGAAGATCTCTTCTCAAGGAGCCCCAATAAATTAAAAGAGCAGATACAGGCCGAGCCGGATCGCTATCGGCGAGTAATTATCGATGAAGTGCAGAAGGTCCCTAAACTGCTTGATGTTGTGCACGGACTGATCGAGAGGCACCGATCGATTCAATTTGTGCTCACGGGATCAAGCGCGAGGAAGTTAAAGCACGGCGGTGCGAATCTCCTTGGTGGACGAGCATTCTCCCTCTCACTATTTCCCTTTACTCACCGCGAACTTCCATCATCGGCATCTCTGGCCGAGATCTTATCGTGGGGGACTCTACCAAAGATATTTGATTACACCGATGTAGATGACAAGCGACGTTATCTGCGAACCTACTGTCAAACATACCTTAAGCAAGAGGTTCAGCTAGAGCAGCTTGTGCGCGATATCGTTTCGTTTCGTGAGTTCTTGGAGTTCGCGGCTCAGGTAAATGGCGAGATAATAAACTACAGGAACATCGCCGAGAAGAGCGGTGTTGATGACAAGACGGTCGCCAGATATTTCGAAATACTGGCTGACACCATGATAGGTTTTTTTATTGAGCCGTTCCATGAGTCGGTCAGGGTACGCCAAGCTCAGAAACCAAAATTTTACCTCTTTGACTGTGGTGTTCAGCGGTTTCTATCTCACCAGAGCGAAGTCATTTTGAGAGAGGGAAGCAGTGAGTTTGGCAAGCTGTTTGAGCAGTGGATAATTTGCGAGTGCGTGAGACTGAACAGCTATCTTGAGCGAGATTTCAAATTTTATTATCTCAGGACCAAGGACGGAGCGGAGATCGATCTGATCGTGGTTAAACCTGGCCGAAGAAAGATTCTTATTGAGATTAAATCAACCTCGAGGGTGACTACTGAGCACTTAACTCACATCTCAGCTCTTAAAGACGCGATTAGCCACGAAGAGGCTTGGGTGATCTCAAACGAGTCGGCGGCTCGCAGGCTTGATAATGGAGTCTATATATTACCTTGGAAAGAGGCGCTTGAGAGGTTATTCTCGTGAGCGGTAACTACTGAGAGTTTTTATCTAGAGGCTTATGAGCACATGGATCTGGTTAATAGCTGGTGTTGTTTTAGCGAACTTAGAGCTACTGATTCCTAGTAGTTTCTTTCTCTTGTTTCTGGGGCTGGGTGCGATTGTAGTAGGAGCTGTCATGCAGCTTGGCTTACTAGCTAGCTGGGAAGCACAGGTAGCTACCTTCTCAGTAGTTTCGCTTCTGTCCTGGGTATTAGTCGGCAGAAGAGCGGCGATTAGACCCCAAAAGAAACAACACGGTAGTGAGGATGTAATAGGAAATATCATACGAGTTTCTCAGGAGATCGCTCCTGGAGCGACTGGCTCCGGTGAGTTGTGGGGGACTGTGTGGCGTGTGAAAAATATCGGTGAGTCGAGTATTGGCGCTGGAGCCGAAGCCAAAGTTGTGGCGAGTGAGGGGATAACTCTCTTGGTAAAAGCGCTTTAGTTTATTAGGTGAGAGGATAGAACTTATGTTGCAATTTCTAATTTTTGGCGTTCTTTTCTTGGTTTTCCTTACGATATCGAAGGGCGCGGTTATCGTACCCCAACAGATGCGTTATGTTGTTGAGAGGCTTGGTCAGTATCAAGGAACTCTTGATGCCGGTTTCCATATCTTGATCCCATACATCGACAAGGTGCGTTACCGCCACTCAGTTAAGGAGCAGGTCTTAGACATCCCTGAGCAGATCTGCATTACCAGCGATAACGTTCAGGTAGGTGTGGATGGAATCGTTTATGTGCGAGTGATCGATGCTCAAGCAGCCTCTTACGGAATCGATGATTACACTTTCGGTATCGTGCAGTTGGCGCAAACAACCCTACGTAGTGAGATAGGAAAAATTGAGCTTGATAAGACCTTCGAAGCGCGGGCAAACATTAACGCTAACGTAGTCGCGGAGGTCGATAAAGCGGCGGAGGCTTGGGGAGTTAAAGTCTTACGTTATGAGATAAAGAATATCACCCCACCAAGTGAAGTAATCACAGCGATGGAGAAGCAGATGAAAGCTGAGCGTGAGAAACGCGCGGCGATCCTAGCTTCTGAGGGACAGCGAGACGCGGCTATCAACAACGCCGAGGGTGAGAAGCAGCGACAGATCAAAGAGTCTGAGGCCAGCATGATGTCGCAGATTAACACAGCTAAGGGAGAGGCAGAGGCGATCCTTGAAGTAGCTCGCGCGACAGCGGAGGGACTCCGCATGGTAGGCACAGCTCTTCAGAGCGATGGAGGCAAGCTGGCTATGGAGCTTAGAATCGCCGAGCAGTACCTCCCGCAGTTGGGTCGTATAGCAGAGAAGAGTAATACTGTTGTGCTGCCTGCGAACTTAACAGATGTAGGCGGGATAGTTGCGATGGCTCGGGGGATGTTTAAGGGGCAGTAGGGGGCCGCCCACTATTCACATAGTGTAACGCCGGCATCCTTTTGAACGCATGGCAGAAATCGAATGGAGAAAAAATTCGTGGCCGATATAGAGTAGGGTGGGTTGCCGTTTTGACGAAGCGCTGTTTGCATTCGGATCATGCGCGTGCCGAGCTTCTCGCCGCAAATTTGCAATGCAAATTCATTGCATTTGCATTGCAAAAATAAAGCTGCAATGTAATCATTATAGCTATCTACGCGATTTTATTAATTTCTTCTCCACGCCAGCACCCCCACCCCAACCAAAGCCACGACACGATAAAGCCAATTCCTCCGATCGGAGTGATAGCCCCAAGCCAGCGCTGGTTTGTTAATACTAAAAGATAGAGGCTTCCTGAGAAGATCACGACTGAAACTAATAACAGCCCCGCGATCTTCACTCTGGTTCTCTGATTCAGTCCGTCAATACTTGATACCAAAAGTATCAATGCCCCTAAGGCGTGAATCAGTTGATAGAATACTCCCTTCTCCCAGATTAGTAGATCAGAGGCGGGGACTACGTTCTTTAAACCGTGAGCACCAAAGGCTCCACAGGCGACACCGATGGCCAGGGCTAAGCTTGCTAATGTTTGAAGTTTTCTCATGGACCTTAAGCTACATCACGGTTTCAAGGAAGCGCAATCATATCGCGTGAACCCAAAACAGGATTGTCCTCAAAAACTTTATCTTGAGGCATAAAGTCGGGATTCTTTGTATTTGGTGGCACATCAGGAAGCTGTACTTTCGGCGCCGTGCTAAGGGTTGAGGGCGTTGGTTCTGGTGGAGGGGGGGGATATACACCACCTGTCACTACTACTTTCGGTGTCGGTGTTGGTTCAGGAGTGAATACAGCGGATTTATTCGCCGCTTCATCTTCGAGGATACCTTTTAGAGGATCGTTGTACTCCTGCTTCTGCTTCGGATCGAGGAAGTTAGTGAAGGTTTGAAATCTAAGTCGTAGAGAGATGCGACGGTTTGTTGGATCTAGTGGTTTATCCGCGACTCTTGGTTCACTTGAGGCTTTGCCGATAACACTTACTATTCGCTCACTCGGATAGCCATAGCTTTCTAGAAGTCTTCGAGCCGTGTTAGCGCGATCCGCTGATAGTTCCCAGTTGGTGTATGCTCCGGTCTGAGATGGATATGGATTAGCGTCGGTGTGACCAGAGATCTCTAAAAGATTTGGATAGAGCTTTATTATATCAGCAACTGACTTAAACGCGGCTTCGGCGTCAGGCTTGATCCTTGAGCTGCCATTATCGAACATCGAGTAGCTCTCGTTATCCATTATATCGATGCTGAGTCCATCCGGATCCGCCCGGGTTTCGATCGTTCCGGGAAGACGCGCCGCTGGAGGGAGCGAGTTAAAGAGTCGCTCCACTTGGCCGCGCATCTGCTCGGCCATAATCCTAAGCTTCACCTCTTTACGCGTATCCTCAACGGATTTCTTATCAGAGTTTAATCCGGTCGCCTCGGTTGCTCCACGATTCTTAACGGGCTCAACACGACCCTCCTGTTGGTAGAGCTTGTCTAGGTTTTTATCCATCTCTCCAAAGGTCATCTCGTCCTCCATAACCTTCGTGATCTTTCGTGGATCCTTAGTTTTTAAAGGCCTCAGCGCGTCATTTAATATACCCTCTCCACCAAGCAATAGTGGTTGACCCGATCCTTCTTGGAAGATCGATGGTTTTCTGAAATAGGACGCTATCGCTTGGCGTGTAGTAATAGAGGCTGTATTGATTAGCCACATACAGAGAAAGAAACACATCATCGCCGTTGTGAAGTCCGCGTAGGCGATCTTCCACGCGCCACCGTGGTGGCCACCGTGGCCACCTTTCTTAACGATAATAGTGGGCTTGTCGTCTTTCTTATCCGCCATTGGATTGACCTACTTCTTCTTCGCCTCCTTCAGGATCTCCTCAAGCTCTTCTGAAGTCGGTCTAAACGCGCTCGGTATCGTTTTGCGCGCGAACTCAAGAGCGACTCCCGGAGGCGCGCCTCCAGCGAATGAAACTAGACCGGCTTTTACGCATTTTAGTATTCCAGTAACTTCACGTACGTTGTGCTCCATCTTTGTTCCGATCGGTCCGATTAGACCGTACGAAAGGAAGATTCCTAACATCGTACCTACAAGAGCAGCGGCTACGTGGTGACCGATCTCAGTAGGGGGGCCATCGAGGAATTGCATGGTGATGATGATTCCAAGTACGGCTGCCACGATGCCCATCGCCGGGAATGAGTCGGCCATCGTCTTCACCGCCGTTGGAGCTAGAAGCGCCTCCTCGTGGTGAGTCTCAATCTCTGTATCCAGGAGACGATCCAACTCAAACGCGTTGACAACTCCGTCAACGAAGAGTCGTAACGCGCCGCAGAGCGTATCCATTAGGTGGTGATTGTGAGAGGCCAGGGGATAGCGATTGAATTTAGCGCTCTGATGGGGATTTGAGATATCTCCCTCGATTCCCAGCACTCCCTCGCGCCGCATCGTATCGAAGACACAAGCCATCAGGCCGAGAATATCTTTGTAGAGAGCCTTAGTTACACCACTTCCTTTAATTGCGCCGATGACGCCGGGTAGGATCGCTTTTAACACCACGCCTGGGGATGAAATCAAGATCGTGAATCCGATACCACCGGCGATCGTTACGAACTCATACGGCTGGAACAGTACCTCGACTGGACCTCCAGGTCCCATGAATCCGATCAGTACACTTCCTAGTACTCCGATGACCCCAAGAATTACTCCCATGGGAAAGCCCTCCTGTTAACTCATATGAAATAGTCGATAGAATTCACGAGGATCTTTAAGTGATTTTGTCAAACTGAGTTATGTTATAAGGATTGGAGGGCGACGCAGTTCTTTTTCACCACAGAGGACGCAGAGGACACAGAGAACAGCCGTTTTATGGGGCAATTATGGGTTTTTCTCTGTGTCCTCTGCGTCCTCTGTGGTAAGAATATTTCACTAATTATCCCATCAGCTTACCAAAAAAAGTGCGACGCCTATAAAGATTGATTATCTTGCTGGCCTGTTGACCCTGAATTACTTGAGCTTCCTTGGTTAGATGGCTCAATATTCTCGGTTCTTTGTGAGGTCTCATTGATAATGTATTTAACGAGTTGGCCATTAGTTAAAGTAGCCATAACACTTAAACCATCGGAGTATTGTCCGCCGGGTTTTGTGAACCGATAGTGGTCCCGACCTCCGTTGCCGTTTCCAGCGTATCTGCCGCTCTCAATTACCTCACCGTTAGCTCCGACTAGGGAAACACTCTGAACTAATCCCGCCAAGTTAGGCGGAAGGAGTACGGCTAACTTTCCATCGCTATCAGACACTGGCTTGAAGAGGAATCCTGAGCTGCCGGCCTCTGAGTGATTAGCTGAGCTATTAGTTGTTGAGTTGGTCGCCGCGTTGCTGGGCTCATCAAGGGATCGTGTAGCGACCGTCTCACTTCCGGCGTCTAGTTTTCCGATTATCGCCCCACTTAATAGCAGTGCTTGCTCCATCTCAGCGACCGCCATAGTTGGATCATTTGGGCCGCCGCGATTATCGTACAAAGCGTTAGTGTTCTGGTCTAATTGAGCACCAGTGAATGCTTGAGAATATATCGAGTCCGCCTCGTCCTTGGTGATCTTCCCGGTGTCGCGGAACTCCTTAAGCGCCTCTTTAGTCGCGTCCTCAAATGGTACGAAACCATCGGCTTTTCGCAGCCTGTTCTTAGCTGATTCAAAGATCGTCTTAAAATCAGTGAGCCCGGCCTCGCCCTTTGTTTTCTTTATTCTTTCCTGAACGAGCCCGGAAAAAAGTTCCTCCTCACTTATCTTGTTGGTTTTATCCGGGGAAAGAAGTGCCTTCAGGGTAGAGTCGAACTCTCCTGAGGGTTTAGCGTCTGACGACTGAGTCTTAACCAGCCCTGAAATCGCTGAGTTAATTAGTGATCTGCCTATTCCTTGGATCGCTTCCATTGCGCCTCCGCTAGTAAATGGTTTTGCCTGAGTCCATTCAGGTATTAGTCACTCAAGCATTATCCGTGCCAAGGCCAGTGAGCTAAGTTCTCAAGCATCAGTGGCAAGCCGCCGACTACCGATTTGTGGAGTCGGAGATGCTTAAAAGTAAATTTAAGCGCGCCTGGTTGTTGGCTGGGGTGGCTATGTTGTGTGGCGCGCTATTCATCTTCTCTGCACGACTTACTTACGGTACATCGCCACCTCTTCCGGGAGAGGCTCAGCAGGTGACGGTTGGAGTGAATGGTGTGCCGCCCAGCGCACCTGACAGTTTTCCCGCAGGGAGCGAAGACCCTGTAGCGCCTCCATTTGGAGGGGGGCTAGTAGTTTTCTCCTCTAGGGCAGGGTAGCAAGACGATCCGAAGTAAGACCAGTCCTCCGGCTTCGTTTAAGATTACATGACGATTTAAAGGCGCAGGGCATCATTGGTGCCTTTCCATTCTCGCCGCTCTCGGTGGCCTCTTTGTTTAAGAATAGTAATACGCGAGCAAAAAAAACCAGGAGCTTTTTAGGGCTCCTGGTTTTCGACTACTGAAACTAAAGCGAAACTTTACTTCGCTCCAGCGGCTCCCTTATTGAGCCAACGATCAACAATCTGCTTAAAGTGAGCTGAAGGATAAGCACCCTTAACAGCTACACCGTTGACGAAGAATCCAGGTGTTCCCTGAATTCCGTTCTTTGCGCCAACCTCGTTGTCCTCTTTAACCTGCTTGGCTGCCGCCTCAGAATCCATGTCAGCCTTGAACTTCTTCTCATCAAGCTTTAGCTCGCGAGCGGTAGCTAGGTAGAAATCAGCCCCAAGCTTGTCCTGATTGTTGAAGAGGATGTCGTGGTACTCCCAGAACTTGCCCTGTTGTTGAGCGGCCCATGAAGCGCGAGCAGATGGCTCAGCTTCTTTGTGAAAGCCTAGTGGGAAGTGCTTGAAGGTAACCTTTACGTCATTAGGATAAGCCTTGAGCATCTCATCCATTACATCACGGCCACGTTTGCAATATGGACACTGAAAGTCCGAGAACTCAACGATCGTTACTTTGGCGTTAGCTGGACCCTTAACTGGGCTCTTGCCGATATCGATCTTCACTGGGTTCTTGAACTGCTCCTCTAGGTCAGCCTTAGCCTGCTCCTCTTGCTGCTTAGCCGATTCCTGCTGCTTCTTTTGGAAGTAGCGCTCTAGAGCAGAGCCGATTTTGGCTACGCCAGCGTCGCTCTGGAGGTACTTCTCGATTGAAGCAGAGAAGTCCTTATCGGAGATCTCTGCGTTCACTGGAGCGATAGCGACTAGGCTCGCCGAAGCGATAAGAGTCGTGATGATATAATTCTTTAGTTTGTTCATAATTTTATGGATCGCAAAATACGATATAACCGTTACATTCCTGCAATTAGCTTCTTGTGTCGTGAGTCAGGAGATTGAGTCTCTTTGTAGGCAGCACAGCTCCTAAATAAAGAAGCCAGTTGCCAGCCTCAACGACCCCTTAGAGGTACCAAAAAACGCCAAGTTCCACAAATGATAATCAGGGCGTCGCAGTGTTTTTGGTAAGCTGCTGGGATAATTAGTAAAATATTTTCTACCACAGAGGACGCAGAGGACACAGAGAAAACCCCATAATTGCCAATAAAATGGCCGTTCTCTGTGTCCTCTGCGTCCTCTGTGGTGATAAAGAACTGCAGCGCCCTAAATGATAATTAGACAGGAGCTGTTTTGGGTTAGAGTTCAGATAGACACGGTAGCGCTTTATCCAAAACTCGGGTATTCAGTTCCAATTAAGTTAGGCCTCGCTTCCTTAGGGCAGCTGGGTCGCATAAATCAAAGTGAGGTAGCTTATGGAGAAAGGCATGTTTTTTTCAATTCTAGCAGTAGCAGGGGTGTTTTTAGGCCTGGCGTCGGTCGCCGCGGCGGCTGAGATGTCGGCTGAGATAGAGACAACTAAGGGCAAGATCGTAATAGCCCTAGAGCCAGATAAGACGCCGGTAACAACGGCTAATTTCGTTAATTTGGCGCAGAAGGGTTTCTATAACGGGATCACTTTTCACCGAGTTATCCCTGATTTTATGATTCAGGGTGGTGATCCAACAGGAACAGGAGCTGGTGGACCAGGATACCGCTTTGAGGATGAGTTTGACCCATCATTACGTCATACAGGACCTGGAATCCTCTCAATGGCCAACGCTGGTCCTGGAACTAACGGAAGCCAGTTCTTTATTACCCATGTGGCAACACCGTGGCTTGATGGTAAGCACTCTGTGTTTGGACACGTGACATCGGGCCAGAATGTAGTGAACTCGATAGTTCAGGGAGATAAGATCGTTTCGATCAAGATTTCTGGTGATACCAAGGCTCTTATGGAGAATCCAAAGGTAGCTCCGAAGATTGCAGCATGGAATCAGGTACTGCCTAAGAAGGGGTAAGGGGATCGATCCATCACTCCTGCTCGTGCACGGCACCGTATAACGTCGACGTGAACGTTTCACGTTTTCGAGCACGAGTACGGGAGGTGAGGATGTTAAGCTCCCCTCACGTTATTGGACCCCTAAACCGCAGCCTTCCTCAAAGCCTCAATCCTCTTCTCTAAAGGCGGATGAGTCGAGAACCAAGCTCCTGGTCCTCCAGAGATCTTAAACGCGGCTAACGAAGCCTGCTTGTCATATACCTTCGTGTGGCTCGCTAATCGCTCAAGTGCCGCTATCATGTCGTGCTTTCCAGCGTAACGTGCTCCACCTAGATCGGCTCTAAACTCACGGTATCTTGAGAATGCAGCTACTACCAGCATTCCTAAAATTCCTAAGACCATCTCTAATAAGAACGTCACCATGTATGAACTAGCGTGACGATTCTCATCGCGCGAGTTCTGCGCTATCGCCCACGAGATAACTCTGGCGAAGAACATTACAAACGCGTTTATCACACCCTGCAGAAGCGTCATCGTAACCATGTCACCGTTGGCGATATGCGCAATCTCGTGAGCGGCGACACCCTCTACCTCGTTCCTGTTCATCGCATTTAGAAGGCCTGTAGAGAAAGCCACAAGCGACCTGCGCTTTGATGGTCCAGTAGCAAAAGCGTTGACCTCAGGGCTCTGATAAATTCCAACCTCTGGAACTACTGGAAGACCAGCCTTGCGGGAGAGATCCTCAATCATGGAGTAAAGCCAAGCTACCTCGGTAGTTGAGCGATCTACTAACTGGATCCCCATCATCATCTTTGCGCTCATGCGCGAGATGGCCAGCGATATTAATGAGCCAACCATACCCCAAACTAGGCAGAAGGCGCCTAACTGGTAGTAGTCGATCCCTTGTGCCGAGAGATAGTTCCCAATTCCTAGAAGCCTAAGCAGGATTGAGATCGTTAAGATAACTAAAAAGTTGGTAGCGATAAAAAGTAGTATTCTTTTCATAAGTTATTAGATTCCTAAGTAACAATGACAGATCGAAAGGATACAACACTTTTTGACGAAAACGAACATGCCTTATTCAAACCTTCCTATAAAACGGCATTCTGGGCTTTCTATATTGTAGGTGTCTCTTCAATAAGTTAGTGCTTAATCAACTGCACTAGCATCCTAAGTGCAAACGACACAGGTGTAGGAAAGCCAAGGAAGGCGACAGAAATGTTAATTTTAACGCGAAAGATAGGAGAGAGTATCTACATCGGAGACGGCCGGATTAAGGTCGTTGTGGTGGAGGTAAAGGGTAATCAGGTGCGTCTAGGTATCGAGGCTCCGCCGGAGGAAAAGATCTACCGCGAGGAGATCTACCAGCAGATTCTCGAGGAGAACCGTACTGCGGCTCGTGGAGATGTTACTGAGGCGTCCCTTGATCAGCTTTCAATCGGGTTAAAGGGCGTTCCTAGTAAAAGCGGCCAGGGAAGCTTAACTCCGAAGGCCGTTAGTTTTAAAGGTCGTTCAGTAGGGGCGACCAGAGGTGGTGAGCAGTCTAGTGGTGGTAGTGATAAGCAAGAGAAGGGGGCTAGCTCTCCTAAGTTAGGGGGGCAGAAATAGTCATGAGTGAGGAGCAGAAAAATTCAGGCGAGATGTTAACCTTTCAGAGCTCCAGGTTCGGTGAGTTTACCGTTCCGGTGGATGTGCTGATTGAGATCCCTTCAGGGGTCATTGGATTCCCTCATACAACCCGCTTCGTTATGCTAGACCACAAGCCGCCGTTCTCGTGGTTACATTCAGTTGACGATCCGAATTTGGCCTTCGTAGTAGTTGATGGTTTTGAGTTCGGTCCTCAGTTCGATGTAAAGCCTCCTATCGGTGACAAAGACACAGATCTAAAAGCTGAAGACGAATACGCGATCTTGGTTATCGTAACTGTGCGGCCAGATCCAAAACTGACTACGGCTAACTTAAAAGCCCCAGTATTTGTTAATATGCGGAACAGGAAAGGGGTTCAGACGATTATCGATGATCCTCGCTTTTCAACACGCTTTCCTCTCTGGAGTGAGCAGGCTGAAGGAGATGCCGCGTCCAATACGGAAGAAGGGAAGAAGCCAGAAGAGAAGTAAGGCGAAGCACAGCGTCTTTATTGCTTACGCTCGATTATCCGCCACTGACCTTCCGACGCTAATTCGGTCGTATTAGGGAGCTCTTTGCTTAGCCTCTCTAGGTTGCGTTCTCTGACTATCAGAATGTCAAAGTCGGCGGAGTTGATCTGCCCCTCTTTTAAAAAGAGCGTCTCAGCGCCGTCTGCAAAAATTAAAGGGGCATAAAACGCTGATGAGAAGGGGAAATAATATGGGAATCCTATCTTAAGTTTGCTCTTATCTTTCTTGATCTCATGAGCCACTTGAAGTGCGCGCCGCGCGGACCTGTTTTTTGAGAGGTGATTATTCATTCCAAGAGTAGCGGAGCCGAATACTAGAATCGTTATAAACGAAAGAAGAATTAAAACACCTAAAGTTTGGCCCGGTTTGCGTTCTGTTTTAGCGAAACGGAAAAAAGCCGTTCCTGTCCAAAGAGCCAACGCGAGCGACGAGATGCTGATTAGCAGATTAGGCGAGAGCCAAAATGTGCAGATTGAGACAACCGCCCACGTCACGATAATAAGCGCTGTGCTAATAGTAAGGGCGTTATTGATAGATCTCTCAGAAGTTAACTCACGCGCGCGGTGACGGCTCCATAGAACGGCGACCAGTAGAGCAAAGCCAGGAACAGAGGGCATTAAGTATGTGGCCGTGTATTGCCTCGCGCCAAGAAGGAGCACAGGGCAGCTTAAGGTCCAGCATAACGCGAAGAGCAGCAGAGGATCCTCGCTTATGCGCGAAATTGTTGATTTCGAGGCGAAGCTCTTAAATTTGGCGCCAATTAACCCTAGAATTATGAAGGACCAAGGGAACACAGCCAAAAGCATCATCGCCCAGGCGACGCCAAAAGGTTGTTTGTGGCCGGTGCCGTACTCGTCTCCGTAATCACTCTTTAAGTATCTACCGAAGTTCTCATTCCAGAGGAAGTACTTTAAAAATCCAGGATTGCGGATCTCAGCCCAGATGTACCAAGGAATAACAGTGGCTAGGAAAAGAGCTGCTCCAGTTACCCAAGGGAGCTTGGAGAGCTGCACCGGCCACGATTTGTTTACTACCTTCTGCCAAAGCGCCCACGGAGCGACAACGACTCCAGCTAGTACGCAAGCTAACGGACCCTTGACCAGAACTCCTAATCCCAGGCCCAGGAATACGGCATAACCAGCGAGCTTTGATCTATCGGCTAAAAGAAATCCAACTAGAGCGATACTCAAACCAAAGGTGAGCGTGACATCCAATAATACAGCTCCACCAAGAAAGAAGGTCATGCATGAGGACCCAAAGATCGCTATCGCCACTAAGGCCGCTTCCCAGCCGAGCAAATTAACTACAGCTACAGCTAATGCCGCTGCTATACCGACAGCGCTTACAACCCCTGGGAGACGCGCGGCGAAGTTGTTCTCTCCAAAGATAAGGAATGAGGTCTGTACTAGCCAGAAATGCAGCGGTGGTTTGCCTAGATACGGTTTTTGAGTCCCCTCAAAGTAAATCCAGGGAGTCACCCAGTCATCGCGCTGTAGCATCAGTTGGGCAACACCCGCGTACCTGCCCTCTGTGGTGTCGACTAGGTCGGGGCAGGCCAGGGTTATTAACCTGACCATTAATATAAATACAGAGAGGGCAATCAGGGCTGTTTTCGGCGAAATAGATAGCTGCTTTGATGACACGTCCTAACCTTTATGGAATTCGCGGAAGGCGTAAATGGCGCCGCGGGTGACAGAGCCTAACACGTTCTAATTGTGAAGGAAAATGGCGGGCAAGTGGCGAATTTATTGGGAGGTTTATTGACTGTATTAATCACGCCACTAGCCCACCTAGTAGATTTAGACGCCAGCGTATATTTCGGTATTCAGAACAATCCAAGAAATTCCGACATCCTAATTAGGAGGGCGTTGCAGTGTTTTTGGTAAGCTGCAGGGACGATTAGTGAAGAATTCTACCACAGAGGACGCAGAGGACACAGAGAGAACTCGATCATTGCCGATAACATGGACCACTCTCTGTGTCCTCTGCGTCCTCTGTGGTGAAAAAGAACTGCGACGGCCTATCCTAATTAGCACTAGATCTTTAGGACGAGGATATGCGCCAATCAAAAAGAGGGTGGTTTTCGTTGATTTCGCTTTTAGCGATCTCTATCTCGGCATCCGGCTGCTTTCGGCTAACAGCCAGCTCCTCCTACAAGGGGCCACCAGAGCGACCAGCGGAGATGGAGAGCTACTATCGCCCAGAGCGACCATACGGCAGCTTCCGTGAGGAGATTGAGCGGGTAACCCCTGACTATACCCATAAGCACATTACGATCGATTCCTATTCGGGGCCGATAGTGGTCGATTACTTCCAGGGCAATAAACGAACCGATTCGCTTGTCTTGGTGTTTCCGGTTTTAGGAGGGAAGAACTTTATCGAGAAACACTTCGCGCGATACTTAGTTGAGTCGGGAGTCGACGCGGCGATAGTAAATCGTAGCAACGAGTTTAAGGATCCGACGAAATTTGAGCAGCTAGAGCAGATCTTCCGCGCGAATATTATCCGTGATCGGCTCGCGCTTGATTTCTTTCAGGCAGAGTACGGAAAACATAAATTCGGAAGTTTCGGGATTAGCCGCGGGGCGATAAATGTCGCGTTAACCGCCGGTGTCGATCCGCGCCTAAAGTACAACGTGCTGGCGATGGGAGGAACGGATCTGGTAAATCTATTCCGCGACTCGAATCAACCAAGGATCGAGAATTACATCCGTACAGTGAGCGATACCCGTGGATATTCCGAGGAACAGTTCTTCACGGCGCTAAAAAAGCAGCTACGCACCGACCCAAAATACACGGCTCAATACCTCGATGGGCGCGATACCCTTTTAGTTCTAGGGATCTTTGATCGCACAGTGCCGTTTTCATACGGGATGAAACTGCGCGAGCAGATCGGTCGACCTGAGACTATTTTTCTATTCGCTGACCACTATGTAAGTCTAGCGTACACGCAGACCGTCTCGCTTTTTCCGCCTAGTAAAGAGAAGAATGGATTGTTTCCCTTCCCGTATATCGAGCAGGAGGCGCTATCGTTTTACAAGCGTAACTTCGATGATAAGTGGAACTGGAAAGCGCTGCCGTTTGAGCTAGTGACACTGCCCTTTAATTTAGTCGCCGAGGGAGTCGCGAACGTTGGATCTTTACTTGAGTGGATCGATGACAAGCCCCCTGTGCCAGTGGTGCAGAGCGAGGAGCAGTTGAGGCATTGGGATAATCCTATTTAGCTTGTCGCAGAACCACCGGCAACTTAAAGAGCTGATCTCCGGACTCGGTGACTATGTCGAAATGTCCGAAGACGGAGTTTCTACAAATGGGCAGGGTGATGACAAATAGCGCCACTAGGATAGAATATCTCATCGTGCAATCTCCAAAGTCTAGATAAAGGATCCTGCCATGAAGATCTCCGAATTAAAAGCAGTCTTGTCAAGCGCGCCCGAGGCGCTGGTGCGTTTTAGTCTCCCTGATGGGACGCTTAGCGCGCCGCATGCTCACATCACAGAGGTAGGATTAATCACCAAATCTTTTATCGATTGCGGCGGAACAGTGCGCCACTCTTCGTACTGCCTGTTACAGTCATGGGTTGCTGATGATATCGACCACCGTCTGCAGGCGGGGAAGCTTCTGTCGATCATCGACAAGGCGAGCCCTTTGTTGGGAGAAGAGGATCTACCGGTGGAGCTTGAGCATCAACTTGAATACGCGACTCAGTTCGCGTTGAGTTCGGCAAGTGTTAGCAATAACGAGGTGATTGTGAAGTTAAGTGGTAAACAGACCGCGTGTCTGGCCCCAGAGAAGTGTTGTCCGCCGCAGACAGAGCAGGTGACTGTTGCTTTGTCGCGTAGGAGGTAGGGGTAGGTGGTAACCGGGGAGGACGGAGCTGCAGCGTGGAGGTAAAGATGTGTGGCATTCAAATACTCGACGCGATTTCGTGATATCTATGCTGCCCTGATAGCAGAAATGGTCTTTCCCAGCTGCTTTGCGGATATGCCTAACGTGAATAGAGCTCTGCAGATTAGCTCTAAGCTGGCGTCTGAGGATCCGCTCTCTAGCATAGCAACGCGTGACTGACTGGACCTCATAAGACGCGCCAGCTGTTTCTGCGTTACACCTGTGGCTTTTCTGGCCTCTCTCAGCATGTTTATAAGATTAATTTTCAGGTCGATCACCGCTATTTCTTCGTCAGAAAGACCAAGAAACTCCTGAGCGCTGGTGATCTTATAGCCCCTTTTAGCGAGTTGATCCCGTTTTGCCTTTTTCATAGCCATTTCCTCTCCTGATCGTATCTCTTTAATCTAGCTTTGCATCTCCAAATCACATCAGCGGGGGTCTTTTGAGTTTTCTTCGCGAAGACCTCAGCTATAACTACGGCGTCTGAATCTAATCTATACATGATTCTCCATGTTACTTGCGCTTTCAGGTCGGTGACTCGGATCTCATGACATCTCGGACCAATGGTCGGCATCGGCCTGGAGTCAGGCATCGATAGCAATTCACCTCGTTGTAACATTCGCAGCAGGAATCCCGCTTTACGGCGAGCTTCATCCGAAAAAGGTGGTGACTTTATCTCTCCACTTAAGAGCAATAGAGGCTTACTCTGCATATTTATAAGAGTATCTCGGATTAGATATATTTGTCAAATCCTGTTTAATACTATTAAATGAAAGCTGAGGATACGCACAACATGAACGAGATAACCTGGAATGATTTTGAAAAAGTCGATATCCGTGTCGGCACGATAATAGCGGTGGATGATTTTCCAAAGGCGCGCAAACCCGCTTATCAGTTAAAGATCGACTTCGGAGAGCTAGGCATCCGTCAATCAAGCGCGCAGATTACGGTCAACTACACCAAAGAGGAGTTGTTGGGGAGGCAGGTATTAGCCGTGGTAAACTTCCCCAAGAAACAGATCGCTAATTTCTTCTCTGAGTGTTTGACAACTGGAGTGCCAGACGAGGCCGGTAACGTGGTGCTGATAGCGCCGGATGCTAAGGTGCCTAATGGGGCTAGGTTGTATTAGAGCGTTTCCACCAGTGTCGCGAGGCCAGGGCGTCGCAGTGTTTTTGGTAAGCTGCTGAGACAATTAGTAAAATATTTTTTACCATAGAGGATGCAGAGGACACAGAGAAAACCCCATAATTGCCCATAAAATGGCCGTTCTCTGTGTCCTCTGCGTCCTCTGTGGTGATAAAGAACTGCGACGCCCTATCGCGAGGCTTATTTCTTTGCGTCCTTTGTGTCCTTTGTGGTAAAATTTTAAGAAGTTCAGTGGTTTAAGGTATTCAGTCCGATGAAAGAGCTTCTAACTGTAATCGAGGAGATGAGGCGCACTGGTCTTATATCTGATTATGCGCTCGGTGGAGCAACAGCCCTGATCTATTACTTTGAGCCTTTTACGACTGTTGATGTGGATGTCTTCGTGGTTCTCAGTAATCAGGAGGGAACTCTTGTAAATCTTGCACCCATATACTCGTTTCTGTCGGCGCGGGGAGTCGTTGCACGAAACGAATATGTTTTGGTTGGTGGGATCCCTGTTCAATTCTTGGTCCCCTATAACCAGCTGGTGGAGGAGTCGGTCAAAGCCGCGCAGGTTGTTAATTTTTCTGGAACCCCCTGTCGGATACCGCCTTTGGAATATTTGATGGCGATAATGGTTCAGACAGGCAGGGCAAAAGACAAGGCTCGTCTTGAGGAGCTAGCTAAATTCCCTGGGCTCTTCAAAAGAGATTTCCTTGAGAGCTTAATATCTAAGTATAAATTGGATGAGAGATGGCAGAAGATAAGAAGCGAGATAGTCTTCCCATAGATGGGGCTCCGCCGCAGAGCTTTCTTGATGCTAAAATGGCGCTGCGACGCGAGTTGATCGCTTTGCCTTTTGAGGAAAAGATCAAACGTGTCATAGAGATGCAGCGCACGATGAAAGCTCTTCGAAAAGACGGGGATAGAGAGGTTTTTGTCTGGAAGATCTAGAATGCCACTCCCAGGCCTAATAATAATTCTAGGCTCACCCAACGATCAGGATGGGAAACTCTCTGAGATGGGACAGGGGCGGGTCGCTTTGGGATACGAGACTTATCAGCGACTCGCGCCCTCTGGTTATCGCATACTTCTGACCGGAGGCTTCGGCGAGCATTTTAACAAGACGAGTGAGCCAAACGCTTATTATGCGCGTGAGATACTGATATCTAACGGCGTGCCGGCTGATGATATAGTTGAGTTTGCTGAGAGTGTTAATACTGTAGACGACGCGCTGAAATCTCGGCCAATAGTTGATCGTTACGGAGCCAAGCACTTAGTGATTATCTCCTCTGATTTTCATCTTGAGCGTGTAAGATTTATCTTCTCGCGTGTTTTTCCTGATCTTCAATTGGAGTTCCTCGGGGCTACATACATAACTACCAGAGGCACTGAGGAGAGAATAAAGCTAGAGCAACATGAAGCCCGTGAGCTAGCGAGTTTAAAAGAACGCGGCGAGTCGATCGTTGGTGGGGCGCTTAAGTTGCCGGGTCGGCTAGATGGCAGGCATTCGGCATGACAGATCCTGAATCCTTGGAGGGTTGACCTCCTGGTCAACCGAAGACTACAGCTAGCGATATTGTGCAGGGGATCCGAGAAATAATTTCACTGCCGGGGGATGTACCTCAGTGTCGCCAAGGCTCTCTTCCGTTGGGTGCTTTGGGTCCGTAGCGTTAAATTTTAAATACGTCAGCTGTTTAAGGTATTCAGTCCGATGAAAGAGCTTCTAACTATAATCGAGGAGATGAGGCGCACTGGTCTTATATCTGATTATGCGCTCGGTGGAGCGACAGCCCTGATCTATTACTTTGAGCCTTTTACGACTGTATAGCTAAATTTAAATTGGATGAGAGATGGCAGAAGATAAGAAGCGAGATAGTCTTCCCATAGATGGGGCTCCGCCGCAGAGCATTCTTAATGCTAAAATGGCGCTGCGACGCGAGTTAATCGCTTTACCGTTTGAGGAGAAAATTAAACGTGTAATCGAGATGCAGCGCACGATGAAAGCTTTTCAAAAAGACGGGGCTAGAGAGGTTTTTGTATGGAAGATGTAGCGCTTGTTTGATCCTAGAAAGAACAGTTAAGAAGGCTGAAAATAGTCTAGGTGCGCGAAATAACTGCGGCTTTTAAATTTCGGGAACTTCGCCGTGAGCTCGGCTCAACTGCCTTTGGTGAGTCGTGCAAGGGTTGCGCCCCTGAAAACTTCAGAATCCCTCGTGCTTTAAAGGGGCTGCACTACTTTCATCCTCATTGACCGTTCTTTCGACGATGATCGAAATAGTTCGAATTGGTTCTAGAGCTGAAACTAAAAACAGTTGGGCAGTTATTCACCCTGGTCTGCGGCTCTTTTAGGGAAAAAGTAAAACCACTCGGAAATTTATCAAGATAAACTTGAATATCGTGTCTGAATCGAATAACGTGCTCGAACACTTTTTTATTTGAGAATAGTTTTGGGGGAGATATGAGTTTCCAAGGACCAGGAGCGATTGATCGCAGGGGTTTTTTAAGTGGGGCTTTAAGCGCATTGGCGATGGTTTCTGTGCCAAAAAGTTTTGGGCATGATGGCCCCCATGGTGTCAACGTGAACGGTCTCAATGTGACACCTTTCGGCGTCGACAAAAAATTCGGTTTCCATACTCCTAAAGCTGATCCAGGCAAGCCTATAACGGGCCAGGGTATGATGGCATTCCAGATGGTTCAGGAGTTAGACATCCCGGCTGACTTAAAGCAAGAAACCCTAAAAGCCGCACATGGAACCGTTATGGCTCTGCCTGACGGAACAATAGTATGGGGCCTCGGAAATTACGGCCTGATCGGATATTCAGTGGCTAATCCGGGGATATGGGGGACTCCTGTAAGATTGACTCCTCAATTCCCGGCCGGCGGCTTCAACCTGCACGGTGGAGAGATCTTTTTTGAGGGGCCGTATCCCATGTTCGCTATCGCTGATGACGGTGGCGGCAGGGTTTTTGTTGGTAATTTGGGACGCGAGGAAGTTACCGTTATTCCCCAGCCACCTGACTTTAAGGGGGCGTGGAAGCCAACGGACGTTGCTATTTATTCGACGGATCTAAACGAGCAAGAGCCGAGAGGTCCGCGATTCATCGCCATCACGAACGGTTATGGACATCCACCGTGTGTGCACATATATGATCGCCACTTAGAAAAGTACACTGCCTTCTTTGATGTTTCAGTAAACGGGCAATCCCAGACCGCTCACGGGATAACCACATCCTGGCTGCCTCAACATTTAAAGGTGTCTCAGAGAGCAGCTGGCATTATCGAGGTGCGCTCTCTTGCTGACCCTTTAGGGGCAGTTGTTGACCGTATCGACATCGGCTCGGGTGTGCTTCCGTGCGATTCTACGGGGGTGGAAACACCTGGCGCGACTCCGGGGCAAAGGGAGTATTTTGAGTGTGTGCCACTTCTAAGAGGACCACAAGGTAGCCCCGGAGCGGTAGCTATTATCGGCGCAGACAAAAAGGTTAGGTCGCTGGTTAAACCTCAAGATCTTGAGGGTCCGAATCCAACTACACAGCATATTCACGATGCAGTTATGTTCTTAGCTAAGGGTTCATCTGGGCAGCTAGAATTGTTCATGGTTGTCACGTCTTGGAATCCCGGAGGTAAAGCGCAAGTTTTACGAATGGTCAACCCAGAAGGACATCATGACTTTAAAAAAGTAATGTCAGGAACAACAAAGTAGGATCACTGAATCCCGTCGTGGAGGAATGAAGGTCTAGTACCTTAGCATCAAGTTATCCTTGGGTACCTCCTTGAACCTAAAATGAGCAGTTGCTGGTCCATATACTTTTTTTAACTTGATAAATAGCATTGATAGTATTCGTCTCAGGTGCTGTTTTGGTCAGTAAATCTAGAAATTCGGCGGCAACAACTCTCTTTGGGTTAATTGCTGGATTAGGCGGGCTAACCATTCCGACTCTAAGTGCTGTTTTGAGCACGGGGTCACAAGCCAACACAGCCGCGGCCCAAGATGGCGGCCCAAAGGTTGAAGCAGGAGAGGCGGAGGGACAACTTCGCGACTTTTTATTGCTCTTATCTCAGGGGAGCAATCGGACCGATGCGTCAGTTGCTAGGCGCGCTCTTGAAAAGATCAGCGAAGCGATTGATTTGAAGAAGATCTCAGATGCCACCAAGCCGCTGGCTGCCACTGTATTTCTCGATCTTCTCGACCCAGGCTCAAAAGCGATTGTTGCTGAGCACCTCCTGACAAACCGAAATGCGGGTGGGCCAGGGCCTCAGCTTAGCGAGAGATTATTCAAGTCACTCGCGTCAGCCTCCCTTGATGGAAGAGCTTCCGTCCAGAAGACGGCGTCGTTGCTTGAAAAAGCGCTCTCGGATAATCCGCATGAGCGTTCTGTATACGAACATCTTTTAAAACTTATTCCTGATGGAAAGAGCGGAAGCATAGGTGAGCTAGCACGTTACTCTAAAGCGGCGCTAGACGCCTTGGGAGCTGACGCGACTAATCAAGATCACGAGACTTTACTGAAAGATTCTTTGTGGCTCCTAATAGGCAAAGGTCCGGGAGAAAGCGAGATTAGCAAGGCAGGGCTCTTATCAGTTTGGCATGCCGTAGAGAATGAAGCTAAGAGAGATCCCCTCAGTGGAGATGCGTTTATTAGGCAGGTGGTCAAAAGATTTCTCGCGCCAGGAGTTATGTCATCGCAGAAAAAGGGCGAGATTATAGCTGAAGCTCCGGCGAGGTTTGTTAGGTCTGCGTTGCCGGTGATAGCGGGAATGCCTAACGCCCATTCCCAAAGTCAGTTGGTCGTCACGTTACCTCGAGAACAAAGAGAGTCTTGTGAGAAATTAATCAGGCTTCACGAAGAAGTGAATAAACTAAAAGCTGCTTTAAAAATCACCGAGCTGCCTACAGATTATGATTCAGTAGTCGGATGGGCTCGCCAGGAGTGGCCGATCTTACACAGCGCCGAAGATAAGCCGTTTTTTAAATTACCCGGTGATGATAGGAGAGCTGAATCCCGAGGGAAGCTGCATTACGCTGATTTGTTGCAAGCGATTGAAAGCCCGGCGATACATCAGACACGTGGCGGTTTTCAGTTGAGCACTCCAGGAGAAGCCGCTAGAGCGGTCGCGAGAGCTGCGAATAGAGAGGAGATAGCCGCGCGGACTAACTTCACCGATCTGATAGAAGGCCGAGCCGCCCAAGAACTGGCAGTGATAGAGAGAGATTACACAACCGGCAAGATCGGAGCGGGAGAGTTCGTCCTAGGTTTGGCGACCATCACTCTTAAAAATCCTGGAACAGCGGCCGCAAAAATAGCCGAAAGTGAGTTAAATCCCAGATTAAATAATCTCGGTATGGGGAGGCTGTGGGAATATGTATCTGGTCGTGAGGAAGTTAGCGAGAGATGGTTTCGATCTTTAGCTTCGGATCTGCCAGGAATCCTCGGCGGCTGTGGCGATGACCCAGCCCTGGTCGAGCTTGTTAGAAATTTATTTAAGGTCCTTCCGGCGATGTCTGTAGGTGAGAGTTCGTTGTTAGACCAGATGTCGAATGTCGATTGCTCGCGGATAAACCGTGAGGATTACTACTTGCTGGCTGAAGTTATAAAAATTTTTAACCTTGGAGAAGTAAAGGCTAAAGGACCGAGCGCATCCATCATAGCCGCGTTAATAACTCCATCAACGCCGGACGATCTTCGCGGAGAAGCCCTAAAAATTTTAAGTGATATATTAGCGAGTCGTGATGACTTGGATAGGGAGCATATAGTTTCGTTATTAGACAGTACTTTGGCGGAACTTCTAAAGAATGGAGAGGTTTCGAGAGATAGAAAGATCTGGGAGAGCGAGATTTACAGGCGAGTGGTGACTCCCAATATTTTGGATAGCGCCATAACGGCCCTAAATTCTGGACAGCTAGGAATAACAAAAATAATTGAGCTATTTGGCTGGGTACCAGAGGGATTTGATGTTCAGGAGCAGGCCCATAAGATCGAGTCAAAGTTATTTGATTTGATATCAAAAGAGGAAGATACGGAGGTCGTTAGTATATCCGCTGTAGCTACGTTGGTGCATCTCGCAAAAATTGGCGGATTAGCTGGGCTGAGCGATAAGCTTATGCAAAGGATCGCTAATCCGAAGGAAAGCAACGCCGCCAAAAGTGTGTATTTTTCCGGACTAAGCAAGTTGCCAGCTACGGAGGATATTTTCCGTTTTGTCGTAGAGGAGGCGAAGCGCTCGTCAAATAGCAGTCAGGATCCGTTAGCTTATAGAATTCACAGTGCTCTTTTCTACATATCTGGTCGGCTCCCTGAAGGGCTAGTTATATCAGATAGCGAGCTGCAGCTCTTTGAGCTGATCAAAGGCGAAAAGGACACGCGAGGCTGTGACATCCTAGCGATGAGAACACTATCGCTTCTTTATGCGAACGGACACCTTAAGGACTTACCTGAAAAACTAATCCAGCGCATGAGTGACTCGAACATAAGTTCAATGTTCAAAAATATATATTTAACGGGACTTGAGATCCTACCTGTCACGAAAGAGAGCTTTGAGGCCGTTTTGGAAGTCGCTAAATCTTGTGAAGGGGATGATAAATTCGAGCTTTTCAGCGCGACAGCTGAATCGCTTAAAATAATGGCGTCACAGGAAGAAATCCCTCCCAACCTGGATTTAATAGGTATTGAGGGGAAAATGATGAATCTGATCGCTGGAAACCAGCGGAGGCTTGGGGCCTATGAGTCTGTGATGAGCGCGCTGGTGGGCCTAAATGTAAAGGGACACGCGAATGATTTGGCAGAGGAGATAAAAGCGCGCCTAAAAGATCCCGAAAGGTCAGAGTTAGCGAAGCGAGTCTATCTAAAAGGACTGATTGATTCGGGCGTGCCAGTCGCTGGAGATACACTAGAAGTCCTCCTTAGACTAGCCGGATCGATCGCTGATGAGAATCCATCTGAGCTCTCTGTGCGGGTGTTTGAATCACTCAATACGATTTTAGAAAAGGTTTCGCCTGGTATCGATATAAGGGATTCGCTAATCAGTTTCGTGGAATTGGGTACAGAGGCCCTGAGGAATGGCTCTCCTCGCAGCTATCCGTTCGACGATGTAGCGGCGGCATTGGTAAAGGTAGCGGATTCGCGCTCTAATATTGACGATGCAAGTTTGATCGTCAGCACGATGATTGAATCGATTAAGGGAAAGGGCGCGAGCCGGATTACTGATTACGTATCACCGATTCGGATTTATAAGGAGGGGGGGCTGACGCCACAGCTTTTAGAGTGCTACTTAAATCTTATCGCCGAAAGTGTGGGGATCCCGCTTAATTTGGAATCTGGCCCTACTAAACCGGGCTTGCTCGTAGATGGGGGCGCGTCACGTTTGGCTCAGGAGATTAAGGCAAAGATCGATGATTGGCTTAAGGCAAATGACAAATTATCTCGAGAGATGAGAGAGACTATGAAAAGAGAGCATGCTGCCATTAAAGACGCAATAGCAAGAGAGGTCGATAAGGGATTGGATGCTGAATCCCCGAGTATAAAGACCTTGAATGAGGTACTAGAAGCCCTCTCGAAATCTCTAGGTTCAGGTCATTAGGAGTCGCGGATCATTAGCGTTACCACTGACTACGCTGATCGGATACTCCAACTCCCTCGATAGATTATCCGCTAGACTAGGTATCCGGCGCTCAAGGAGGTCAAACGTGTTCCGTCGGTCGTTGGTTGTGAATACTTTTCTGCAGCAAGATTTACGGCGCGGGTTATGTTCACCGCAGGGGACGCAGAGAGTGTGCCTCAGTGTCGCCAAGACTCTCTTCCTTTGCGTCCTTTGGGTCCTTAGTGGTGAAAAAATTTTACACGCTGCGCACTAGCAGGTTTGCTTGGCTCTAAGCTAGTGCTGCCGCAGACAAATTTTTAACACCGAGGACTCAAAGGACACAAAGTCGAGGCCTTGGCCTCGCTAGGGATTTGTTCCTTCCGATAACTCGGCTCCTCGTAAACCGCGTGATGATATAGGATAATCTCGATCACGTGATAGGGATACTTCTATCTTCGCTCAAGATGATACTCACAACCCAAAAGGAGGCTCACAGTGGCTAAATCTAAAATAGATCCTCGTGCTACCAAAGATGATGTAGCGAGACTGATTCGTGGTAAGGCTAGTAAAGGTAAGGTTGGCAGCAGGCAGGTGCGTCACCGATTGCGTCTAGATGAGATAGAGCGTTTAGAGATCGCCCGCTCAAGAGGGTATCTACTGATCACCAGCACAACTCGTAAAGCTTTACAGAATGCGTGGTTCCTTGATTGTGATGCCCGAGATACCGCGTGCGTGTTCGCGGAGCGCGTTGAAGATGGATTCGCGGTTACCCAGATGAAAGGTGAGGAATTCACGCGGGAGATAGTGGCTAGTCAGGAGGAGATAGTATCGATTGTCAAGAACGCTGACATCGCCTGACGGAGATGTATTATCCTAAATTCAACAGTTGCGGGTCTGAAAATGGCGCATCTACTCAAAATCACTGCGGCTTTTGAATTTTCGGTGACTTCGGCGTGAGCTCACCCTGACGGACTTCGGCGAGCTCAGTCGAGTCGTGCCAGGGTTGCGCCTCCGAAAAATTCAAAATCCGTTGTGCTTTTGAGTACCTGCGCCATTTTCATCCTCCTTAACTGCCGAATCTAGGATTATAAGAAAGTTAGACGCCACCGTAGCTTTCATCCCTTCTCCCCTTCATTTTTTCATTCCCGCCACCAACGCCCCAATCGAAGCCATGGTGATCGCTGAATTGCCCTCTGCTTTATTATTGGCCGTAATAAAAGCTCTCTTGTTGGTCGCGATCGCTCGCTTGACGATCGTCAGTACATCGTTTCGCATCTCGTGATTTATCCGTTGCACTTTATCATAGGGCTCAAACAGCTTCTCCGCGGCTTCATACGAAACTCCAAGTGGAGTAAGTAATCGCGCCACAAAGAAATCTGCTTTTAACCCGCCTGCGCGCGCGGCGGCGATCATCTGATCTTTGATCGATACCATTGAGTTCCAGTGATTAAAGCAGTGAGTCACTTTAGAGGCGTTTAGCGCCTCAAAATAGCGAGAGTTAAGGAGCTCTGGGTTGCGAATCTCAACCGCGTACTCAAAGTCGTTAGGGAGTCGGGTGAGAAACTCCGCGAGTCGGTCAATAAATTCTTCATAGGGCATCGAATATGACGAGAAGGGAGCGAACTGAAACACGAATGGCCCAGTGCGCTGGCGTACCGCTGGATCTGAATACGCTGAAAGGATGCGTTCTTTTACTAGGGTGTCATTAAAGAAATCCGGGTTTCGCTGGCCAGCGAGAGAGCCGTAACGCGCGTGTTTTGGATAGGAGATAATAGTGATTCGCTCCCAGATCTTTGAGACAAACCGGAACGATTCAGGTGTCTGCGCCGCGTAGCGTTCGAGGACAGTTGGTGATGGTGGATTATAAAAGAGGCTGTCGATGCATGCGGCGCGAAACCAAGGGATTGTGGCGTATTCCTCAAGGCAGTGGTGATTGAAGTCTTTCGCGCTTGAGTAGTCGCGGGTGTAGATAGTGCCGCGCCATCCCGGAAAGGTCCATGTGCTCGTTCCCAGGAATATGTTGGGTGGAATGGGTTTAGGCGGAGGAACTCGCAGGGCTTCGGCAGATAGTGTGGCGCGGAGATCGGTGGTCATTGGGGGACGTTCTCAAGTGTTAAGTGATAATTGCGCGACGGTATTGATGAGTCAAATCAGAAGAGCAAGCCCGAGAGCTCCATGTAGCGGATAAAATTGAACACCGAGTACACAGAGTCGACGGCTTGGCGTAGTAAGAGCTCCCCACCTTTGCGTCCTTAGTGGTAAAAATATTTTACTCATTATCCCAGCAGCTTACAAAAAACACTGCGACGCCCTATTGATAATTAATAAAACTTGTCGCATGTCATTTAAATGTGACATACTGTATGGCGGAGGGCACTGATTAGCAGTGAAAAAACGGCGGATTGAAAAATACCAGACCGCAAGTGGAGTCGTGCCATTCGATGAGTGGTTTGAAGAGCTTGACTGCCCTAGTATTACTCCTGGCTGGTGGCGACAAAAAGTCCCAGGCAAAGGATATCAAGGCCGCTCTCAAGTACTGGAAAGCATACCGCGAGGAATAGGAGGTTTAAGTTATGCCAACAAAAGATTACAAAGCTGATTTGCTGAAGAGACTCTCGTCGCGGCCTTATGCTTCAAAATATCTAAAAGCGGCTCTAGATGAGACGCTTAAAGATGGCGACATGGATGCTTTTCTTTTAGCCTTAAAAAACGTGATAGAGGCATCTGGCAGTATAGGTACTACAGCTCGAAAAACAAAGATTAGCCGACAACACTTATACCGAATCCTGTCGGGCGAAGGGAACCCAACCCTTGGCACTCTCACCTCGGTTCTAAGTTCAGTGGGGTTGTCACTTGATTTTTCTCCGCAGCATAGGAGGCCTCGCCCGTAACGCCATGACAAGTAAACACCTAATCTATTCCCTAGCCCTCTTCATATCCTGCTCTGCTTCTGCGCAAGACTTTGGCGCTGCTCCTAAAAGTGTACAGCCGAGTACCCCAGAATCCATAAAAGTAGGCGCGATCTACGCCATGACCGGAGAATGGGCTTCATGGGGAAAGAACTGTCAGCAGGGAACACAGCTAGCTCTTGAGGAGCGGCGCCTGATGTGCCAGCTAGTCAGTGTTATGATTCTGTGATGGTCCTAAGCAAAGCTATCGCCTCTGGAGTAACTGACAAAGAATCATTCGCCAGATATTTCAGTGCCGCTGAGCCCTTTGAAGGCGCATCGGGAAAGATCTCTATTCAGAGAGGAAAGACAGTCATGTCGACTGATCTATTTAAAGTTAAAGACGGCAAGATGAGTTATTTGAAGCCGATTGGGGATGTTGAGTAGGCGCGGGAAGAGTTAATTGTGTATAGTCTTGTTGCTTTCATAAACATCCCGCGACTCTTGTCTCTAGCCATCAGCTCTCCCGCAATGCCACTGTATAAAAACTAGTCTCATCGAAGTTATCACCCTGATCTATGACTCTTAGCCTACCATCTGATAGGTGACGCGCGAATTCGGTTCTGCCGAACGCCCGGTGCGCGATTACATCATCGAACTCAAAGTCATGCCCATGTAGATTACCACTATAGGATGCTCTTACCGTAACACAAAAAGGAGAACTAGAAACAAATTCGGTAGTGGACACCCGAGAGATCACCGAGCCTTTATCGGCAACCTTTATGGTACTGTTAAAGTAATGAGTTTTCTGTATACGAGTATCCTCATAATTATCGGCCAGTAGTCTTCCGCCCGGCTTCAAGGATCTTCGACACGAATCTATGGCCGCTAAGAGGTCGCCGTCCGTAATCATGTGAGTAAAGACCCGCCCGACTTAATGTTAGCTGATAAAATTTCGTATATACCGCCGCGTGTGTGGAATATGGATCTGCTATTTCAGTCATGTCACCGTTTCTCACCCCTCACCCAACACACCCCCATGGCACCACTCGCATCCGGTCGCTTAGCTTATATCCCTCCGTTACCGGCACGATAAAGATCCCTTGCGCGCGGGGGTACTTATTTAGAAACGACTTCATTCCGCGCTGACGATACTCAGAAACATCAGCCGATAGAAGGCACTCGATTCCAAGCATCTTCTTTCCCGTCTCTAAAACAAGATCTAGCTCAGCTCCTCCACGCTCGCGGTAGTGAAACATTCGGGCCTTCTCGTTCCCATCATACTCATGCTGAGCCAGTATCTCATTTAAAACAAAACTAACTAGAGCTGAATGCTGGACCTCCCTCTCTTCCAGGTTACGCGTCAGAAACGAGATGACTCCTGAATCAAATATTCGGAACACCGGCCTGGCGCGTTGATTAGAAACTGAGGGCAAACGATGGATCAGAAGAAGGTCCTCCAGCGAATTTAGATGGCGCTCCACGACCTTGCTGGTAGCCGAGTGCTCTTGCGCGAAGCTACTCACGACGAGCGAAGAGTTTCTCGCGATCACTTTGAGGATCTCCATAGCGAGATCCCCATCATAAGCTCCGTCTTTAAATTGATACAGATCTCGATAGCAAATAGCTTCCAGCCAGTTACTGATCGCGTTATGCCGCTCCGCGGTGTCTTGAAATTTACAGAAAAGAGGCATTCCTCCGCGCTCAAGCCAAACCTTCACCGCCGATGATGGGTATTTCGAGATTCTTTTGAAGTCACCCTTTATGAAAGGAGCATCCTCGTCTCCATCGTAGAGCTCTGAAAGTGTCATTGGAAACAGCCTCGTGAGTCCAAGCCTGCCCGCAAGCGATTCCCTTACCCCACTTTTCCGCGAAAAATTTACAGAGCCAGTCACAGTGAATTTTCCCACTCCCGGGTGCTCATCTACGATCGCTTTTATTGAATCGAATAGGTGCGGGACCTTTTGGACCTCATCAATGACTAAATGTTGTTTAGCGTCAGAGCTACTAGAAAGAAGAAGTTGGTCAGGGGCTCGGCGGGCTCTCGTCGCGACCTCGAGCTTATCAAGGGTCAGATACTGCGCATGATGTATTGGACACCACTGCTTCATTAAGAATGAGCTCTTACCCACTTGTCTCGGGCCGACAACACCCAAAACCGGAAATATCTTCATTCGTTTTAGTAAGATAGCCTCTATATGACGCTTTCTGAAGTGCATGAAGTACCTGCTTGTTTTCACTTATAAGGAAAATATTACAGGTACTTTTAACGATTGTCAGCTATAAACCTAAAAACGACGTTTATAAAATTTCAAGTGGGCCTCTGGTTATAAATTATCAGCCCTAATGGCCAGCGTTAGCGTGAGTAAAGTAGGTAAAATGTGGCTTATCTTCTGTATATTCAGCGCGTTAAAACTAAGGGTCGCCTTTACGACTGCATTTATGAAAACAGAAATGCGTCTTGCTTGGTAGAACATTAGCCGTTGCCTCACCTTAGCTTCTTGGCCACTGGCGTGATTCGAGTTTACAACCTCTACAGAGAGAAATGTCGGTTAAATTGTCCGACGTTTTTAATAACAACTAATAAACCTAGAGAGGAACCTCTAAATGGAAATGTTAAATGTTGGGCAGTTTGAGCTAGTATCAAATGCCTTTTCTTTCGCTATCGCGGTAATGGGAGCCGCAACAATATTTTTGTTCTTAGGGCGCAGCCAAGTTGCTCCACAGTACAAAACCGCAGTTACCATAAGTGGTATCGTAACTCTAATCGCTTTTTACCATTACTGGAGGATCTTTGATTCGTGGCAGGGGGCGTACAGTGTTACTAAGACTGGACTCGAGGCAACAGCACACAAGTTCAACGACGCGTATCGTTACGTTGATTGGCTCCTGACGGTTCCTCTTCTTCTCATTGAGCTCATTCTCGTTATGAGACTCTCTAGAGAGGAGACGATCTCAAAGGGACAGAAACTCGCAGGTGCTGCCGTGTTGATGATCCTTCTAGGATATCCAGGCGAGGTTTCTGCCGATATGGGGGAGAAATTTAAGTTTTGGTTCTTCTCAATGATCCCGTTTATTTACATCGTGTTTAGTCTCTTCTCTGGACTCTCGAAGGCGATCAATTCGCAACCCGAGTCTGTGAGAGAGCTGATTGTAACTGCGCGTAATTTGACGGTAGTTTCATGGTGTTTCTACCCAGTGGTTTACGCGCTCTATTTCTTTCCAGCCGCGAACGTAGGTAGCGCTCAGGTTGCTACATATGTCCAGATTGGCTACACGATAGCCGACATTGTGGCGAAGGCGGTATTTGGCGTGTTTATTTACGTTGTGGCGGTTCGCAAGTCTGAGTCGAACGCGTAATACGCTCTATTCTCTTGAATGTGACCTTTAAAGCAGCGCCCTCGGGCGCTGCTTTTTTTTGCGTGTTGCAAAGTTCTTTTCTTGTTACCATCAATTCTATGAGAGCGGTCGTTGTCGGAACTGGAGCTGGAAGCTTAGCGAGCGCGCTGAGGCTGCGAGCTCTTGGTCACGAAGTTGATGTTGTCGATGCGTGTCCCGATGCTGGTGGCCGCGCGCGGTCATTCTTGTTTCACGGACACGCCTTTGATGCTGGCCCAACAGTGATAACCGCCCCCTGGCTTTTCGATGAACTCTTCGAGCTTTTTGGAGAGAGTCGACATGAGCGAATCGAGTTTCTCGCCTGCGATCCGTGGTACCGTATCGTGTACGCTGATGGAACCGAGATGGACCTAGTCCCATCGATAGAGCGGCAAGAGCGGGAGATCGCGAAGCTATCTCCAGAAGATGCTAGCAACTACCGCCGTTTTCTTGAACACAGCGAGAGATTATACGCGGTTGGGTATGAGCAGCTAGGAGACGCTGACTTCTCCTCATTGGTGTCCATGCTCACCACGCTGCCCTCTTTGGCGCGACTTGGCGGTTTTACAACACTGTGGCGTCATACAGCTAAGTACTTCTCTGATCCGAGAATCAGGCAGGCCTTCTCCCTGCCGACTCTGTTGGTAGGTGGCAACCCAATTACTACCACCGCGATATACGGGTTGATTCACGCTATGGAGCGTAAAGGTGGAATTTGGTTCGCTAGGGGCGGGACCTCGCGGCTTATTGAGAGCCTCGTGTCTCTCGGTAAACGGCACGGCATTCGTTTTCATTTTAACTCAAGGGTGGTCCAATTTACCACGGATTCACACAGGCGGATTACGTCGGTGGATGTTTTAAATAATGGAGAAAGAAAATCATTCCAATGTGATCTGGCCGTTTGGGGTGGAGATCCTAGAACCCTCTACTCAACATTGGACAATAAATTGCTCTCGTTGACCGAACGCTTGCGTGTCCAAACCGTCAGCTCGAGCATGGGGCTGTACGTCCTTTACTTTAAAACGCGGCGTGCATACTCGGATGTCGCTCACCACACCATAGTGCTATCAAAACGCTGGGAAGAGCTGTTAAATGAGATCTTTCATGGATCAGACCTGCCTACTGATCCGAGTTTATACCTACACCGTCCTGCCGCGACGGATCCATCGATGCGGTGTAGCGACGGTGACCTTTTCTATGTGTTGGCTCCTGTCCCACATCTAGGCCTATATAATAGCTGGAGACATGAAGAGGACCGCTTTCGTAAGACAGTGCTAACTATTCTTGAAGAACGAGCGCTTCCAGGACTCCAAGCGGAGCTTGAGTTCGCCGAATCTGTTGATCCTCGGTACTTTCGTGACACTCTGATGAGCCCTCTTGGCGCCGGCTTCTCTATCGCGCCAGTTCTGAGTCAATCCGCTTGGGGACGCTTTCACAACCGGGTGGATAGAGTGCCGAACCTTTATCTGTGCGGGGCTGGCGTACATCCGGGTGGTGGACTGCCAGGTGTAGTTACCTCGGCAAAGGTTGTTGAGCGACTCGTTCGAAATGATTTTCCAAGTAGTTCTAATGGTAAGATTGGCGAGTGTATCGCTGATACGAGAGCAATTGCATGAGCGGGGAGATGTCTAACATCCGTAAGGCCGGACGGACCTTCTATTTTGCGGCTCTTTGGCTCCCTAAGCATGTGCGCATAAACGCCGCTTGCGCTTACGATTTCTGTCGCGCGGTTGATGATCTAGCTGACGCCACTCCCGCGCCGGCAGATCGCGACCAGCGGTTGCTCGCGATAGCAGCGGGGGTGCGCGATGCCGATTGCTCGGTAGAATTAGTGAGCCCGCTAATGCCACTTATAACCAGCTTCCCTCAGATTCAGGAACCTCTTGCGGCTCTTGTAGACGCGTGCCGGGAGGATCTACCAGGCCTTGTAATCAACGACGAAGCAGATTTAGAGCGCTACTCTTATGGAGTCGCCGGAAATGTTGGGCTCGTCATGTATCCGATACTTGGCGGCACCTCACCACTCGGCCAAAGTTATGCGGCGGATCTTGGAATCGCTATGCAGTATACAAACATCTCGCGAGATATATTTGAAGATCAGGCTCACGGAAGAACCTATCTGCCACGGTCGTGGTTGGCCGCTGATCATTTGTCGCCTCTTCGTGTCTTGCGGGGGGAAGTGGCAGATCTCACTGTTCAAGCAGCTCGAAAGATTCTCAGTCTAGCGGATGTTCGGTACGCCCGAGGCCTTTCAGGTCTGCGTTACCTGGCGTCTGATTGTCGCTTCGGAATAGAGGTAGCGGCGCAGTGTTACCGCGCTATCGGAGAAAGAGTCATTACAAACAACGCGCTATCACGTAGTCGTGCGGTGGTTCCATTCTTTCATAAAGCCCGCATCGCATGCTCTGTGGCCCTCACGAGGACGCGTCAATGCGAACGATTAGAACAGTAGGAATCAGAGGAGCAGGGCTCTCAGGCTTAAGCATGGCAAGGGCTCTGATAAAAGCTCGGCCTGAGCTTTCAATCTCGGTGTATGACCTCCGGCCTCGACTGCCGCATCCGCAGCGAACATTCTGTTTTTTTAAGCCACGGGAGTTCAACTTAGATTATCTGCCGCGTTATGAATGGCCTAACATCGCGTTTAGAAGTAGTTCCTTTAGCCGCACGCTCGATGTGTCCTCTAATCCATACACGTTGATCCGCGGCGATGATTTTTCTGATTACACTCTAAGAGATTTAGAGCATTCTGGGGTCATCTTTCACTGGGACTGCCAAAAGGTTTTAATCGGTTCGCATTGGATTGAGACAGCGGAAACAAAGACACGTTTCGATCTCGTTATCGATGCCGCATTCTGCCCCTCTGAGGCAAAATCCTCGATGTGGCAATCATTCGCTGGGATGTGGGTAGAGACCGAGCAGCCGGTATTTGACCCCACAGTCGCGACCCTGATGGATCTGCAGGGAAGTAGCGTCGAAGCTCCCGTAAGCTTCATCTATGTTCTTCCTACCACTGCCCATTCAGCGTTGATAGAGCATACAACGTTTAGCCCTACGCCATTACCAGAGCGATATCACTTAGAGCAGTGCCGAGACTGGCTTAATTCGCAGATGCGGTCTGATTTTCAAATTAAAAATTCAGAGCGCGGGGTTATTCCGATGGGGCTTATTCTAGATAAGCAGAGCGAGGATAACCTCATCGTAGGAAGTAACGCCGGAGCGGTAAGACCAGCCACTGGTTACGCGTTCGCGGCCACATTGCGGCACACTACCGAGCTAGCTCGATCTATTTTAGACGGCAGAGCAGCCAGCGGATATCCGCATCCACGATTAATTCAATTTGGAGATAGGTTGTTTTTGCGGGCATTAAGGAGAGACCCTCTTAATGGAGGGTACATACTCGGCCGACTCCTAGAACGATCGCCAGAGAGATCCCTCATCGCCTTTCTATCAGGAGAGCCATCGTGGTCTGAGGCCATCTCAGTTTGGTGTTCAGTCCCTAAACTCACGATGCTTAGGAGTCTCATTCGTATATGAACAGTGGAACTCGTCTCGTTATCATCCTCTTTATATTGATGACGCTCTTTTCTTATGCGCTACCAAATGTTGCTGAGTGGATAGCTTTGATGCTTATGATCTGCGCTGGAATTCCTCACGGATCATACGATCTGCGGGTCGCCAAGGCAAAGTGGAGTAGTAGAGAGATCTCACCAGCAAAGATAGTAGCAATCTATCTCGTATGCGTCTTTTTGATGAGCGCTCTGTGTGTCTTTACACCTGGCATCGGGCTAACGCTGTTTCTCGCAATCTCCGCGATTCACTTCTCAGAGGGGGAGTTCCAATCAAGCGCGCCAGCTAGCTTGGTCTCCGGAGTCCTATTTGGAATAGGAGCTATACTTCTCCCTATTGGGTTACACTCCGACACTTCGATGCAGTATCTAGGATATTTTGTTGATCCCTCAACTTATGAATTACTCGCGCCAAAGGTCCGCGTGTTGTCGCTGATTGTTTTAGTAATATCCTCGTTTATTGTCGCGCGGGAATGTCTGCGCCGCCTCGCACCTACGGAGACCATCATCGAGCGATGCCTTTGTCTTTTTGGTTGGGTGCTTCTGCCACCTCTTGCGGGATTTAGCGTCTGGTTTATTGGGCGACACTCACGTCAGCATTTAGAGTTGTGTAAGACGCTTTTTCATTCAAGCCAGCTAAAGATCCCTTTGGACTTTGCCCTCATCTCACTATTGGCAATCGTAGGGCTCTTACCCTTCGCGCGTATATTTGATTTTTCGGATATTAATCAGCTATTCGCCGCGTCGATCTGTCTGATCGCTGGGCTCACCCTGCCGCACATGATCGTCTCTTATAATATGCGAGCGTGTGAGCAAATTAAGCAGCATGGTAACTCTCAGGATATTCTGCCGCAATAACGTGCGCCCGTATTATGGGGCGGCTTTGCGGAGCAAATGGTAACTGCTCACCAGATAAACAAAACTCACAAGTAGCGTTCCGTGGAGCAGTCTTTATTTAACAATCTAACATTCTAAACCCTGCGCGAGTGATTTTTGAAAAAAATGACTCGCTGGGTTTATCGATGGCTGACCTACCGAGGTACACAAAGATCTGATGACGCTGGAATAAGGGGCATAAGTCTCGTTAGCTGAGTGGATATGTCGCGCACTAGTCGCACTCTTTTCGCTGACGGAGCGGCTCCACGCGCTTTAATCTCGCGCATTAATCTATTTCCTAAAAGTGCGTTGCTTCTTAGACCCTTGCTGAGGGATAGCAGCGATGTCTTTCCAGGCTTAGTCTGCGCCGTTGAGCATAAGCTCACGTCCTTTACTGACTGAGGACAGGTGCGAATTACGTCAGGGATTGTAGAGCTTGCGATCATAAAACTTCTTAATAGATAATGCACCTCACTCATGTTTTTTGTCGGAACGGCCAGTGCCCTCCTATTAGCTACAAGTTGCAGGTCCTCTATCGCCAACTTATATAGACGCGAAGCTAGAGTCCCAGCTTGCAAGAGTAATCGCGAGATGTCTCTCGCCGTACACTGAGATGGTGGCTTAGGCGCGCGAGTTACAACGATTTTAGCGTAACGATCGCTTCTCGTTATAGCTGGCTCGTCTGGAGGTATAATGCCGTCTTTACGGATTACCAATTCATAATCAAAACCAGCCCGCGCTCCTCGTAGAGTAAAATCTCCTCGGCTATTCGTCGACGCTACCCCTAAATCAGCGGAATAGACCAAAACGCCCTCAACAGGAGCGTCGCTCTGTTCAACTACCTGACCAGATATGCTCAAGGTCCCGGCGCTAAAAGCCGGAAAATTAGGCGTAGGTGTGTTAGTTGGAGTAGCGGGAGGGAGTGGTGTAGAGGTATTCGTTGGTACCAGGGTCGGTGTCGGAGAGTTAGTCGGGGTATTCTCCGGCGTTGATGTAAAGGTCATCGTGTAGGTGAGCGTAGCGGTTGCGGTAACCGTGAATGTAGCGGTTGGAGTGAATGTATCTGTCGGCGTGCTCGTGGCCGTCGCGGTTGGAGTATCGGTCGGTAAGCCAGCCTGTCCGATTCCCAACGACGCCATAACATCAAAGTTAGTTGAGTTAGCGCGTGTCCAGATCGCTAACGCGTGGCCGCGCCAGTTACCCACGCGGTCCGCGTCGACTGATCGCGGCTGTCCCTGGCTATTTATCTGTTCAGGATTCGACCAGGTGTTAAAAGGCGCTATAGATTCGTGGCGCCAGACGCTCCCTGAATCGATAAACCAATTTATTAATTTCGATGTGGTTGGCGCGAAACTCATCGCGAGAGAGCTCACGCTTCCAGTGTAGGCAATTCTTGTTGTAGACCACGATTGCGGAGAGCCTTGGTAGCTTCGAAGTTTTATGTCGCGGTTAGTATCTATGTAAGTTAGGTGCGCGGATCCTGATGCTCCGCTGACTAAAGACGCGACTGTTCCAACGAGCTGATCGTTAGCGACTCCACGTTGGAATAAGGCTGGTGCTTGTCCACCGGCATAGATATCATTTCCTGACACAGCGACTGACCAGATCGAGCTCGTGTTGCCATCGCCTAAAGCGTTCCACCGTGTGCCATCCCATCTGGCGATATAATTAGCGGAAGTGCCGCCCGCCGCTGTAAAGGCACCAGTGGCGATTATATCGGTACCGTTTGTATCAATTCCATATACCCAATTATTCGTGCCAGTGCCTAGGCCTCGCCATGATCTGCCATTCCAAATCGCGATGTAATTGACTGAGCTACCACCAGCAGTTCGGAAACCTCCACCAACATAGAGCTCTCCCCTAATCGGTTTAATTACCGATGCTTCTTCGTTTAGGCCGGAGCCCACCGAACTCCATTTTGATCCGTCCCATGAAGCGATCTTGCTAGCCGCGATACCTCCGGCAGTGCCGAAGAGACCCCCGGCATAAAGAACATTATTCAAAACAGCCAGGGAGCTTACGGTCTGGCTCATGCCGGTACCAAGGGCGCTCCAGCTATTGCCGTCCCACTTCGCTATAAAATTGACCGTTTTTCCGCCTGCAGTCCGGAAAGGTCCTCCAACATAGAGCTCGCCATTTAAGCTCTCGATCGCCAAAACGTTTCCATCTGTTCCTCCACCAACTGTGTTCCATGCTGTGCCGTCCCACCTGGCGATATACGGCGCGCTTATATCTCCAGCCGTGGTGAATAGACCACCTATATAAAGATCATTACCGATCGCTTTTACAGTTCTTACGATTGAGTTGACGCCGCCACCAACCGAGTTCCATTTAGATCCGTCCCAGCGAGCTATGTATCTAGCCGCCACCCCTCCAATAGCTGTAAAGCTTCCGCCGACGTATAGATCTGGGCCGATAAACGCCATTGAATAGACGTAACCGTTAACTCCACTTCCAAAACCGCGCCAAGTAGAGTCGTCGAGGCCCCAGCTCGCAAAATTAGCGGTGTTGGCGTTACCAGCCGCTGTGAAAGAGCCTCCGACATATAGCTTTCTTCCAGCGATCGCCATCGTCTCAACTGTGTTGCCAGAAATTCCTGCTCCGAGAGAGCTCCAGGAATTTCCGTTCCATTTGGCGATTAGATACATTGGGGCAAAATTCACAGTTGTAAAATAGCCCCCTACATAGAGATCGTTTCCATCAACCTCGAGTGAGGTTACTGTATTATTAAATCTCGCGATCGGACTGCTATCAACCGGCCCCCAGGTCCCATTACGCCACCTAGCAAGGCAATTAGCGGTAACACCTCCGGCAGAGCTAAAGCTCCCCGCGGCATAGAGATCGGATCCGATAACAGCGAGATCTTTAACCTGACCAGTGATTCCTGTTCCCAACGCACCCCACGAAAACCCACTCCATACGGCGATATTGCTGGCTGGGGAACCTCCGGCGGTACTGAATGATCCCGCCGCGTAAACAAGATCACCCATGCGCGCTAGTGCCGTTACGTCTCCATTCAATCCGCTGCCCAAGGCGCTCCAAGAGCTGCCATCCCATTTAGCGATCTTGCTAGCCCCTACTCCACCAGCTTCAGAAAACGCGCCGGCGGCGTAGAGATCATTTCCGATGAATAGCAAATCGAAGATGGAACTGTTAACGCCTGTGCCAAGACGTATCCATCTTGAGCCATCCCACTTGGCGATCCGATTGGCTGCGACATTTCCGGCTAAGGTAAAGCCTCCGGCTGCATAGAGCTCGCCACCGGACACAGCTAGTTTGGAAACTCCGCCATTAAAACCACCGCCAACATCGCTCCACGATTCCCCGTCCCATTTGGCGATGTAGCTAGCGACGACACCGCCAGCTCGGGTAAATGTGCCGCCAACGTATACATCATCTCCTAAAACAGCCACGGTCTTTACATCTCGGTTCATTCCGCCTTGAGCAAAGAGGCTCGCTCGATACTCACCCCCAGATCCAGCAAGTGACCAGGTGCTCCCATCAAATTGATAAGCGACGATCCCATTTCCGCTCTCACCCGATACAACAGCGAGAATCGCATCCCCTTGAAGAGCGGCGAGGCTGACTCCACTTACTGAAGCTGATGGCTTGCCAACTCGACTCGTCGGGTCAAAAAAGATCACGCTATCTCCACTTTGAGATGTGCGTCTGGTAACGAGCTGGAAGCGATCACCGACCGGACCGAGATCCAGGAATGCCGCCACCCAAATCCGGCCTGCGTTATCTAGGGCTATGTGTGGATAGATGTACCGCTCTCCAGCGCCTGGTGACTCAAAGACAGCAACTCCGCTATCAAAATTCAATTGAGCGTCGGCGATAGTTCCCCTAAAAAGCATTATCTCCCCGGATGTTGTGACGGTGGTTAGAAATACCAGGGATGATTCACCGAAGACGCGACAGGTCACTGATAGACTAGATGAACTGTAAGGTAGGCTCCCTTTGTTAGTCCAAACATCTGTGTCCGATGAAGAAGCGAAATCGATTTCTGATCCGGTATACCAGAAGACCCAGTGAGTCTCAGACTTAGTATCGTAACAGGTGGCGCGAGTTGATGATTTAGTCGCTTTAGCTGAATTAGATTGATCAACCACCGATACCTGCGCGGATAAGGCGCCGCTAAGCAGAAGCGGGGCTAAAAACAGGGTTGCGGTGATAAGAATACGAGACGCACTGCTGATGAGTGTCGTAAGGAGAGAGGCTGAGTGAGTTGCCCCATCATACACCTGTTTCTCATCGTGGAAATGCAAGCTAAAACCGCTAATCTTACACACCATTTCTCTCACTAAAAGCCACCGCTATACCGCTTAATACAGTTATGACCGAATAGCCGTAATTCGTGCGCTAAGCAGCCTATAGTAATAGTGTTATTTTTGCTACTGATGGGTGATGTAGGATCGGAGAAATGATTAACCCGCAGGTATGTTTGAGTATTTCTTATGATGTGGTAAGTAGGCCAGAAGCTTACCAAGACATTCCTGGCCCATGTTAAATAACAACATCTCTTCCTCTCAAACATCTCGGGTTCAATCCGCGGCGTTTGTATTATTAGTGCTTTGGTGCGCCTACTGTTGCTTTTTTAATATTCAAGCTTCCCTATCTCCGGCTGATGAGACGCTTTACGCGCATGTGACGCAGAGTGTCTTTTCTGATGGACAGTGGTTGCGTCCATTTTTCGATGGTAACCCGTACTACGCTAAGATACCGTTTGTGAATTGGTGCGCCGCTATCTTCTGCTATATCTTTGGTGAAGCTCCCTTGACCCATCGACTCTTTAGCGCGCTGAGTGGCTTTGGAATATTTCTGTTGACCTACGCGCTTGCTCGCCGGATGGGTCTTTCAAAATTTGGAGCCGCTTTGGCGGTAGTGACGCTGTCTGGATCATGGGTTTTTGTTTTCTTAAACGGGATCCGACGTGGTTGTCTGGACGCTCCTTTAAATTTATTTCTTATCGCCGCTGTTTATGCGGCATGGATGCGGAGGGATGATACTCGGCGCTTCTCTCGATGGCGCATTCTCTGGATCTTATCCTTTGCTTGCGCCATGTTCTCCAAAAGTGCTGGAGGTTTACTTGTTTTGCCCCTTACCGCGGTTATAATCGCGATTCGACCGGCCAAGCCTCTTACCTTCTCAGTAGTCGGTGGTTTTTTAGTTGATACTATTATCGCCTGCGCTTTGCCGCTGGTCTACTACATACCAGCGATAGCTAGGTATCCGGACCTGTATACCGTTGGTATCCAACAGGAGATCCTCACGCGGATATCTCATAACTATAACCGAGCCAAGGGACCGTCGTTTTACCTTTCGCAGCTAGTTGAGCCGTGGAGGTTCTTCCCACCTCTTTTGGTCGTTCCAGTATTCACCTACGCTGTTTGGCGGTCGATTCGAACAAAAGAGAGCTATTGGCCGATTCTGTGTATCTGGTTCACGGTTGTGGTAGTGGCCTTTAGCTTTGTGCGTACTCGTTGGCCCTGGTACATCGATCCGGCTATTCCCGCGGGGAGTATTCTTTTTGGGGCGGTATGGGATGACCTCAGCTCTATTTTATCAAAAAGGCGGGATTCTCTCCCGAAAAGGAGAGTCGTATTTACTCGAGTCGCTTTAGGCGTCCTCATAATCGGAGCGATCGGGGGAGGGATTCATACGGCGGTTTCCGTGTGGAAAGCGAACAAGATAAGAATTCTAGATCGAACCGTTGTTGATCTGCGAGATAGATACGGTGCGGTAGCCGTAGCTCAATTTGGTTATCCTGATTTCGAGTCTACCGAAAAGGTTTCAATCCGCATGTTGTCAATGCACCCATCTGTTGTTAATTCGCGAGAAGAGCTCTTAGGTCTTTTGGCCGAGCGTGGGCGGGTCGTAGTGATCGGGAAGAGAGCGACCCTAGATGATCTAAATCTGAAGGATCTGCATAAAAGCTACACAGTCTTACCACCGTGGCGAACACGCAACCAAGAGGTAGCAGTGGTGGTAATGGAGAGAGCTTCAGGATGAAAATTCATCGAGCGCCTTCTTGAAATTAAAATACGTATATGGTTCCTCGGCGGCCCGGGCTTTTGGCCCCGCAGCGTTGTTGAACCAAATCTGCAGGCCTTTTGGCTCGTAGACAACATTTTGAAAGTTTGAGGGCATCGCTATAAAAGGGATTACCTCTTTCATGATTACATCTGGCGTGATTGCTCCGCGGCGCTCAGATAAGATCTTGGCCATGCGATCCTCGTAGTGGCCCCCGTAAAGAACCTCTTTAATAGCGGGAAAGACCTTTTTGTCATCCTTTAGGTCAACCCCTGGTTTGTGAACCTCAAAGCGGTTGCGGTCGCGCACATATAGTTCGGAATCGCCGTTTTTGCCATCGCTCATCAGGAAAACAAAAGAGTTCGTGCCTGGCTTAGATTTGATCTGATGACGAACATCTTTTAGATTCTTAGAGTAGGTAAGGACGTCTCTTAGAACAAAAGGCATCGGCGTTCCGCGCATCGTCTCGCCTTCTGGGTCTCCGTAGCCCATCTCACCTAAAGTGATACCCTGAGCGTTCATTCCAGAGACAGCTCCCAGGAAGCCGATCCATCCGATATTGGCGGAAGCGATACCACGCTCAGGTACAGTTACTGTTATTAAAGGATACTCATGGAGCTTAGATATCTTATGTAGACCCCAATCGAGGATGCGAACTGTATACATCTTCTTATCGGGAGTCGCGGAGCCTGTGGCGCTAAAGTTACTACAGGATGTACCGTACACCCCCTCCATCATATCTTTGATCACCTTCTTGAGTTTTTTCTTGCCACCCCACTCGGTGATCTCTGGAAGAGCATGAATCGCATGCACGACTTTTAGAGGGATACGAGCCCCGTGTGCTAAGCCATGCATCTCGTCAACGTACTCTTGAGGTATGAATGGACGTTGTCGCTCGTAGCTCTCATCTAAGAGCTCCTCAAACCTGAACTTGTCGAGGAGATTGTCATACATAGTCAGAAGGTTGTCGCGGACCTCCTCTCGGAGCAGCGCGCCGTGTTGGTATCCACGCTCGTAAGGAGTGCCGGATACATATAACACTCGGACCTTACCATCCTCAGTCCAACCGATGTTACCCTTAGCTAGAATCACTTTCTCCTGCTCGACCGATTGGATGACATCACTTCGGATCATAAAGTGATCGGGATCTATTCGTAGATAGCCACAGCCGGACGTGAAGATAGAGGCGGCCGAGAGGAATAGTGTGGTGAGCTTTCGCATAAATATTATCGTGAATATGTCAGACGATGGTTTGCCTGATGGTACGCTGTTTAGGCCAGAGTCTGCGCTAACATCCGCCCACTTTGGCTTATCTACTACAGAGTACCCAATCGGCCTAATCGGTGCGCGACTGAAGTGAATTATTCCCTAGGGAAGGCCGGCAAAACCCTCCCTACTGCGAAAGCGGATCTTGAGCTGCTCTTCGAGTTTTCGAGATGGAAAAAAATCCTCAATGTATCACAGTGGATACACTTGCGGTTTTTTCCCATCTCG
>JBIKWQ010000085.1:0-12706 GCA_044356215.1 Bdellovibrionota bacterium | reverse complement strand
CTGTTGGAGTATTCGTCGGCGTATCTGTTGGGGTATTCGTTGGGGTATCTGTTGGTGTATCTGTCGGAGTATTAGTCGGAGTATCTGTAGGTGTGTTGGTCGGCGTATCTGTTGGGGTATTCGTCGGCGTATCTGTCGGAGTATCGGTCGGCGTATTCGTTGGAGTATCTGTCGGAGTATTCGTAGGTGTATCTGTTGGTGTGTTCGTCGGCGTATCTGTCGGCGTATTCGTCGGTGTATCGGTCGGTGTATTGGTCGGAGTATCTGTCGGAGTATTAGTCGGCGTGTCTGTTGGTGTATTCGTCGGCGTATCTGTTGGCGTTCCTGTCGGCGTGTTGGTTGGTGTGTTCGTCGGTGTATCCGTCGGGGTATTTGTAGGTGTATCTGTTGGTGTGTTAGTCGGAGTAATCGTTGGTGTGTTGGTAGGTGTGTCTGTTGGTGTATTCGTTGGTGTAACTGTAGGTGTGCTAGTTGGTGTATTTGTTGGAGTGCTAGTTGGCCAAGGCTCATGACTCTGGTCCATTAGTCCGCAAGAATCGCATAACGTCTCTTCTCCAAAGAACGGATCAGCTACCTGCGCTATCGCTACGACTGCCAGGATAATGGAGAAGACAACCGCGAGAGAGGTAACCGCGCGCGAACTGAGATTTCTGAAATTAGTTATTAAATTTTTCTGAAGCGAATCTGTCTGAGTTGATGAGTATAGATCAGTAGCGCTGCTCTCATTAGTTGAGTGAGCAGATGACACGTGTCCCGTCTCTGTTCCAGAGTGCGGATTCACTTCGCAGCTGTTTTCATCGGGGCACAAAGGCCCCCCTGTTTCGTCCATCTCGTAGTGATGGTCGGCCGCTCTTAGCTAAATATTTAATTGTTTATTAGTCCCGAGGCCTTACGACGGATTTTTGACGCTTTTTTCCGGTAATATCCTGAATTGGCTTCGGTTTATTAAGCCTCTCTGGCGCAGGTTTTTGGCTTGATATCAGGAGTATATGCAATAAGTTGCAAACAACCGACTGAAAGTATTGGGGTATTTCGCGCCTTAAGGAAATGACGCTAACTTATTGATCAGTGGACGGAGCGTCGCTAGATGTCAATAAACACGAAGTCTCAGAAACAAACACCGAATGATGATAGCGAAACAGCGTCTATCTTAATGGTGTTTATTTATCAGCTCCTTTAAGTATCTAGCGTAGGAGCTGTTCTTCATGGAGTTAACTTGTCGCTCAAGTTGCTCAGCGTTGATCATGCCTCTTCGAAAAGCTATCTCCTCAAGACAGGCGACCATTAAGCCTTGGCGCTCCTGAATAGTGTGGATGAACTCGCCTGCTTGCATCAGAGACTCATGTGTTCCTGTATCCAGCCACGCAACTCCCTGTCCTAAAACCTCCACCTGTAGCTGGTCACGCTTTAAATAGGCCATATTAACATCAGTGATCTCAAGCTCTCCTCGCGCTGATGGTTTGAGCGACTTAGCGATATCGATAACCTGATTGTCGTAGAAATAGATCCCCGTGACTGCGTATGAGGATTTTGGAACTTTCGGCTTCTCCTCGATATTGACAGCTTTCCCGGTTGAATCGAACTCCACTACTCCATATCTCTCTGGGTCCCTAACGTGATAACCGAATACGGTAGCTCCTTCCTCGCGATTCGCCGCTTTGACCAGAAGATAAGGCAACCCGTGACCAAAGAATAAATTATCCCCCAGTGCTAAACAGACCCTGTCGGAACCAACGAACTCTTCACCGATAATAAAAGCCTGCGCTAATCCATCAGGACTGGGCTGTGTGGCGTAAGATATGGAAACACCCCACTGGGATCCATCTCCTAAAAGACGCGAGAAAGATTCACTGTCCTGCGGTGTGGTTATTACTAAAATGTCCCGTATGTCAGCTAGAAGGAGCATCGATAGCGGATAATAGATCATCGGCTTGTCGTAAACCGGCAGAAGCTGCTTACTCACCGCCAGTGTTACAGGGTGCAATCTCGTCCCCGCGCCGCCCGCCAGAATTATTCCTTTCATAATCTTATTTTCTCCCTAGCCAACAGATATCACATAACGGCCCGGCGCAGAAGCCGTGCGTGATTGATTTAGATCGGCTAATCTACCCATGTATGCTCTTAAATCCCCGATTTTGTCTTAAGATAGCCCGCCCGCTCCTTTTGCCCCAGCTATTTTTAATTATGGTCACCCTCTTAGCCGCTTCTTCATCGCGGTGCGAGCCTAGCGCAGGAATTAAAGACCGTGGTTCTCGCTCCTTTATATCATCCACTAACAGCACACCTGAATTTGTTAAGGCTTTGGTTAAAAACGGGGCCGTGGTAGTCGAATCGTCAGACCGAACTGAGCTGCTCAGCTATCGAGGCGATACCCCCCTTATTCCCGCCTCAACTATTAAGCTAGCGACCGCCTACTGCGGGTTAACGGAGCTTGGCTCTGACTATCGATTCGAGACATTTTTCTTCTCCGGTCCCTCTTCAACTCTCTACATCAAAGGCTCGGGAGACCCGTCATTAGTGTCAGAGACGCTAGACAGCATCGCGCGAGATCTCGCCCGAAGTATGCAGCGTGTTGAGCGAATCGTGATCGACAACTCATTCTTCGCCGACGATATTGATATCGATGGGAGCGCGAGCTCTCTTAATCCATACGACGCTAAAAACTCCGCCTTTGTAGCTAACTACAGCTCCGCGGCTCTTATGCGTTCTAGAGCCGGTGAGGTGATCAGCGCGGAACAACAAACTCCGCTGACTCCGATCTCTAAACAGGCCGGGCAAAGGCTCTCAAAGGGATTAACAGAGCGTATCAGCCTCTCAACTGATTGGCGTGTTGGCGCACGGTATGGAGGTGAGCTACTCGGCGCGCTACTAGCGCGGCATGGGGTCTCCGGACAGATGCTTGTTTCGCTTGGGAACGTCCCACCAAACGCTACTGCTATACTGCGACACCACTCCCCGCTCTCTCTTGAGGAGATAGCTCGGGGAATGCTTAAGTACTCGACCAACTTCACGGCTAATCAGATATTTCTCGTTCTAGGAGCCAAGAAGTTCGGCGCCCCCGCAACAGTATCAAAAGCCCAGCAGGCTTTTACTCAGTGCCTCGCCACTCAGGTTGGCTGGACGGATTTTCATGTTGAGGAGGGATCTGGTTTATCACGAAAGACCCGTGTAACCGCCCAGCAGATGACTCAGCTTCTAAGAGTCTTTGATCGCTACAGCCACCTACTTCCAGAGCGTGATGGATTTCTGGCTAAAACCGGCACCTTAAGAGGAGTAAACACCCTGGCCGGATACTTTGACCTTGGCAGGACTTTGGGCCAGGCTCGCTTCTGTATCCTAGTTAATAGCGATGTTGCGCCCGCATATAAATTCAAAGTGGCGGCAGAACTGCGCGACTATCTTAAAAATATACATAATTAACATAAGAATAATGATCCTGACCGCTGTTTTCGCTGAATCTGTTGGTCTAATCCACGGACAAACGGAAACTTTCCTCAATCACTTATTAGCTCTTCTCGTTGTGATTCCATTTACAATCGCCGGCTCCGCCGCGCTGTATTTCATCTCGCATAGAATAATTCCGATGCGGGTGAGCGAGTTTGAGGAGTCATTAGGTTTAGACCAGAGTCAGCATGGAGAAGCTGCTGAGGCCCGAGTTAGGAACGATGATAATGAACCTAGCTCATTACTTGTGGCTAATATTGGGCGCTAAAATCACGCCGAAAAGTTTTTAGAGCTGTCGCATTAATCACCTGACTAGCGAAGCGCAAACGAACTTTTTTGACTTTTAAAGTGTAGTCGCCCTTTGGCAACTCGCTAAACGAGTAGGACCCATCACTGGCAGTCGTCACAACTCGAGACAGCGATGTCGCACCTCCTCGCTGCGTCAATGTAACGGTCGCGCCTGACACCGCTCGCGCGCGATTGCGAACAAAACCAGCTACGCGAACTAGCGCCGGGGTGCTCGCCGCAGCTCTCACCGCTGACTGAGCATCGACTAACGCCCCGGTTATCACAGTGGCACGAAGAGAATCGAGCGGCCGCCCTGTAGCCAAAAGTATCGACTTTACCTGCAGCATCGACAGAGCTGGATTGGCGGCCGATATAAGTGAAATTACCCCCGCAGCTAGGGGGCTGGACATAGATGTCCCGCTTAAAGTTCGGTACTGATATCCTAAGCTCCGTAGGGCGGTGCTCCATATCTGAGAACCGGGCGCGGCGATATGCACAGTCGCGGCTCCATAATTAGAGTAACTCGCGAGATTTCCCACTGCGTCTGTAGCCGCCACAGAAACAACCGAATCAATTGTCAGATTAGCCGGGTAGAGCGGCGCTACATCGTTATTCGATCCTGAATTACCTGCCGCCGCGACCACTAATATATCGTGGTTGCGAGCGCGCTCTACAGCTCGGTAGATCGCATTTGAATAGCCTCCTCCTCCCAAGGAGAGATTTATCGCGACTATGGGAGCGCCTTTGCTTTTGAGCGTTGTGACATAGTCAATCGCTTTGGCTATTGTTGAGGTAACTCCGGATCCATCCGCGCCAAGCGCCTTCACTGAGAGGATACGAGAACCCCAAGCCGCGCCCGTGACTCCGATCGCGTTGTTGCCGCTAGCAGCGACGATCCCAGCGACATGAGTTCCGTGTCCGTTATCATCTTGTGGTGACCCGTCGCTATTAAATAGATCGCATCCGTGGATATCATCGATGCAACCGTTACCATCATCATCCCTTCCGCGCGTTCCTTTCGACTCCTTGGAGTTTATCCAGAGGTTACTCTGAATATCTGGATGAGCTAGATCAGCACCTGTATCAATAATCGCCACAACCGCTCGGCGGGAGCCGGTTGTAATATCCCAGGCCGCTGAAACGCGGCTTCCATACTCGCCGTTTAGTGAGTACTGAAGAGAGTAGACGGGGTCGTTAGGATCAAAAAAAGCTTTAACGATCGTATCTGGCTCAACGGATTCGACGTCGCGCCTAGACTCGATGGATGCCAGCTCATTACGATCAAGCGCTATTACCGCGGAGTGATCCGCCGGCATCTTATCTATCACACGCGCCGAGAGATCTCCCAAGCTTGAAATCTTCAGATCTAAGACTTTCGCGCTAGAGCGCGTTAGAGCGCGAGCTCTGCTCTCCTTAAATTTGATTATGTATCTTCCACTATCCTGAGCGAGCGCGTCACTATTTAATGATACCGCAGGCATCATCACCGCTAATATAGATCCGAGGAGCGAGACAACGCGAATCATAACATGAGATAATTAATAGCCTTAGACACTACCCGGCAACCCAACTCAATAGATCCTGCGATCTACTTCTACGCGGTTCGCTCGCGGAGTCTTCTCGCGCTCTATCCGTTCTGAACAGAAGCTGACTCCGCGCGCGCCTCACGTCTAGCGCGGATTATCTCAAACACCCCGGGGAGTATAGAGATAACTATTATTGCTAGGATCACAAGCTTAAAGTTTTTTTGTACCGTCTCTGTGCCGCCAAATAAATAGCCACCGTAGGTGAAAAATCCAACCCAGGCGATGGCGCCACTTACGTTGTAGAAGGCGAACTTAGAATACGACATGGTGCCGACTCCCGCTAAAAACGGCGCGAAGGTACGAACGATCGGAACAAAGCGCGCTAATACGATCGTCTTTGCTCCATACTTCTCAAAGTACCGTTGTGTACGTTTTAGGTACTCTGGCTTAAAAACTTTCGAGTTAGTGCGCTCAAATACCGCTGGTCCCATCCGACGACCGATTGAGTAATTAACAGCGTCACCAACTATCGCGGCGACAAGCAACAGCAACGCTAGTAGATGAACATTAAATGCTCCCTGGCTAGCAAGTGCACCAGCGGCGAAGAGAAGCGAGTCTCCGGGTAAAAATGGAGTCACTACCAAACCGGTCTCACAGAACACTATTAAAAAAAGTATTCCGTAAGCCCATGATCCGTAGTCGCTAGCTAGCTGGGTTAAGTGCTTATCGATATGAACGATAAAATCAAAGATCGAATAGAGAAATTTCATCTGACTTCCTTAGCGCTATTAGTAAAGATTACCTAAGGAAGCGAGGCAAAACCCCTCCCTGCTGCGAAAGCGGATCTTGAGCTGCTCTTCGAGTTTTCGTGACGAGAAAAAATCCTCAATGTATCTCAGAGGATACATCTCCGACCTTCGCTAAAGCTACGGCCGGCGAGGCTTTTGTCGGACCAGACGTAGCCTTGGCGTAGTCTGGTGCGGTTTTTTCTCATCACGAAAATCGAATATCAACTCAATCTCCACTTTCTCGCTACGGGTAGGTTTTGCCTCGCTTCCCTAACTACTAAAGCACTCAGACAGATTTTTGGAAAGCTCCGCTCTGTTCCGTCTTATCTCGCGGCGTGTCGTTATGAGGCCGCGCTGTCGTCTCCGCTAACTTTTCAAAACCCTCAACGATCATCACTTGGCCCTTCTTTTTGGCCCAGTCGATCGCGGAGATTCCATCTGCATCCGTCAACGATAGATCGGCTCCAAGCTCGATTAGCTCAAACGCAGTCTCCGCGTGTCCATTCTTCACCGCAGCCATAAGAGCAGTAGTTCCATTTGGACTCTGTCCATTGACCTCGACTCCATCCATCGCGAGCTGGCGCACGGTGTTAGTATCACCTGTCGAAGCCGCACGCATGAAAACTGTCCAAAAGGCGCCCTCAAATGCGCTACTTTGCAGCGGCTTAGCCGGCTGCTCTATATTGTTATTATTATTTGTTACTTCACTTTGCATTTTTATACTCACAGATTCACTGTCCACCTTTTTGATGCCGAAGACCGCCTGAATGGTTGCATCTGTTTCTGCCTCAGCCCATTTTTTAGCGCTCCACCCCTCAAAGTTCTGTAAGTCAGGGTCAGCACCTAGCTCTAGGAGTAATTTTACCATCCTGCGGTCACGGCGCACTGTGGCAGCGAAGATAGCTGTATTTCCGTTTCCGTGTGGAATGTTTATCTCAGCCCCCGACTCAACCAGTATTTTAACGACCTCGGGGAAGCCCCTCTGGACTGCCTCTAGTAATGGTGTATCTCCAAACTTGTTACGACGATTGACCTTAGCACCTGCTTTTACAAGCATGCGCACAACCTCTACTTCGCCGCGGCCGGCTGCCAAAAGAAGCGCTGAAGCGCCGTACTTGAGCTCGCAATCGACATCAAAACCGGAATCGATTAGCTCCTGAAGTTGAACCAGGTCGCCCCCTCGCGCCGCCGCGATGAGCCGCTTCTGTTCTGCTGAATAAGTTATTCCCATCTGGGTTACCTTGAGCGTTATTTTAGGTACAGCCTCTACTCAAGTGTTTAGGTCGTCATGGATTAGGATTTACATAAGCAAAAAATAAGATTGTATAACGATCGGTCGCCGATTGGCTAAAAAGAGAGCCTCATTTAAGGCCTATAAGTTCCTGTAACTGCTTATGAATATTTCCATTTGAGGCAATTACGTACTGGAAATCTATTAATCCCCTACCTAACTTAATCTGGGACCCCGTTTCCGAGGTTAAAACTCCATCTGCCGCCTCTATAATCGCTGCCGGTGCCGCTAGGTCCCATTCCTGATGGGTGGTCATCCGGATGACAGCTCCATCGAGCTCTCCACTGGCGACCCTAAAAAGGGCCTCCCCTGAATCCATCATTGGAGAGGCCAACTCTGGGCGCTGGCACTCAAAATTTCTGATATAGATCCGTCCCGGCTTTAACTCTTTGGTATCTGATACGTGAATCGGGGCACCGTTACATCCAGCTCTGCCATCACTGAGTGAGCTCATGACAAAGCGTCCGCGCGCCGGGAAATTCATAATAGAGAAAACCGGCTTAAATTTCACACACAGCGCTATAAGCACCGAGAAATCATCATCTCCTTTAACAAACGACTTAGTTCCATCTAACGGATCTACAACCCAGGTTCTCTCTGATTTAGCTAGCTGCTCAACAGAGAACGGCGACTCCTCTGAAAGAATCACGTCTCGCGGAAAGAGCTTCGTTATGCACTCTATGATGATCTTATTTGATCTAAGATCAGCCTCAGTAACAGGAGATCCGTCGTGTTTACTCCGCATCTCTAAAGCGCGCTCTTGCGCTGCTTTATTGCCAGGCCAGAGCTTTAAAAGCTCCTGACCTGCTTCACGCGCCGCAGCGATTAAAATCTCTTGTTGTTCTGGTGTTATAATATTCATATAGAGTAACTTGTTGGTGACGACCTTACTCAGGGCGTCGCAGTGTTTTTGGTAAGCTGCTAGGATAATTAGTAGATTATTTTTTAACACAGAGAACGCAGAGGACACAGAGAAAACCCCTTAGTTGCCCATAAAATGGCCGTTCTCTGTGTCCTCTGCGTCCTCTGTGGTGATAAAGAACTGCGACTCTCTACTGCCTTACCTGCAAGATTAGCAAATAGCGCATCCTTAATAATACTATGACAAAATCCTATAAACGAGCACTCCATATCTTTCGGCGTGATTTGCGACTAAATGACAACTCAGCCCTTAACGCCGCGCTTTCAGAAGCGGATGAAGTTGTCACCTGCTTTATCTTTAACGAGCTTCAGTGCGGCGAGAATCCTTACCGGTCAGCAAACGGTCTGGCTTTTATGATCGAGAGCCTGGAGGAGCTAGAGACAGAGATCTCCAAAGCTGGCGGCAAGCTATTGTTACTTCACGGGCAACACCACGAAGTTGTATCACGCCTTATTAAGGACCTCTCAATAGACTCCGTGTTTTTTAATATGGACTACACCCCTTTTAGTCGAAAGAGGGACGCGGCCATATTTAAAACATGCTCCGAGCTAAACGTTCACTGTGCTCACTACTCAGATGCTTTACTGGTTGAACCGTCTGTTTTCGGCAAAGATGACGGAAAGCCCTACACTGTGTATACCCCGTTCTTCAAGAAAGCGGCGAAGCTTGAAGTCGCTAAACCGGTTTCACTGATAAACAAAGGGAGATTAATAGATCCTAAATATAAGGGCACAACTGTTAATACGCGCGACTTCTGGCCAAATGAATCAAGTCCACAAAGAATAAGTAAAGGTGGCAGAGCCACGGCACTCGCGATCCTTAAAGGAATTAAGGATTTCTCTAAATACGAAGAGGAGCGAAATCTGCCAGCTCTGCGCGGCACAACTCTCCTAGCTTCGCACAACAAGTTTGGCACCCTATCAGTTCGCGAGGTGTATTGGGCGATCGCTGAAGCGCACGGCGCCTCTCACACTTTAATCAGAGAGCTTTACTGGCGCGATTTTTTTACGCACATAGCGTGGCACTTTCCGCGGGTTTTTGGGCACGCGTTTCACCCGCAGTACGACAGAGTTAAATGGAACAACGACGACAGGCTATTTAAAGCGTGGTGCGAGGGGCGCACAGGGTTTCCTATAGTTGACGCCGGAATGCGTGAATTGGTGACAACCGGATTTATGCACAACCGCGTGCGCATGATCGTCGCCTCGTTCCTAGTTAAAGATCTACACATCTCGTGGCAGAAAGGTGAGCAGTTCTTCGCTAAATACCTAACCGATTACGACCCTTCTGTTAACAACGGTAGTTGGCAGTGGGCCGCCTCGACAGGATGTGACGCCCAGCCGTATTTCCGGATCTTTAATCCGTGGCTACAGCAGAAGAGATTCGATCCAGAGTGTATCTATGTGAAGAAGTGGTGCCCTGAATTAAAGTCGATCAAGTCATCACTTCTGCACAATCTCTTTGATGAGCCAGAGCTACTTAAAAACATAGATTATCCAGCCCCGATCGTAGAGCACTCGACACAGAAGATTATCGCTGAGGAGATGTTTAGGGAGTGTGCGAAGGGATAAAACGATGAGTTTTCATCGTGTGGTTTTGGATCTTTATAGGGTTAATCAGTATTTAAGATCCCGGGCTCCTCACTTGCTTAGCGAAATCAGAGGCCGTACCATTTTAGCTGCGTTAGGGCAGGGCTCTGTGGTAAAAATACTCTACAAATTATCCCAGCAGCTTACCAAAAACACTGCGACACCCTGTTATGGATCTCCGCGCGAACGAGTCAATCCGCAACAACTACTAGCTTCACAAGAGGCTCAATGTTTTTTCCCATCTCGAAAATCGAATATCAACTCAACCTCCACTTTCTCGCTACGGGTAGGTTTTTCCGGCCTTCCCTAGGAATACTCCCATGCTACGGCTGTCGCTCTGGTGATACCCTCTCTCTAACCTCTAGTTTCTTGCTGGCGGCTCGCGCCGCTCCCGCTATTCTTGGGTTCGGACTGTTCGAGAGCGCTGAGAGATAATCCTTCGCCTGTGGCGAAAGCGATTCAAGAGGATCTTTCTCGTACCGGAGACCTCCTAGTGTTGCGATCGCGGCGACCTTAGATATTAATGGCGCTTCGGATTTTAAAAGGAGTCCCAACTGCCGAAATATCGTCGGTATTTCTTCCGGCCGTACCTCAGTTATGATATTGGCCACATTGGTAATCACGGATTTTTTCCGAACAACTGGATCTGTCAAAAAATCAAAAACATCGTCGATAACGAGCCGCGCGTCATCCCCCTGTAGAAGTGGCATTAGACCCACCAAGCAATCGATCGCGAAGTTTCGCACGGCTGAATCATCTTGGCAGAGCAATTGGTGGGTAATGCGCCTGAGCGCTTCCGGTGGTGGTGCTGAAGGCGCCAAGCGGGCCGCAGCCTCTTGCACCTCCATATCTGCTACTGGACTCAGTGAGATATCCAAGCTTAGTCGCGATAATGGGACCGCCAATGAGGCAGTAAAAGGCGTAGCCTGCGATAAAACCCTGGCGATATATCTCGCTTTAACCGGAATGTCGATTGAGTTGATATCGCGCAGAAAACACCCTTCGCACGCTGATATTGCTCGCCAGATATCGTCACTGACTTTATTTGTTGAAGATCCTTTCTGTGATATATGAAGAAACTTCATACACCCCCATAAATTTTCACCGCGTGGATCTGAGTACAGAAGGAGAAAGCGACAGCGCTCACTTTCACTAAAGTCACCGAGAGTTTTTTTAGTGTCTAGGCCACTAAGCCAAGCCGATTGCTGCGCCTTTGGGCGACCCTTAATCCAAGATAGCTCAGATTCATAGATATTATATTTTGCGGGATCAGATTCTTTCAGAGCCAAAAATTTTGCATCTCTGATTATCTCTGCTTGAATATTTTCGGGGCATGCAGCCAAAAGGGGGATCCACGCCGTAGGAACTGTGTCTGATAAATCGCAAAGAGCCTTAGTGGCCGCTAGAGCTATATCTTCATCCTGGTGACCAAGATAGTGCGCTATTAGGGGTATAGAATTGGCGGCTCTCTCTTTTAGAGTTCCCAAAGTTTTAAGGTATTCAGCCACCACCAATGGGTTGCTCTCCTGCGAAGCGCAGGTCCATATCCTCTGAATCGCGGGCTCAATCAACTCACTGTCTTGATTTGATAAACTGCCGGTTAGGTATTGAGCAGCACCCTTTCTTACAGTGAGGCTCGTATAATCATCAAGCAGGGACAGCGCTGCTGTTACTTGCTGATGGTTTGGTGTAAGCGCCAGGTCATTCATGCCACACCATCACAAACCAGATCTGATGGCTGGTGCCTGTATTTAAAGTCGCACGTTGCCGCGCCTCCCTCTATAGAAGTGGAGGCTCCATTTTCTCTTCGCGCTCTTTTTAGGGTTAACAACTTCATTAGGTTTTATGCACAACTCTTAACCTCCCCGGATTATATGGCAGAAATCGTAATTTTCAAACGTTTATTTAATCTCAGCCTGAATGTTTCTAGCTTTTTCTGGCCGGCGTTCAGGGAGACGAAGAAATAAAGCCCTGCGCCTGTTGTAGCGATAAAATAACTTGTTCCATGGCCCCTACTCACACCGCATCGGCGCGATAGGCTTTGGATCAACCGGATTAAACGCATTCACCTCATAAGCGACATCTCCGCACTGTGGGGCCTCTACGTTAGAAGAGGTGCCCGATTCCGTAAGCCAAAAGATAAGGTTCTCAACGCTCTATCTGCGGCTCATCCTGTCTAATTAGCGGTGGAGCCCCTGGAATCCCTCTAAAATCCGACGGCTCAGTAACTCTGTATGGAACCGTCGCGCAGGATGAGAGTAGGACTCCCGAAAGAAGTATGGCTGAACCTCACTTCGCGTCTAACAGAGATCTAATTGGAATCTAGATAACAGGTTGGGCATACTCCTCAGGCGAGCAGTTGCAGGTCTGAAAATTACGCAACCTGCCCAAAAGAACCTCGTCTCTTGGGCTCTTGCACCATTTTCATCCTGCTTCCTGCTCATATAAGGATAATCACCACCATGAGTGCATTAACATCCTCGACCAGCTCTTCTGCCAGCTCTTTTAACTTAAGCGATTGTATAGAGCTCCTCTCTCTACCTTCAAGGCCCGAAGAAGTTGACACTAACAAGTTGTTAAAACGGGAGCGAGACCTAGCTGATTTCATCCATGAGTTCCATAATAAGGTAGGAGTCAGTATCGGCAACTCTGTATTCTCCAAGCTAATACGCTACACCCTAAAAAGAATAGAAGGGCCATGGGCGCCTCATGATCACGCCCTTCCAAAGGACTGACTATTACCCACATTTTCCAACCATAGATTCATAGAGTTCAGTCATAGAGGCTAGTCGTTGCCAGCCGCGCCACAAAGCGGTGCAACCGGGAGGTGGATCGAGTCTCCTTGAGAGATGGCCACC
>JBIKWQ010000025.1:0-43191 GCA_044356215.1 Bdellovibrionota bacterium | reverse complement strand
GGTAGTGAATTATAAATTCACGGCGGGGTAGCTTAAGAAATCAAGAACACGTAAACTTATCTTAGCAGGTGTTGCTTAGTTCATTTGCAAATCTAGCCAAGTCTAGAGCAGCGCGGCGCGTTAGATAGAATACCTGAGACTTGCTCATTTCCAGTCTTCAGACTCTCTGCGGTCAAGCGTCTTCATATCTGTCTTGAAATCGCCAGACGACACGAAGGTCCTGCCTGCCGCTAAGTCTCGATGCCCATCAAGAATCGCGTCTTGTGCCACTTGTCCTTCCCGACGCTCCATATCACGACGAATCAGGTCACGGATATACTCACTGGGGGTTTCATAAAGTCCCGACACGCCAACTATGCGCGCGACGAACTCAGACAAAGCCCCTGACAAACGAGCATTAATACGATCTGAAGCTCCGCGGTCGGACATAGTCACCTCATAGCTAAATTAACAGCCTTTATCTTATTCTATCTCTGAGGGCACAAAATGTCAAGTTTGGGGCAACTAATGCGACACACCTAGGAGTGCGCCCCCATCTCCCTCCTAACCTCACAATACTCCCGATACGATTCCGGATTAATATCTCGGTGCTGAAATCTAAACTTAAGCAGATCAAGAAACATCTTCATCCCATCTCGCCAGACTTTCACCTTTGAGCCTGGCCGATCATGCCAATTTACTGAGACCTCTCCGATCAACATCTCTGCCCTACGCGCCATATAAAGCAGCTCAACATCGAAACTATAGCCATCAGACCTCTGCTCGGCCGATAGAAACTTAGCCGCCTCCGAGGTAAAGAGCTTAAATCCACACTGCGTGTCCTTAACTCCTGAGAGGAGCGCTCCACTCACCGCAAAATTAAAGACCCTTCCCACTGCTCTTCGCCACCAAGTCGAATCAACTTGAGTCGCGCCCGTTCCATCACTTGCGCGCGACCCGATCGCGATCTGCAAACCTCCATCAATTAGCTGCCTCTGAAGCTTCTCAAGCTCCTCAATCGGCGTAGCCCCATCAGCATCTGTAAAAAGCACCAACTCGCCCTTAGCGAGCCTCATTCCTATGCGGACTGCATTGCCTTTTCCTGTGTTCTTCTCAACTCTCACACACCGAACCTGGGGGTGCTGCTTAGCCAACTCGTTGACTAATCCTGCTGTATTATCTTCACTGCCATCGTCTACCACGATCACTTCGTACGGCGCGCCCCGCGCGTCTAGATATTTAATAATACCTTGTAATGGAGGGCGAATCCGGTCAGCTTCGTTGAAGGCTGGAACTATCACTGTTAGCTTGGGGCTATCGGCATCTCTCTCGGTGGTGGAGACAACAGGCTCTTGTCCCTGCGAAATAAGCTCGCGCCGCTCCTGCTCTGAGTAGAATAGACGGTCATGGGTATCCTTAAGAAGCCTTCTTGCCGCGATAACAAAGTCAAGGGCATCTAGATCTTGCTCGAGCTCTTTAATTTTTAACTTAACATCTCGTGGATCGCATTTTAAAGATTTTGCCAGCTCCAAGAACGTGAAACTAGCGCAGCTCTTCCGCTCTGGAGATATTATCTTCTGATCGTTTTGCAGCCGATAATAATGGTCCTCATGAAATATAAAATTCAGAAACGCCAACTTAGCGTCTTTAATCCTATAATTTACGATATATTCCTCGATCTGTAATAAGAGCCCGCCCAGATTCCGCGACACATCCTCTATGAGACCCGGAGCAAGATCCGTCGCGGTTGAACCGGACTTCGAAATACACCCAGATATCGTTCTTCTCCGTGAGTCTTCAGAGTTTGAGTTCACAAGGCCCGTAAAGATTTCGTCATGGGAGACTCTGATGCTCCCGTATTTTCGGCGGTCTACCCCCGCGATCTCAGCGTAGTGGGCTCGGTTGGCTTCCGCCGGAATCAAAAACTTTTTATAAAAATCTCGATCGAATTTGTCGTCCCTCTTAAGAGTCTCCAGTAGATCCCAAAAATTCCTAGCGCTAAGCTCCGGGTTGTAGATCGCGAAACGACTGGTTGATAACGACAAGGGGGCAGGGCCCTTTATCACTCCTCGTATCTCTAAAAACTTCTGCCCAAGGTAGGTTTTAGGAACCGGCGATCGCGGATCGAATTCGCAGTCATGGTTCTCGAAATGGCCATCTCTCTCTCTACAGTCATAAATCTTTCCGTACGGTATGCCTAGATGTTCCCCCGCATCTCGGAGGATCTCGCACGCTCTAATAAAAGGAACGCAGGTCTCGTCTTCACCGTCATGGAACATTCCAGGAAAAGCTGGTTTTCTAAGACAAATTCCTTCTCCCATGAAAGGTTTACCGACTTGCCGGTGATACTACAAAGCGAGATCTTGCAAGAGAGCCTGTCGTAAATCAATTCCCGAGGATCAATCGATGGGTCATTGTTCAGTTGGCTAACGCCGATAGTAGGCTTTTGGGGGGGAGCTTTGATATCAGCTACCGGCGGTAGCTTGATACCGAGTTCCTGTTGTCTGCTCGCAAATATCTCCTCACGCTCCTTATCGGAGTAAAAGAGATCATGATAGACTTTATCGATTAGATTGTGGGCCCATGTTGCGAAAGTTTTAGTATCGGCTGTTTTATTCTTAATCGTGCTCTCTAATAATTCACGGCGCTCTCCTTCTTCAACGACCTTATCGTCAACTTGCCTAGCGCTAATCCGAGAAAACATTCCTATTAGCGGCCCCTGGTTGCTCTGGTCTTGAAGAGCGCCGGGATAATGCCTATCCAGAGATTCCATTTCCGACATTAGGTGAAGAAATGCTAGAGCGGCTCCTCCATAATTTTTTTCTGAGATATGTCTGTCTATCACATCTAGGCACGCCCCTAAGTGCACAGATAGCCAAAGACAGACTGTTTTAGCTAAATGATCGCTATGCTCTTCTGGAAACAGCGCCTTTAACCACTTTATATCATCACCACCAGCAACATCATGCCTCACTAGCTCCGCGGCAAAGGCAAGGGTTATCTCGTTTATAAAATCAGTTGTCTCACCGGTCCGAGTGAATGCCCAGTTTTTTGCCTCTCTCTTAAAAGAGCTTCCTGTCCATTCGATTCCACAGATCTGGATATAGTCTTCTTCGCTTATATTATTTTGGGCGATAAAGGATACCAGTGACTGCGTGAAAACTTCCCTAGACAAATCCTGCTCTTTCAAGAGCCTATATTGATCTCCGAATGACTTCTCAATCTTCTCTGAATCAACAAAGATTAAATTCCTGCTTCGGAACGCTACTCGCGTGTACTTGTGCTCTTCTTGACTCAGGTCGGCGCTGCCCTCCTGTATATCAGCATTATAGAGAACTAGCTCCTTGTTCAGATACAATTCTCGTTCGCCCTCTTCCCGATCGAATGTGCACGATTGAAATCGCCATATCCCGCCGCTAACATAAAGCTTGCTCGCCAAGCCCTCATTGGGCGCTTTTTCCGCGACGTAGTCAGCAAATGCCTCGAAGAATATACTCGGCCCAACTGCTAGGCACTCATCTGGGCCCCCCGACGCCACATCTAGTGAACCTGCCCCTGAGTTTGAGCCAATAAGGCTAGGGCTACGACCTACATATCGCAAGTATTCCTTTAGGCAGCATGGAATAGCGACTATGCTGTCCCCGAAATTTTTCCCATGCAATCCAATCGCAATCTGCGTAACGGCAATATATGGATTGTAATACTCTTGGGTAAAGAGCGTCTCCGGATTAAAGCTGTATATCAATCCATTAGGACTTCGCTTGACCATAAAAACACCCAATCACAAACGAGCCAATCTAAGGCGGCGCGGCAAACCGCCTCGCTAAAGTTATCTTTTTGACTCTCCAACATCAGGATCGCTGATTGCATCAAACGATTAACGGCTCGCGTGCTATATTAACCCGCCGCGGCCGACTAGGTTTTAGAGTTTGGATTCTTTTTAAAATGTCACCTTTTAAATCCCTAGTCTCGCCCTTGGTGCATTTTTTTAAATCGCGCGGGTATTCTCAAGATGATCCACCTCTCTTCTGACTTCATCTGTCGTTTACAGTTTGTTTCAGAAAAAACAATTGCCTGGCTCTATTTATTAGCCGAATGCCTTATGAGAACACAGATTTGTAACTACTCTATACGCCAAAATATTCGCGTTAAGAGAAGAATAGGCGATATATTAAAGAGACAATATGGGCCCAGCTACCGCGAATTTGCAGCTTACAATTACCCCAGATCTAAAGGATCCGGCTTTTAAGCTACCCAGTGGTCAAGTATTTAGCTTAACAGAGTTAACGCGCTGCTTGAGCGCGGTTTTCGCATTTGCTTACTTACTAGATGACGTTTTAAAACCTTCCCCGTCTGCTGCCATTTCCTGCGTCTCTGAAATTTTCAAGAAACGCTTACAACTTGAATCCATCCCATCTCCCCTAGCGCCAAGTCACAGCAATGATTTGTTTCGCGACGCGAATCTAGTGTCCGTACTTACTCCTCTTGTAGACGACGAAAAAAACATAGAAACCATACTGGAGCAGCTAAATTCCTCACGCGATCGCTCCGGCACTCGACTAGATATAGAGGAGTTACTAAGCAAAAATAACCAGAGCGCGGAGGCGCGAGGCAAGTTAATCGATTACTTGAACAAATTAACAACCACCCTAACCGGCTTAAATAAGTTGCTTGTGGAGGTAGATAGCTTCGATAAAGATAAGGACCGTGTTCTTTGTAACCTAAAATCGGACGATCAAGTTTTTATCGACCTAGCCAACGGCTATGCTTTTCTCCCCGACGGCGCTCCCATGACACTAGAGAGTGGTCCTCAGGGGCCTGGCTTGCTCTGGTTAAGATCGGGGCTGCTAATTGAGATACCAGAGAAGAAGCTAGAGCCCCGAAAAACCGATCTCTCATTGTTTGGTTCGCTGACTCTTCATCAAACTAGGTGGGCCTCGTTGCTTGTGCCTGGTTTTGAGGACCGCGGCCCCGCACAGTTCGACGCCAGGTTTGACTACGCGATCACACGCCAAGTTTCTGGAACTATCAGATTCACGGGAATGCACCCAGATAAGTCAAACATATTATTTGGAGAGGGCAAGATAACATTTTCCCCCGTCCCGGGTGACGAGAGCGCAGATTCTTTGATCACGAAGCACGAGGGATCAATTGCTCTGGACCTAGAAACGGGGATTATCCAAAAAAGAATGGTTCAGGCGGATGCAGGATTTTGAATGGCTTCGGCGTGAGCTCGACTCGAGTTACTTCGGCTAGCTATTTCAGCTCGCTTCTGCTTAATTTTTTAAATAGAACGCGGATTATCTCTCTTATCCAGCAAGCTACGATAACGCGCCGCGAGCCTCAAAACTATTCGCGCTACAGGATTACTCAGGTCATCGAGCCTCCTCTGCTCTCGATGACTTTTCAATGGCCAGAGCTGTCTTCTGATTTGTTTCTCTCTCCGGCGGCTCATGAATGAATTGTAATCAAGCGGAATATCGAGATCCCCTGGCTCTGTACCGTCCAACAGGTCTTTCAAAACCTGCAGTTGAGCCGTTCGCTCGACATATTCCTCCGAGTCTTTAATAAGCTCACAGAGGCTCCTAGATGATATAAAAATTGGGGTAATTAGGGAATGCTGCCTAATAGGCAGGGCGCCGCAGAGTTTTTGGTAAAAAGAACTGCGGCGCCCTAGCGATTCCCTCTTATTTCCTGCTATTTCGAGCCGATCGAGACAGATTAGATCTCATATCGCGCGCTCGTTCGTTTTAGCCCATAAACAGATTTGGTGGTGGTTTAGCTAAAAAGGTGGAGAGCGCCACTAAGCTCCGCACTTTCTCCAGATCCCCTCAACCACCCCTCCACTAAAAAGATATATCGGCAAATTAATAAAAGTAACTTCTCCCTCTTTATGAGCGCTATATGGCGCAGCTGATACTAATATCGCTACCGACGTCCCGGTAAGCTTTGTATACTGACGAAGCGAGGCGAAGCTTCTGCTTGATACCTTTAAAGATGCCTTGCACTCAATCGGAAGAAGCGTGCCATCTAAGCGCCAGATAAAATCCACCTCGACCCCCTCGTTGGAATTTTTCTTCCATCCGGAGATATTAGCCTCTGCGTTCTGGTGAGAGATCATCTGCAACAGCACCGCGTTTTCAAATAGTCCCCCTAGCTGAGTTCTTAAAATTGGGCTGTCTGAGATTACAAGTCCGATCTCAGGAAAAGGCATCTCGCGAATCTCTTGCGCGACTCCGATGTCGTATAGATATCGCTTAGGATAGAATTTCGAGCTTGCGTTTATTCCCTTTTGCTCGATCTCGTGAATTAAGCGCCAAGCCCTCTCTACACTTAGAACCTTCTCGGCTATGTGCTGCTTCTCGTGAACATGGGTATTTTTTGACGGAAATCCCAGATAATTAGAGACTCCTCTTAAGCCAGATTTAAAAAGGTCGCGCTCTCCGATGGAACTCTTCCTAATAAAATCCTCCTCCTGAGATCTGATTATATCACCCCTTAGATCTCGGTAGCTTTGCCCCTTAAAGTAAGCGGTCACAACGGCTGGAAGGCCTCCAACTTTTAAGTATTGATCAAATAAGGCGAGGAGATCGTTGTGCATCGCTGCGGTTATCCCATCTGGATTTAGATCGCGCTCAAAGCTCTCTATAATCTCAAGCGCTCGATCTCGACCACTAGCTAGCACAAACTCTTTGAAAGACAGCGGCGAAATAAGTAGGGTGCGATATCTCCCAACGGGGATCCTCTGTTCGTCTCTAAAGAGTCGACTCATACTTGAGCCGCTTAAGACAACTTTAGCGCCATCCCACCTCTCTTTCATGAAACGAACATAGGCTCCAAGCTTATTGCTCTCTTGAGCCTCATCGAGAAAGAGGATCTGCTCCTTATCCGCCGAATTAAATTTAAATCGGTCTCTCAAATAAAATTCAAAATCCTCGAAGGACTCCGAGGCGTCGATCCTCTCCCTAAAGCGCGTATCGCCCTCTAAGTTTACTCTAAGAGCCGATCTCCCTATAAGGGCCTGCTCTATCGCCGTTGTCTTACCAACCTGACGCGCCCCCTCTACAACGAGAACTTCTCTAATATCTGGATTATTCAAGAAATCCAATATCTTAAGAGAAGCTGTGCGTGGAATTATCTTAGACATAAGACGATTTTACCCTAGGAAAAGCACTTTTCCTAGGATTTTTTACCTAGAAACAGCACTTTTCCTAGGCTAAAAGCACCAACTTCGCAAACCTAAACACCACCTTCTTGGGCTCCTCAAAATTATCAAATTTAACAGTCACCATCGCCGCATTTGAGTTGCCACTCACCGACAGCACAGCTCCATGACCAAACGCCGGGTGAATTACCCTAGCTCCTGTGGTTAGCTGCTCTAACGCCGCTGCAGGCTTGTCGAAATACTCCTTTGGTGTCTCGGGTTGTTGCTGCTGCATGGCATCCGCGGGCGACAGCATCGCGCGGATCTTATCTAACGAGATCGCTTGCCTTGGCTCTGGTGGCTCTACCCGTCTATTAGCCTTTGAACGCTTCCAACGACTTCCGCCACCGTAATCATCTCCGTAGCCGTTATCGCCATCATCTCCAGAGTCATCATCAAAAGAGAACCGTGGATATCCACCGATAAAACTAGCGCCCTGAGATCGCTCTGTTCCTACCGCGACCACAGCTTTTGGATCGAGATCTTTCGCGAAGCGGCTAACGATTCGCGCGCCACCTCCGCCTCCACCTGAGGTAAACATTCCGCGGTAATAAGCTCTGGTTAGATAAAGAACCTGCATCGCTCTTGTTATCCCCACGTAGCAGAGCCGGCGCTCCTCTTCTAACTCAGAGGGGTTATCGATAGCTCGGTAATGCGGAAGCAATCCCTCCTCAAGCCCAGCTAAGAAAACAACCGGAAACTCTAATCCCTTAGCTAAGTGAAGGGTCATTAATGAAACGGTCTCTGGCTGCTCGTTAGATCCCTTAGCTCCTTTAGCCTGCTCGGCCGCTGTAACACTCTCGTTTGTCGCGATATCAGAGCCCGATGTTAAAGAGATCCGGTCTAGAAAATCCTTCACGACGAGTTCTGGAGCCTCATTAGATCGCTCCATCGTTTTCCCTAACGACTCTAACTCCTGTAAGTTCTCTATCCGTGATAGCGCCGTTGGATCCTTCATCGCAGCTAATTTAGGTCCGTACTCGCTCTTGTGAACTATTCTGTGGATTAACTCGCTTAATCCAACGGTATTTAGATCGTTTTTAAGATCGGCTATTAGCGCCACGAATCCACGAACACCTTTGTGAGTCTCGGCCACCTCAATCGCCGCCGAGAGAAAGGGCACTCCGCGTTTTTGAGATTCCTCAATTACGCTCTGTAGCGCCTGCGCTCCGATACCACGAGGCGGCGTATTAACTATCCTTTGAAAAGCCTGATTATCTGCTGGATTAACTAAAAGCCTAAGATACGCCAAGATATCTTTAATCTCTTTACGGTCAAAGAACTTTAATCCACCAAAGATCTTATAAGGGATCTTCGCTCGCACAAGCGCCTCCTCAAGCGCTCGGGTTTGCGCGTTTGTGCGGTATAAAAGCGCCATCTTTGAGTACTCGGTACCTTCAGATTTTAGCCGCTTTAACTCTGAGGCGATAAACTCCGCCTCCATATTCTCATCGTAGCCGATAAATGTTCGGATCTGCTCCCCGGCGTCTCCGGAGGTCCAGAGCTTCTTAGCTTTTCTCGCTCTATTCTTCTCGATAACAGCGTGCGCCGCGTTAAGTATCGTCGCGGTAGAGCGATAGTTCTGCTCAAGTTTAATAACTTTAGTTCCGCTGTAATCTTTTTCAAACTCAAGGATGTTACTGATCGTGGCCCCACGGAATCCGTAGATCGATTGGTCGTCGTCTCCTACAACAAAGAGATTTCGACGCGGCTCAGAGATGAGCCTAATAAACATATACTGAACCTTGTTGGTATCCTGAAACTCATCAACCAAAAGATAGTGCAGCGCGTGTCGGTAATAATCTAAGACCTCAGGGTACTCACGGAAAACACGCACCGCGTTAACTAAGAGATCGCCAAAATCCATCGCGTTCGCTTGTAGGAGGTATCTCTGATAGAGGTCGTAAACCCGCGCCTGCAGGTCTGAATCGATACTAGAGGCTCGTTTCGCGGCCTCCGCTGGAAGTATATAGCCGTTCTTGAAGCGATCGATCGCGCGCGCGAAGGTATCTACAGGGTACTTCTCTTCGTTAATTGAGAGGTCCTTTAAAACCTGCTTTAAAACCCCCTTGGTGTCCTGATCGTCATAGATCACAAACTGCTTTGTGTAACCTAAGTGGTGCGCGTGGTGCCTTAGGATCCTTAAACCAGCCGAGTGAAAAGTTGAGATCCAGATCTGCTCGGCCCGCTCTCCTAAAAGTGAGAAGAGTCTGTGGCGCATCTCACCGGCGGCTTTGTTTGTGAAGGTAACGGCCAAGATTCTGCTTGGCCAGATTCCGTGATTTAAGATTAGATTGGCGACCCGGTGGGTTAATACACGGGTCTTGCCACTGCCTGCTCCCGCCAACACCAAGATCGGACCATCAACGTGCAGCACAGCCTGCTGTTGAGGAGGATTTAACCCCGACAAAAGATCTGGGGGTGTTGTTGAAGAATCCTTTTTATCTACCACGTCAGGACTAAAGAGATCGTTTTGTTCACCAAGCATCGCGCCACTATATCATGAAAGCTTAAAAATACAGCCCGTTTGGGGAGCGATGCGGGGATTCCTCCTGCTAGATTAACCCTCCCTGGGGTGAATCACTGAATAGGCTTTACATGATCAATTCCACGTGAACGTGCTCCTGCACGTGCTCGTGAACGTACCCGATCTGCCACTTCTACCATCTTAGTTTGGCTACTGCGTGATCCTGAATTCGGGTACGTTTCTCGTTTACGTGCACGAGCACGTGCAGGGGTCACGTTCACGAGCACGAGCTCGTGAAGCCTATCGCAACTGACCAAGATCTCTATCTCAGTCTCCTAGCTACCTGCTGTCCCTGCAACGAAACCTTAGCCACGCTGCACGAAGCCATTACCGCGTTGGATAATCCAACAGAGTTGAACATCAACTTAGCGATATACGCCAAGGTCAGAGCAGCGCAGATAAAATCAACGCCGATAAAATTAACACCCGTTAGCAACACTCCACTGTTTAAAACTCCACTGTTTAAAACTCCACTGCTTAACATTCCATCGTACATAATAACCGTCGCCTCCCTAGTGTTTGCGATAAATTTATTAACCTAAAAATTCAAAGAAAAGCCTCGAAGCGGGCCGCATCGGATGGCATTTACGACCGGCCCGCCACGCTCTTCTATTCTTTTTCTATATCGCACACCGATAGGCTTCAAGTCTTTTTCTATATCCAATCGAAAAACTAACACAAAAAGTTGCCGCTTTTTCATCTAATCAGCCACTTGGGCAGCCCAGCCCCTGTGAAACACGGTTTTTAGAGGGCCAGATCCACTGGCGCAGGGTCCCCTTTATCGCCGATACCTGATACCTTAAGACCGTGTCGAACAGTAAATACAACCGCAAAGACCACCTCTATCAGAAAGCCAAGGACGAAGGGTACCGCTCTCGGGCCGCCTATAAATTAAAGGAGATCCAGGCTACCTATAAGATTATCCCCCCAAATGGGCGTGTTCTCGATGTCGGCGCCTGGCCGGGTGGATGGTGCCAGGTAGCTTTGGAATTTATCGGCCAAGGGGGCGCGGTGTGGGGAATCGACCTCCAGGCGCTAGACCCAATAGACGATCCTCGCTGCCACCTCCTTGCTGGAGACGCCAGAGACCTCGAATCGCTACTACCCGACCCCGATCTCCGTTTTGACTGCGTTATCTCGGACATGTCCCCAAAATTAACCGGTATCAAAGAGGCCGACCAAGCTGGTATCGTTGGTTGCGCTGAGCTAGCGCTCTGGGTGGCTGAAAGATTTTTGAAGCCCGGGGGCAACTTCGTCGTCAAAGTGTTTAAGGGCAACGAGGTGGAGATGTTTGTCAAATCAGCTCGGCCAATGTTTAATAGGTTAGTGCGCTCTGAGCTCGATTCAACCAGGAACTCCTCCAATGAGTTCTATGTTATCGGACTTGGATTTAAATCACGCTAACCGGTATCAGTTACCTTCATGAATATAGTCGCGGCCACAGAGAACTTCGGATCCTTTATTATCGACACTACAGAGCGTTGGGGAAGAGCGTGGATCTTTTTATCTCGAGTCTTATCGGCTCTCGTTCGTCCGCCGTTTAGACCGTACCTCTATTTTCAACAGCTACTTCAGATCGGAGTAAACTCTTCGCTGGTTATCGCGTTAATAGCTCTATTTACCGGCGCGGTGCTCGCGGTTCAGGGTGAGTATACGCTGTCAAAATTTGGAGCTAACGCCTACACCGGCCCAGCGGTTGCGCTAAGCCTAATCCGTGAACTTGGCCCAGTTTTAACAGCTCTAATGGTGATCGGCCGTGCTGGCTCGGCGGTTACAGCCGAAATCGGGATTATGCGTATCACCGAGCAGATCGACGCCCTTCGATCGATGGCGGTAGATCCGATTAAGTATCTAATGGCGCCGCGTTTGCTCGCTGGATTAATCGCCATGCCACTTCTCTGTGGAATGTTTAATGTAGTTGGTATCTTTGGTGGCTACATCGTCGCTGTTGGTTTACTTGACCTAAGCGCTGGAACATTTATGTCACAGATCGAGTCAGCGGTTGGTCTAGTAGATATCTACTCAGGTTTTATTAAAGCCACTGTGTTTGGATTAATCTTCGGCTGGGTTAGCTGCTATAAGGGCTACACCTGCGGATTCGGCGCGCAGGGTGTTAATAAAGCCACAACTCAATCAGTAGTTACCGCTTCGGTCGCGGTGTTAATCGTTGATTACTTCTTAACCAGCGTCCTCACCCGTATATTTATGAAGTAAGTAGGCGGGATGATCTCGGTTCGTAACGTTTATAAAAGATTTGGGCCCCAGGTTGTTTTAAATGGGGTCTCTGTTGAGATTGAGCCTGGCAAGACCACCGCGGTTGTGGGCCCAAGCGGTGTTGGAAAATCAGTGCTACTAAAGCTAATCATGGGTTTAATGACCCCTGATAGTGGCGAGATCTTTATCGGCGGAGACAACATCACATCAGCCCGCGGGGAACGCGCGAAAAACGAGATTAGACGCTCTCTTGGTGTGCTTTTTCAATCCGCGGCGCTCTTTGACTCTCTAACGATCTACGAGAATATCGCCTTCTCTCTGCGCGAACGGATGCTTATTCGCCCATCAAAAGCGCACAAGCAGGTTTTAGATATGGCTGAATCGTTAAGCCTCGTGCCTTACTTAAAGAACTATCCTGAGCAGGTATCGATCGGAATTCGTAAACGTGTTGGTATGGCGCGTGCTTTAATCACTCAACCTAAGGTGCTTCTTGTGGATGAGCCCAACACGGGGTTAGATCCATTAGATGGCCAGGAGGTTTACGATCTAATTAACGCGTGTAAGATTCAGTGGGGTTTTACCGGGCTAGTTATCAGCCACGAGCTTCCCGAGGTCTTTCAGGTATCGGACCGAGTTGCTATGATTCTGGGCGGTGAGATTATTATCGAGGGAACACCCGCGGAGCTAATCGCTTCGTCCAACCCCGCGGTACAACAGTTTCTCAATGGTAGAACGGATGGACCAATCAAAATTCAATAAACCCGAGCAATCAACGCAGCTCACCGTGCCTAGGCGCTCATTCTCGCTTGAGCTCTTCGTAGGTCTTTTCGCCGCCGCGGGAGTGGCTGCCGCCGCTTACTTAGCGGTTGGTCTAGCCGGACTTGAGCTAGGGGAGGGGAACAACTACACCATATACGCTGAGTTCGATAACATATCAGGCTTAAAATACGGCGCCTCTGTTGAGATAGCTGGAGTTCCTATAGGAGTTGTGTCGGATATCACTCTAAAAGACCCGGCTGCTCGTGTAGCTCTGAAACTTACACGCGCTGTTAAGATAAAAGACGACGACATCGCCTCTATTCGCACCAAGGGAATTATCGGCGATCGTTACGTAAAGATCTCTCGTGGGGCCTCTGACACTTATATTGAGGCTGGTCAGACGATGCCAGAGACGGAGTCTGTGGTCGACCTAGAAGACGTTATAGGAAAAGTTGTTCACAGTCTGACTGGAGAGAAGGACGAGGAAAAAGACGCCAACAAGGATAACGATAAGGGCGGCGCGAATAAAGATAAGTAACCGCTACACACCAGTAGCAATGATTTTATTGGAGGGTTTTAAAGGTATGAAGAGAAGTTTTTTTGGTTTACTAAGTTGTGTGTTCCTGTTTGCGTCAACTGTAATAGCCGACCCAAGCAAGGGCTCACCTAAGGCTGAGATGGTACAAACGATCGACAGCATTATATCGATAGCCGGTGAGCACTCTGGTGACTCCGCCAAAACTGTTAGAAGGCAGAAGCTTCGCGAGCTAATCAACCCTAAGTTTAACTTCGCTGAGATGTCGAAGCGATCTTTGGGGGCTAACTGGAATGACCTCTCAGAAAGCGAGCAATCTGAGTTCACGAAGGTTTTCTCTGAGCTTTTAGCTCGTACTTATCTCTCAAAGATTGAGACAGTTAAACCTGGCATGGTTAAAGTTGAGAGCGAGCAGATCGAGCCACCACGCGCGGTGGTAAAGACCGTGGTAATCAGCAACGGCGATACCTTCCCGATCGATTACAAAATGATGGCCGGAACAACTGGCTCATGGCAGGTTTACGATGTGGTGATTGAGAATATCGGCCTTGTTGCTAATTACCGAAATGAGTTCTCAGGGATAATCCGTAAAGATAAGTTCTCAGGGCTTATGGAGCGTCTCCACAAGAAGGTTGAGTAATGGACACACCATGACGCTACAAGAAGTTCTAGAGAGCTACTCAGCGGGCCCGCAAACTGGGGTCTTTACAGATGGTGGATGTCAGCCAAATCCTGGCCCTGGAGGGTGGGGCTATGTTCACGTTGTTAATGGCGAGGTAGTTCACCAAGAGCACGGACACTCTCCGCAAACAACAAACAACCGCATGGAGCTGACCGCTCTCATTAAAGCTTTCTCGGCTCTTCCTGATAACGCCTTTATAGAGGTCCATTCAGACAGCCAGCTCTGTGTAAAAACAATTAATGAATGGGCAGCTAGCTGGGAACGTCGCGGCTGGAAGCGTAGCACTGGGCCGATAGCCAATCTTGAGCTTGTGCAGGAGCTTTACGCTTTAAGTAAAAAGAAGCCCAAGATAAAACTGCGCTGGATTAAGGCTCACAACGGCTGGCTTTGGAACGAGTATGCTGATTCATTATCTACGGCGTGGACTAGGTCGGAGCTTTAAGAAGTTTTCCTTCGCCGCGCTTTTATCATTACTAGTTCTTTCAGCTAGCGGCTGCTACATCTCAGCGCTTATTCAGTTAAAACGACTAGATCCGGCACCTAGTTTAAAAACAGTCGTCGTTGCCCACAGAGGGAGCCTGCATAAAGCTGAAGATATCGATAACTCTATACCAACTCTAAAGCGAACTATCTTAAGCGGGGTTGATAATCTTGAGGTCGATGTAAGACAGGCTAAAGATGGCGAGCTGTTTCTTTTTCACGATGGAAGTTTAAATAAGAGGAATTCATTCGCTCCAGATAATATTCTTGGCGCTCCGATCTCGTCTTTAACAAGCGAGCTCCGCTCTAAAGTAAAATTAGATAAGCTTGGCCAGGTAGGGATACCAACGCTCGCGCAGGCTCTAGATCTAATTAGTGAGCATCCAAGCTCTACTTTGCAACTGGACTTAAAAGGCGAGTCAGATAGTTTAACTCTAGCTGTACTAAATTTAATTTCATCGCGCGGTTTATTAAGTAGATCGTTAATACAGATAAGATCTGTTGAGCGAGCGAAATTAGTTCTTAGACGTTGGCCCAAAGCGCGGATCTTAATTAGGTGCAAAGACGAGGCAACGCTAGAGAGCGCGTTAAAGCTACCGATAGAGGCTGTTGAGCTAGAGCGTTGGATAACTTCAAGCGCGGTAAAAGAGGCTCACGCGAAAAATATCCTAGTGGCTCTTAATCTAGCGACCTCAAGCTTTGATACTCCTGAGATGTGGCGATACTTAAAGTCGCGCGGGGTGGATATGATGATGACTGATTATCCGCGCGAGGTGTTGGGGGGCGTTGGGGGTTACTAACCTAAAGAGAACGGTTGCCCTTAATCCTGATTTGGCGTGCATTCGCCAGGCTTAAAGAGGGGCGTTCAATTTATATTTGACACCCGCAACGTTTCACGTTACCGTCTGTGTAATGATAAAAAATTTCAGGCATAAAGGTCTTAAGAGGTTTTTTGAATCAGGAGATCTTTCTGGGATCAGCGCAGACCATGCAAACAAGTTGCGACTCATTTTAGCAAGACTTGCGGCGGCCTGCTCGGCACGAGACATGTCATTACCTGGGCTAAGGCTTCACCCTCTGAGAGGCTCCATGAAAGGCAAATATGCCGTGACAGTTAATGGAAATTGGCGAGTTGTTTTTAGTTTTAACGGGAAAGATGCAGTTGATGTTGACTACGTTGATTATCATTGAGGATATAGCTTATGAAGGACATGCATAATCCACCACACCCTGGAGCGATAATTAGAGAGCTTTGCATTGAGCCACTAGGCTTAACTGTAGCTGAGGCAGCACAGGCGCTTGGAGTATCTCGCAAGAGCCTCTCAGAGCTTCTCAATGGCAAGGCCGGTATTAGTCCACTTATGGCGATTCGCTTATCTATGGCATTCAGCACGTCCGCGGAGTCGTGGATGAATCAGCAGAGTATGTATGATTTGGCGCTCGCGCGAGTAAAGTCTAAGAAGTTAAAGATCAAGGTTGAAAAATTGGCTGCTTAGCGCGGGCGGCAAAAACGCCGCTAAGTTCCTAAATACTCGTAAAAACTGCCAAAAGATAACTACTGCTAGGGATCCTTTATTCTGGACACGCCCAGATAATCATGCAACCATATGCATATTTGGCAGCCAAATATGCAGCGATATGCAACGAGCGATTAACCTCCCAGAATCATACAGTTTCTTTCTGTTCGGAGCGCGCGGAACTGGTAAAAGTTGGCTGCTTCGCGAGCGACTTCCACCAGAGCAAACGCACTACATTGACCTTCTGACAGCGCGAGACTTTGACGAGCTTTCGCAACGACCAGGGCTTCTCTCGGAGCGTATAGCTCGCCTCGGTATGGGACGGCAGTGGGTTGTCATTGATGAGGTGCAGAGAGTCCCAGAGATTCTTAACATGGTGCATCTAGAGATTGAGGCACACAGCCGTTCAAGGATGGGCATAGGGCAGGAGCGCCCAAAAGAAAGGCAGCTGCTTTTCGCGCTAACTGGTTCCAGCACCAGGAAGCTGCGGAGAGGTAGAGCGAACCTACTCGCTGGCAGGGCGTTTCTACGGCATCTTTACCCGCTCTGCCATTCAGAATTTCCATCCTCGTATTCTTTAACTGATGCCCTGCGATGGGGGTCCCTGCCACGAATTATAACCGAAAGCTCAGAGGAAGTGCGCGCTGAACTACTAAGGGTGTATGTGCATACATACTTGCGAGAAGAGATCCTCGAAGAGCAAATTGCCCGCTCTGCTCCACCGTTTCGTCGCTTCTTGGAGGTTGCCGCGCAAGATAACGGGCAGATTTTAAATTATGCGAAAACTGCCCGTGATGTCGGCGTTAGCCCGCACACGGTGCAGAGTTACTATCAGATATTAGAGGACACACTACTAGCCGAACGCATAGAACCGTTTCACGAATCGATTCGAAAACGGCAACGCGCCGCCCCGAAATATTATCTCTTTGATATCGGTGTTCAGAGAGCGTTGATGGGATGCCTAGGCGAGCATCCGACCCCAAGAAGCTATAGTTTTGGAAGGGTCTTTGAGCACTTCATCGTGTGTGAGCTGATTCGGAGAAACTCATATCTGGATAGAAATTTCAGATTCTCATATCTACGCACAAAAGATGACCTGGAGATTGATCTTGTAATTGAGAGGCCGGGCGCGCCCAGAGCGCTTGTGGAGATTAAATCCAGTGAACGAATCGACGATGAGCACCTACGCAGCTTGGCTCTCTTGGGCCCGGATATCTCCAACTCAGAGAGATTTTGTCTATCTCTAGACCCTATACCGAAAGTTATTTCAGGAATAAACGTCTTACCTTGGGAGATGGGAATCAAGGAATTGGGGCTCTGATTGCGCGATTGCGGCTGTGAGGCCGTGGACGCGGAGTATAAACTATGCAATTCGAGAAGCCATGCGCGGCCTCAAAATTCTCACTTTTTAAAATACCTAACCCCATCCAATCCACAAAAATCAGAGTCTTGAGTCCAAAGAGTCGCTTTGTGAAGTCGCGCGGTGGCGAGGATAATACTATCTGCCATCGGAATATTAAGCTCCAAGCTAATCTTGGACGCGGTAAGAGATATTGAGACATCTAACGCCACGACTCTTCCCTGCTGCATTAAAGCAACGGCCTGCAGGGCGAGATCTTCTCCTCTTTCTTTTGTTACTTTCTTGAATACTTCAAAGATTGAAATGGTTGGGACTAATAAGGTCTCCGTCGATTCAATAGCTTTAGCGAAATTTTTTGCGTATTTACTATTTGAGAAGTATTCCAGCCAAGCTGATGAGTCTACAACATTCATAACCTGTCAGTGTCTCTTTCAATCCGAGTATCGATTCCCGCGAGAAATCCGCGCATCTCTTTCATTGATTTCACGGGGATGTATTCAATCCTGTTCTCATACTGAAAAACACAGATAGTTTGCCCAGGCTTTAATCGCATGGCCACTCGAATTTCCTCGGGGATTACAACCTGGAATTTAGGGGATATTTTTACTTTTTTCATTATTATTTAGTATCGATCGGCTTTTAGTATTACGATAGCATTATCGATGGGTGGGTGTAAATTAAAGACAGGAGAAGCCATCCCTTCTCTAATAATCTATGTCTCACCTTTGTGTTAAAAAATATCCGCCACATTAAGAGATACCCCTCAGCGAATCACGACTCTTCGCCGCTCATACTTTACGCCTCTCTCCTCTATTTCCCCAACCCAATCAACCACTTATAACTTTTCATCTCGCTTTTAAAAATTTCCCCTAATGGTTTCTAGTGGATCTGCCGATGAGTCACTTAGTATGACACATCAACACCACGGAAATTCTCCCTCGCAGCAATCACCGTCGTCCTCGGGCGGGGCGTACCTCTCAACAGGCGCTGTGGTCGCTGGGCGCTATAAGATCATCCGCACTCTAGGCGCTGGTGGAATGGCCTCTGTTTATTTAGCTGAAGATCTAGTTCTCGGTGAAACAACAGTAGCCCTTAAGATCCTAAAACATTCGGGCCCTAGCGGCGATAGTGTCGCTGAAAGATTCCTGCGCGAAGTGCGGCTCACTCATAAGATCCACCACGAAAACGTTGTACGTACATTTGATTTTGGACAGGAAGGTAACACTCGTTTCTATACGATGGAGTACCTAAGTGGCAAAACGCTAACCTCTCTAATGAGCGAGGAGGTTTTGCCGATTCCGGTTATTCTTAAGATAGCTCTGCAGATCTGCCGCGGTATCTCGGCGATTCACGGCGTTGGAGTAATACACCGCGATCTTAAACCGGATAACATCATGGTGGTTGACTCACTAAGAGTTAAGATAACCGATTTCGGTGTCGCTCGCGGTGATGTCTCGATGTTAACCGGTGGAGCGGAGCAGATCTTAGGTACAATATCGTATCTCGCGCCAGAAACCCTAGTGGGCGAGAAGGTTACTCCCGCCGTTGATTACTACGCTCTTGGAGCTATCTTATACGAGCTACTAACTGGACACCTACCGATTGAGGACAATATCCCGGCGCGCTTAATTATGCGCAAAGTAGAGGAGCGCCCAGCAGACCCGCGCGTTCACAGAGAGGATATCCCGGCGTGGTTAGCAGATGGTGTGTTACAACTTCTAAATCCTAATCCGACTCAGCGTATGAACTCCGCGCGTGGGTTCCTACAAACCTTGGCCTCGCACGTGCCAACAGAGGCTGCCAGTGACTTAGTCACATCTTCTGTTGGAATTAACGTTACAACTACTGGAACAGGGATATTTAAAGCCCGTCAGATAGCCAGTGCCTTAACCTCTTTTAAGCCTCGATTACTTACGTTACGCGAGGGGGTTGTCGCCACTGTTTTGGCCGGCCTTATAGCGTACACATGCCTCTCTCCCGCAGGAAAGATAGCCGAGAGAGCTCAGCTAGACGCTCTTTTTAATATCAGGGGTGCGCAGAAACCTAGCTCCGAGGTTGCGGTGGTTGCGATAGATGAGCAGAGCTATTTAGAGCTTGGTATTCCAATGGCCAGCGCCTGGCCTAGACGTTTACACAGTAAGTTAATTAATAAACTCCACGAGGCCGGAGCGAAGCGAGTCGTCTTTGATATACTCTTTGTTAATCAATCAGAAGATCCGCCGGGGGATCAGGAGTTCGCTGAGTCACTGAGCAAGATGCCAACGATCTTAGGCGCCAGTATAGGCTATTCACGACAAGCCACACTTAACGGCACATTTATGCTTGAGCAGGTAATCCGTCCCGCGGAGGCCTTCGAGAGTCGCTCTGCCGGGATTGGGCTCGTGGGTTTGCCTCTTGAGAACAGTCGCATATATCGATTTCAAACCGAGAGATCGTCTCTATTACCAGAGGGTCGGCCTCTCGCGGAAGCCGCTCTAGGCGAGGAGGGGAGTTACACCGCTCCTGGTCCGCGCGATATGATTAACTACTACGGACCCGTTCCTACTGTTCGGAGATTCTCTTACCACGACGTAATATCTGATGAGCGTAGGATTCCAAAAGAGGCGTTTAAAGATGCTATCGTCTTTGTCGGGCTAACTCTTCAAAGCCGAACTGGTCCTTCGCAACGAGAAGCCTTCACCACACCTTTTGACGCTGGAATGTTTGGAACAGAGATTCACGCTACCGCGGCATCCAACATCATAAAGCACGACTGGATCTCAAGGCTCTCTTCGCAGTGGGATGGATTGTTGATAATAGCGTTAGCTGTGACCTCAACCGTTATGGTCGCATCTTTAGCGGGGCTTCCAGGCATCTTAGTACCGTTTGGATTTCTGATGGCTTGCTCCTTTACCGAGCTAGCTCTCTTTAAAGTGGGGACCTTTGTTCCGCTTGTAGCCCCAGTGTTGCTTGGATTCTTAGCCGGGTTAGTAGTTAGATTGATCCTGGCCCCTACAGGGGTATTCGGAAATCGAAGGTGGTAGGCTTATTAAAGCTAGGGTTACTTGCTCTTCTTAGCATTAACCTTATTAGCTCTCTTATTACGCTTCTTAAGGAGCTTAGCGTCTCTCGCGTCGCGGCGGGCCCAAGTGATCTTTGTAGGTGATGGCATGATTGTACTACGCTCCTAATTGAGAAATCTTAATTAAGGTGGGGAAGATTACTCGATTTGGGATCATTTGGTCAAATTTCTCTGTGCGTATTGTTTACCAGACCAAAAAACCAATAAAACTTCTAGTATTATAAACTGTTTAGGCTCAAATTTTTTCAATCGTGGCGGAGAGACTCTGGTTATAGACGAGGCTCACCGGCTAACACATATTTATTTGACTGAATCATGAGTGTTCAGGGCGCCGCAGTATTCTTGGCAAACTGCTGGGATAATTAGCAAAATATTTTTTACCACAGAGGACGCAGAGGACACAGAGAATACCCCATAACTGCCCATAAAATGGCCGTTCTCTGTGTCCTCTGCGTCCTCCGTGGTGATAAAGAACTGCGACGCCCTAATGAGTGTTTACTCTTCTCTGTAGAACCGCGAGAAGATTTGCTATAATCCGAGGAGCGGCATCTACGGGTCTAAAATAATGCGCCTGCCAATAGGAGCTAAATGACAACTCTCAACCGGATTACAATAGACCCAAAAACCATGAACGGTCAGCCCTGCATCCGCGGTCTCCGAGTAACCGTTAAGCGTCTTCTAAGCGCCTTAGCGAGCTATCCAACGCGCGACGAGCTATTCCGTGAGTATCCTGAGATTGAAGAAGAAGATATCAAGCAGGCGCTAGAATACGCGTCTAGAAGCGTCGAGGATCGAATCATTCCATTGAGCGGAATGAAGTGATGAAATTGATCCTCGATCAAGGGTTGCCTCGCTCGGCAGCCATAATTTTAACAGATATGGGGCACGAAGCTTCTCATGTCGGCGACATCTCTCTGGCGTTTGCTACCGATATGGAAATCCTCAATTATGCTGCCTCTAAGAGCGCTGTTGTTGTGACTCTCGATGCCGATTTTCACTCTTTACTCGCGGCCTCTGGGGCAAAAAATCCGTCCGTTATAAGAATTAGGGAAGAGGGATTGAGAGGAGCCTCCGTTGCGGACTGCGTAGGCATCGTAATCCAAAGATGTGCCGACGAGCTAATGTTTGGAGCGGTAGTCTCTGTCATCCCGCCATACATTCGGATAAAGCTGCTTCCATTAAAATAGCTTGTAACCTGAAAAGGCCCCACCGGCGAGAGCGCTCCTTACTAAAACCAGCCTCATTCATTTTTGAAAAAATGGATGAGAGCGGGGTTTATACTAAATATCCAAATTCCGGATCTTCAGCGCATTATCCTCGATGAACTTTCTTCTTGGCTCAACCTCATCACCCATCAACACGGTAAATATCTGATCTGCGTCGATAGCGTCATCGATCGTTACCTGTAATAGAGTTCTCGCCGTTGGGTCCATCGTTGTCTCCCAGAGCTGCTCTGGGTTCATCTCTCCAAGACCCTTATAACGAGAGATCGATAGACCTTTGCGTCCACGAGCGTCGATCCACTCAGCGACCCGCTCTATCGAATCCATCTTCTCTAGCTCCTTTGAATCACCTGTGGCGGTGATCGTGTATGGAGCCTCTCCGAGCATCTTTCTTGTGTCCGCGTAGACGTTTCTTACGGCGGCGATCTTATCAGAGATCCAGAGCCGTCTTGTAATAACAGTTGTTAAAGTTATCCCACGGCGGCGCGACAAAATTCTTATCGCCACCTCGTTCTCGTGATCATCTATCACCTCTATCTTTGGCTCTACTGGGATACGCTTAGTAAGCGCCTCTTTAATAGCCGAAAGCTTCGAGCTTATATCGTCTCTCTTCCAAACTGTTTCATTAAAGGAGATTGATGATTCTGAGAGGGCCACAATCGCCCGCTCATCGATCCTCTCTTGCTGAATCTCCTCCAAAGAAACCTGAATATCCCTAATTCTCACTAGGAGCTCCTTAACAGTATCAGCGGCTGTAATTCGCTTATCGTTAGATTCGATAGTTACGTTATCAACTCCCGCGCCGATTATTATCTCAGCAAACTCCTTCTCGTTCTTCACATAACGCTCTAATTTGCCTTTCTTTAGTTTATAAAGTGGTGGCTGAGCGATATAGAGATGACCGCGCGCTATCACATCGTGCATCTGTCTGTAGAAGAAGGTTAGAAGCAGAGTGCGGATGTGGCTTCCATCGACATCGGCATCTGTCATGATAACTACTTTGTGGTAGCGTAGCTTGCCAACATCGAAATCCCCGGCGCCGATACCTGTTCCAAGAGCTGTGATGAGAACTCTTATTTCCTCAAAAGAGAGCATCTTATCAAAACGCGCCTTCTCGACGTTTAAGATCTTTCCCTTTAGCGGCAAGATAGCCTGGTTCTTTTTGTCACGCCCTTGCTTAGCAGAACCACCCGCGGACTCTCCCTCGACTATGAATATCTCAGCTTCCTCTGGGTTCTCGTTCTGGCAATCAGCTAATTTACCTGGGAGACCTGTGCTATCAAGCGCGCCTTTACGACGCACTAGCTCTCTTGCCTTTCGTGCTGCTTCACGCGCGCGAGCTGCCTCGAGGGATTTATTAACTATAGCTTTAGCTATCGCTGGATTCTCTTCGAAGTATTTTCCAAGATGCTCGCCGACCATCTGCTCAACAAAACCCTTTACCTCGCTGTTTCCAAGCTTTGATTTGGTTTGTCCCTCAAACTGAGGCTCTGGGATCTTAACGCTTATTACGGCAACCAATCCCTCACGGGTATCGTCTCCTTGAATACCTTCATTAAATCCCTTTAAGAGATCGTTTTTGTTCGCGTAGTTGTTAAGCGTTCTTGTCAGCGCCGCTTTAAATCCGATTAAGTGCGTTCCCCCCTCTGGGGTATTGATGTTGTTGGCGTAGGTATAAATACTCTCTTGGTACTCTGAGTTGTACTGTAACGCCACATCAACGCTGATTCCGTCTCGTGAAGCAGAAACCGATATCGGTTCTGGAAATATCGGATTCTTAGCTTTGTTAATAAAAGTAACGAAGCTCTTTATTCCACCCTCAAAATAAAACTCCTGCTCTTTGTCTGTGCGCTCATCGATTAAAGTAAAGCGAAGACCGGCGTTAAGAAACGCAAGCTCTCTAACGCGGTGCGCCACTGTGTCGTATGTAAAACCTTTTTGCTCTGTGAAGATCGTGTGATCTGGATAGAAGGTAACTTTTGTACCGTTACCCTCCGCGACACCGATCTCTTTTAACTCAGCGACAGGATCTCCGCGCCTAAACTCCATTCCATGAAGCTTGCCGCCCTGTTTGACCTCGACCTTTAACCACTCAGAGAGTGCGTTAACCACAGAGACACCAACTCCGTGCAAACCTCCAGAGACCTTGTACGCCTCCTTCTCAAACTTTCCTCCTGCGTGCAGCTTGGTCATTACAACCTGAACTCCGCTGACCCCTTCTGTTGGATGAATGCTTGTTGGAATTCCGCGGCCGTTATCCTCAACAGATACAGATCCGTTTGTGTGCAGAGTGAGGGTTATCTTTGTGCAGTACCCTGCGAGCGCCTCATCAACTGAGTTGTCGAGAACCTCCCAAACTAAATGGTGATAGCCGCGGAAAAAGGTGTCGCCGATATACATCGCGGGGCGCTTACGCACCGCCTCTAATCCCTCAAGGACCTTGATCTGCCCGGCATCGTAAACCAGGTCAGTTGGCTGTGTTGTTGGCGCTGTGCTCATGCTTAAACTCCGTTAACGGCTCTTTAAATCGCCGCGATCCGCAATATTGTAGGCTAGTTAGATCCTTTTAGCAAAGAGGAAAGAACGGCTTTTGTGAGATTATAAGTAGCTGTTTTTATTTGCTTTTATATGGTGATTTTTGGAGCTTGATTTATGGGTTATTAAGCGCCTGTTGATAAGCCCGGTAAAACATAGATAACCTATTATTTTATCTTAACAAATGCCCCCATATTTAATTTCTATTCTCTGCGCTCGCTGCTCATCTGATCTGCCAAGCTCTTCTGGTGGCTCTCCTGTGCCTGTTATAAATATCTGTCGCTCCCCCTTTGCTAGGGCTTTAAAGAGCCTCTCCCTTCGCGCCGGATCGAGTTCAGAATCAACGTCATCGAGTATAATAATCGGCGACTCTCCTAGTCTCTCCTCTAAAAGCTCAATTACCCCCAATTTCAAGGCCAAAACGATGCTGCGAGTTTGCCCCTGTGAGGCGTAGGCTCTGCTATCCACTCCGCCGATAGAGATTGATAGGTCATCTCTGTGTGGTCCAAACAAACACGATCTAAGCGCTATCTCGCGCCCTGAGATCCGGTTTAGCTCTTGTTCAATTCGGGAGCTATTAATCTCGCCTTCTGAAGATAAAAGCTCAGATTCTAACTTCAGCTCGAGCTTTCCGTCCGCCTGGGCGAACTCAGAATGAAAAACCCCAGCTTTTTCACTTAATAATTTTATAAAGTTAAGCCTGTTATCAACAATTTTTCCACCGCTTTCCGCAAGCAATCTATTCCAAGGCTCTAGCTGCCGCGGATCTACTCCAGGTTCCTTCAGCAACGCTGATTTGCACTCTAAGGCCCTCTGGTAGCCCATTAAGAGACTTAAAAAAGCCGGTTGGAGGTCTACCATGTGCCGGTCTAAAAACTTCCTCCTGCCTGCTGGGGCGCCCTTAACAAGTGCCAGCTCCGCCGGAGAGAAAGCAACTACGCTGCACTCTCCCACCAACTCGGCTACTGATTTAAGCTCAGATCCGTTCTTAAAGGCGCTTCTTTGACCTGGTGTAAGAGCGATCCCTAGTTCTACTGAAGAGTCTTTTGTCTTAACGGTTCCGAATACCGAGGCCTCTTTGTGTCCCCACTTAACTAGCTCACTCTGTGAGTTAGTCCTAAATGAGCGCGAGCCCGATAGTAAGTAAAGAGCCTCGACTAGATTTGTTTTTCCGTTTCCGTTTAGGCCGGTGATGTACACCGGCCCATTCTTTAGCTCTATAGTTTGATCGCTTAGGTTTCTAAAGTTGTAAACTTTAAGCTTTGAGAGGTACAAAAGTTACTCTCTCTTAATCTAACCTAAGTGGCATCACGATCCCGATAGCCGACTCATCGGACTCGGCGTACATCTTTCCTGGACCCGCGTCTCCTGAGAGCTCAAATATAAATGGCTGGTTCTCTCCAACTGTCGCTAACGCATCGATGATGTAACGTGCGTTGAATCCAACTGATATATCGCGTCCCTTGTACTGAACCTCTAGCTCCTCTTGAGCTTCTCCGACCTCTGGTGAGGAGCTAGAAATTCTTAGCAAGTTATTAAAGAAATCTAACCTGACTCCTTTGTTCTTATCGCTCACCACTAAGGACACGCGCTTTAGAGCTTGAGATAATTGTGAACTAAGAGCGACTACCTTGACGCCTTCCGCTTTTGGTAACACCTGCTCGTAGTTTGGAAACTCACTGTCTAGAAGCTGCGCCACTAATTTCCAAGAACTTCCCTCTACTACTAAGAATCCACTGATCACATCAACTCCAACCGGAACGTCTCCCGCAGTTTCGAGCGCCTTGCGGATCTCTGATAATCCTTTGCGCGGAACTATAACGTGATCTACCTCACCTTCTTTTCTATTTTCTCCTTTAGCGACGAGGCTTGTAAACTCTACTCCTTCAAGAGGACGCGTAATAAGCGCTAGCCTGTGTCCGTCTGTGGCGACCATTCTCAAAGCGGTTTTCTTGCCGTCTTTAACAAACTCTACACAGACACCATTCATGTTGTAACGTCCCTCATCGAGAGACACCGCGTAAAGAGTTTTGTTGATCATCTCAACAAGAGTTGGCGCAGCGATCTTGCACTTAGTTGAGAGAGCTACACTGTTAGGAATTGGATACTCCGCGGCGCTCACTCCCATTATCTTTAACTTAGAGCTTCCCGCGATCACCTCTACTCGGTCACGCTCGCCTACTTTTACCGTTACATCGACATCGGGTAACTCACGAACTAGATCACCAAACATCTTCGCTGCTACAGTGATCGATCCTTTCTTCTTCACCGTCGCCTTCGTTGTGGCAACCGCGGTTACCTCTACATCACTTGCCGTAACCTTTAACGTTCCTTCCTCCGCGTTAAGCAACAGATTGCCTAAGATCGGCATCGTTGTTTTTTTCTCGGCGATCGCTAAAGTTAAGTGAAGAAGTTTTGCTAACTCTGATTTTGGTAACGTGATCTCCATATCGTTTTCTTTCCGGCTGTATTTATTAAATTATAAATATATATAGTGAATAGTAATTAGTAAGGCGGATATCTGGGGAAAAGCAACTTAAAAAGCAGATTTTTTTGAGAAAAGCAGTACTAAAAATCTGTGAGAAACCTAGTGATAATTTTCAGAGTTACTAACAGGCACAGAAGATAACCACAAAAGAGAAGAGATCTACACAGGCTCGCAACAATTTATCCACATGTTTATCAACAGGTGTAAATCAAAAAAAATACAAGCACTAACAGGAAATGAGCTAAAAAAGAGCTCTCTACCAGACAAGTAACAGGTTATGCCGAGGTTATCCACAAAGGCTGTGGATAAAATGAAAACCGCGGCGGATCCTCTTTGTAGAATGAGCGGGATAACCCTGTGGAAAACCTGTCCAAAAGAACGAAAAACACAGAAATCAACACCCCGGCAAAAGATGTTGGTAAATAATATAAGTATTTGTTTTAATTAGATTGTTAACCGAAGATTATCTTCTCAATACTATCGATAATCTCTTTTACCTTAAGATCTGTTGATAACTTTCCAGAAACAACACTGGCAGCGTGAATAACGCTCGAATGATCACGTCCGCCAAAGTGCTCTCCTATCTCGGGATAGGAAGCCGTGGTGTGCTTACGACAGAGGTACATTGCGATGTGTCTTGGGAAAGAGAGGTTCTTGGTTCGGCGCTTTGAGACTATCTCTGTGACCTTTATATTGAAATGGTTTGATACGGCCTTTTTAATATCGTCCACTGTTACGTTAACAACTTTTGGTTGAAGAAGTGGCTTAAGCGCTGTTTTGGCCATCTCTAAAGATATGGGTACGCTCTGAATTGAGCTCATCGCATGAAGTCTGGTAAGAGCGCCCTCAAGCTCTCTAACATTAGAGGAGATCCGTTCCGCGATAAGATGGCTTACCTCATGAGGTAAATTAAACTGCTCCAATAAAGCTTTCTGTTTAAGGATCGCAACGCGGGTCTCAAAGTCAGGAGCCTGTAAGTCTGCGGTAAGCCCCCAAGAGAATCTTGTTTGCAACCGCTCTTCTATTCCAGGGATATCAGTCGGAATCTTATCTGAAGTAATAACTATCTGCCGTTTTGCGCTATAAAGGGCGTTAAATGTGTGGAAAAACTCCTCCTGGGTGCGCTCTTTACCGCTAATAAATTGAATATCGTCGATTAGCAAAACCTCGATTGCTCTAAGTTTGCGCTTAAACTCCTCCATTTTGGCGTAACGAAGGGCCAAGATGAGCTCGTTAGTGAATGTCTCCGAGGACATATAGAGAACCTTTGAGCTTGGTGAGCGCTCAAGTACTGAATTTCCAATCGCATGGAGAAGATGCGTTTTTCCAAGCCCGACACCTCCATAGATAAAAAGAGGATTGTAGCTCTGGCCTGGCTTCTCAGCGACACGCATAGCAGCGGCGTGACAGAATTGATTTGAATTTCCTACGACGAAGTCAGCGAACGTGTAGCGAGGATTGATGTTGTTATAGACATCTCCCTCAAGAGGAGAGGTCGTAGACGAACTAGAGGAGTTCGGAGAGCTGACAGTGCCAATTTGCGATTGATCGGGGTTGGTCCTTGCTCCCTCCTCTGAGTTAGCGCGGACTCTCTTCACAACATAAGGAGCGCCCTGACTGCCTTGCCTATTATAGTCATCAGAAGAGTCTATTTTAGAAAGCGATAAGTTTTTATCAACAGGCAATATATCAAGAGTTATAGAGGGATTTTGCGCGAAAAACGCCAGTTTCTCGCGCAGCGGAGCGGAGTAGCGAGAAGATACATAGTTGCAGATTAATCTAGATGGGCCACGAACAACAACATTAGAGATAGACGATTGCTCAATATCTAACTCTAGAGGTTCGATATAAGCAGCAACGATGTGTTGGTTTGTATTTTTGCAGAGATCGGCAACAGCGAGAGCCCAACATTGATCAACGGGAAGCGCGGAGCCGGGGTCCACTAATGAACCATCAGACGCTATCTCAGCGCCAGGTTCTATTTGGCCAAGATCGTTTGGCTCCCCTTGTTGACTCATTTAACCTCGAAAAGAGATAAGGCTTCTTCTTAAGGCGCTCATCAAGCGCTTCAGAGTGAGTGGTTATAGTACGAGCGGAGAATTTTACAAGAATCAAAGCCAAAAATTTTAAAAGAAAGGCTAAGCGAAAAATCTTTTATTTTAAGTTAGTTAAACAAAGAGTCCACAGGTCGTAGATCGGACCGATAAGCGATTCTTGATATTTGCCTTCGCCGCCAAAATCTTATATATCTTTGGCGCCTAAAAAGCGCTTATGGAAAACCACTACACATATCTTCATTCACTGGGGCTAACAGACGCAAATCATCAGAAGCTTCTTACAGCTGCTGTAGTTGCGTGCGCCCTCGTTTATTTCGGTTCTAAGTGCGCGACTACCCTAGCTAAGCGCCGCAATCGTTTGGGATCTCAGAGTGGGGTTGTTCCAGAAGAGAAGATTACGCTCGCGGGAATAGCGGACCTTTTAGTAGAAGGCTTTGTTGGCTTTCAAGATTCTGTGCTTGGAAAAGATGGGCGTAAGTATCTTCCTATAACAGCAACAGTTTTCTTCTTCACCCTAATTCTCAATCTAATAGGCTTAATCCCAGGAGTTCCAGCGGCCACAACAAGTGTGTGGACGACAGTTCCTGTAGCAGTATTTATATTCTTTGCCTTTAACTACCACGGAATTAAGGAGCATGGGATTGTTAACTACCTAAAGCACTTTGCCGGGCCAATATGGTGGTTAGCTCCTCTTATATTTGTGCTTGAGGTAATGGGAACTTTTTTAAGGATACTCACCCTAAACCTCCGTCTTTATTGGAACGTTTCCGCTGACCACGTGGTCTTGGGGGTATTTACCGACCTAGTTCCGGTTATCGCACCGATAGTGTTCTACGTCTTAGGAACATTTGTCTGTTTTATGCAGGCCTTTGTTCCAACGATCCTCACAATGATATATATAATGCTGGCAACTCAGCATGAGGAAGGCGAAGAGCACCACTAAAAAGTGGTCACAAAGGGTTGTTGTAAAAAATTTTTGTAGCAATTGATTTTGTAATAAGGAGAAAAAGATGAAAATAGCACGTAAAATGTTGGCGAAACTCCCAGTTATCTCGGCAGTAGCCGTAAGCGCTTTGGCTCCAGTAGCTAGCGCAGTAGCAGAGGAAGCGGCAAATGTTGGAAGTTCAAGCTTGGCTCCACTCGGTGCCGGACTTGCTATCGGTATGGCTGTGGTTGGTGGAGCTCTCGGACAGGGCAAGGTAGTAGGCTCAATGCTTGAGTCCTTCGGCCGCAACCCATCAGTTGGTGGTAAGCTCCTAACTCCTATGATCCTTGGAATGGCTCTTATTGAGTCCCTAGTGATCTTGGCTTTCGTTATCGCTTTCCGGATGTAATTCCAGAAAGGCTTTAAAAGCTAATAATAAAGAGGGCTGCCTTTAGGGTGGCCCTTTTTTTTGGGGTAACTATTCCCACAAGTAGTAGTAGAGAGGAAAGATATACGGCGCGGCTTATACCTTCCCCTCTCTGTGAAGACTTATCTCTGTTTTCTATCTAACGCTGAATTCGGGAACGTTTACGTCTAAGTGCAGGCGCGCGCCCACATGGGAGATGCTGGCTTTACCAACTTATCCACAGACAATTCACAGCAACGTTAATAATATGTGGAAAATGTACTTAACCTATTGAAACACATGTTAATTAAAGCGGTCATAACGACCGACAAACACCCCTAAAATCAACCTATCTTATCCCTTTATCCCCAGGCTATCTCCAGCCCACAAAACACGGTTCTCGCAGGAAGCTGATTTTCCGAAACTTATCAGCTTCTTAGAGCATCCACCTTCGTAGTACAAAAGGTATAGGAGCATGGCAAAAGTTACTGCTCCCATTAAATTTTAGAACTAAGGATCTTCATGAAGGTTGTAATCCTAGCGGGAGGTTTAGGCACGCGGCTTAGCGAAGAGACCGCCGTGCGACCGAAACCGATGGTAGAGATCGGAGGACGTCCGATCCTCTGGCACATAATGAAGCTCTACTCATCGTTTGGCTTAAACGAGTTTGTAATCTGTACCGGCTACAAGGGGTACATGATTAAGGAGTATTTCGCCAATTATTTCCTGCACACCTCAGATATCACTATCGATGTTCTGCGCGGAGAGATGGAGGTTCACAACGTAAAATCAGAACCTTGGAGAGTTACGTTAGTAGATACAGGAGATACGTCACAAACAGGAGGGCGCCTAAAAAGGATTGCTCAGCACGTTGGCACCAGTGATTTCTGCATGACATACGGCGATGGCCTAGGAAGTATAGATATAGGTAAGTTAATCGCATTTCACAAAGATCACAAAAAACTCTGCACAGTAACAGCGACCAGGCCCCCAGGACGTTTTGGGGCCCTTGGTTTAAGCGGGGATTTAGTTACTCACTTTCAAGAAAAGCCAAAAGGGGACGGGGCATATATAAACGGCGGATTCTTTGTGCTCTCTCCCAAATGTTTCGACTATATCGAGGGCGACCTAACCGTCTGGGAGAATGAACCATTAACTAGATTGGCCCAAGATGGGCAGATGAAAGCTTTTTTTCACGAAGGTTTCTGGCAGCCGATGGATACAGTTCGCGATCGCCGACAACTAGAGGAGTTGTGGGACTCTGGCAAGGCACCGTGGAAATTGTGGTGACATAGCTTCTTCAGGCCGGCGTTTTCCTGGAGCGCATTCTGAGCTAGACTCCGCGTAAAAACAGTTAAAAGAGAAATTACTATGACCTGCCATTGTCGCTTCTGCTCAAAGCCTCTTAGTACAACATTTGTTGATCTTGGGATGAGCCCTTTATCCAACTCGTTTTTGGCGGCCGATAAGCTCTCATCAATGGAGCGGTTCTATCCTCTACACGCATTTGTTTGTGATAACTGCTTTCTGGTTCAATTAGATGAGTTTGAGAGTCCTGACGCCATCTTCTCCGATTACCTCTACTTCTCTTCTTACTCAGAGACTTGGTTAAAGCACGCCACTAATTATAGCGCGAAGATGGTAGATCGCTTCGGGCTAGATAAAAGCTCATTTGTTGTAGAAGTAGCGAGTAATGACGGTTACCTATTAAAGAATTTTGTAGAGAGAGAGATCCCGTGCTTAGGGATAGAGCCAGCGGCGAATGTGGCTAAAGAAGCTATTAAGATAGGAGTTCCAACAGAGACCGTATTCTTTGGTGAGCAAACCGCGAAAAGGATTAGAGCGGAGAAGGGCGCGGCGGATCTAGTCGCAGGAAATAATGTCTACGCCCACGTTCCAAACATTAATGATTTCACTGCGGGGCTTAAAGCTATCATAAAAGATAGGGGCGTAATTACCTTAGAATTCCCGCATCTATTGGAGCTTGTATTAAACAACCAGTTCGACACCATTTATCACGAGCACTTCTCTTATCTCTCTTTACTCGCGGTTGAGAAGATCTTCGCTGCGCACGGCTTAATGGTATTTGATGTTGAGCGCCTCCCAACACATGGAGGATCAATCAGAGTTTACGGACAGCACAGCGAAAAGCCTTTCTGGCCGGTAGAGCCATCAGTTGCCAAGATACGGGAGATGGAGGCTAAAGCTGGACTAGGCGAGATCGATACCTATCCTAAGTTTAAGGAGAACGTAGAAGCGATAAAACGAGGGCTCCTATCATTCTTGATTGAGGCGAAATTCGCTAAGAAGAAGGTCGTAGCTTACGGAGCGGCGGCAAAGGGCAATACGCTATTAAATTATTGTGGGATCCGCTGTGATTTAATCGATTACGTTGCAGATCGCAATCCGCATAAGCAGGGGCTATATACGCCGGGAACTCATATACCTGTATATTCGCCGGATAAAATAACTGAGACAAAACCTGACTACGTGTTGATCCTCCCGTGGAACTTAAAAGATGAAGTCTCGGCGCAGCTCTCTGAGATCCGCTCGTGGGGTGGAAAGTTTGTGGTGCCGATATCGACCTTACAGGTGTTTTAATGAGATATCGGCAGCTAGAGATCGCTGGAGCTTGGCTAATAGAAATAGAGCCAAAATCAGACGATCGAGGCTTCTTTGCCAGAACTGTCTGTAGTCAGGAGTTTAAACAACGCGGGCTGCCAGAGAGATTTGTTCAAAGTAGCATCTCTTACAACACAAAACGGGGCACCTTAAGAGGGATGCACTTACAAAAAGCTCCATCAAAAGAGGTAAAGCTTATTCGGTGTACGGCAGGAGAGATCTACGATGTTGTTTTAGATCTACGTAAGGACTCGCCAACTTTTCTTAAATGGATAGGTGTTAATCTCTCGGCTAAAAACAGGAGCGCGCTTATCGTGCCGTTTGGATGCGCGCACGGTTTTATCACTCTTCAAGATGACACGGAGCTGTTATATATGATGTCTGAGGAGCAGGCTCCGGAACTAGCTACAGGAGCTAGGTGGAACGACCCAGCTTTTGGAATCACTTGGCCGATAGCGCCTCAAGTAATCTCGGAGCGCGATGCTTCGTATCCGGACTTTGTCCGTGAGAGTTTTTAGAGAGAAGAGGCTTTTAAGGTGGTCGCCACTCGGCACGTAATCGTTACTGGTGGTTTGGGTTTTATCGGAAGAGAAACGATAGCGCCTTTAATTAAGCGCGGCTTCACTGTGCATATCCTTACAAGAACGATAACTCTAGCAGATAAGGAGAGTTTAGGCGCTAAATTTGGCGCATCAGTAAATTTGTATCAGGTCGATCTGCACGACACAAAAGCAGTTTCAAGTTTAATTACAAAGGTCAAAGCCTCGCACCTTCTGCATTTAGCGTGGGATACAAGACACGGAATATTTTGGAACTCGCCGGATAATCTAGATTGGATCGTGACTAGCAGGATCCTACTTCAAGACTTTATCGAAGTCGGTGGTAAGCGAGTAGTTGCGGCGGGTACGTGCGCGGAGTACGACTGGGAGGGAAGCGATCTATTCCTAACAGAGGGCGAGTCGAAGCTTCTTCCGCTAACACTCTATGGTCAATCAAAGCTAGCGTCTAGAAAGAGCCTCAACACACTAAGTCAGCACTATAAGATTAGCTCTGCTTGGGGCAGAGTTTTCTTTCTCTTTGGGCCAAGAGAAGGGGAGAAGCGACTAGTTTCATCGGCGATAATAAGTCTTCTAAAAGAGGCAGAGTTTCTGGCGAGCGCGGGGGATCAGATCCGGGACTTTGCGGACAGCCGGGATGTCGCGGCGGGGTTTGTGGCGCTGTTGGATTCTGATGTTACAGGGGACGTTAATATAGCCTCAGGTGATCCAGTGACTGTGGCGAGTGTCCTAAACAAAGTAGGGGAGATCTTAGACAGAGGAGATCTAATAAAGCTAGGAGCGCGCCCGAAACAACAGGGCGAGCCGGCGCGATTAGTAGCCTCTGTGAAGCGGCTAAGAGAAGAGGTGAAGTTTTCGCCAGCGAGTGATTTAGATACGAGGCTTAAAGAGGCTGTAGAGTGGTGGCGAGAAAAAAAGAAGCTTTGACTAGCGCTGGGAATCCTGTTTGGACCCGAAAAGTCAGATTAATGTGAGTATTGCCCGCCGTTCTCGATATCATAGATGAAGTAAATCGACAAATAGGGAGCGGAGCTCCAGAGCACAGTAAAGCCACCACCCGGAGCTAGAACTTTAAGAACTCAATTTTTCCCGGGAGACCGGCTAGTTTCGCTTGCCTTGCCGCGAAATTTAGAGTCTTGATACTTTAGTTGTAACAGAAGTGTTGCTACTCCGATTATCGCTAATGTCGCCGCGTGACCAGCAACTAAAGAACTGCTCACAAAAGCAGGCTGTCCCGAGAAAGATTTAGGAATCAAGGGAATGATAAAGCTACTTAGAAAGTACTCAGCAACAACCACAGGATAATACTTCACTATCTGCGCGACAACTTGGCGCCCGATATGTTTTATCTCGGCAAATGCGATTTTTTCGTTCGGTTTTTCAAGGCTCATCTTTAAGCGATACGCAAACATATTATCGCGCTCGTGAGTAGGCATGTCCGTGGGAAGTGCTCTTAAAAGCAAGCGATTAAAGAAAGACACGGGCTCTATTGAGAGGTCTACTCGAACTCGGGTGCCATGAAGAGTTAGTATAAGCTCCCTATTCCAGCTCTTATTAGCTGGAGTTGTCGAATCAATCCTGAGAGCATCCTCACAGAGCGACTTAAACTCTGAATATTCACTAGTGTCAGCAGGTATGATTTTTCTTAGTACCAGAGCAAAGACTCTAAAGGCGGTCTTACTAGGCGTTACCCCTGAAATCTCTTGATAGCGCTTTATGGACTGAAGAATCTTATGACCGCGGCTCCGCATGCTAGCTAAAATCGGCTTGACATCAGTGTCTCGAATATGGATCTCCGGACGCCCATTTCCAAAAGTAATAATCACGCCGTAAATAAGATTTTCCCCGAAAGCTAGCTCGAGAGCGCGAGAAAGGGGAAATTTAAGAGCTTCAATTTCAGAATTTCGCGCATCCTCAAAAGGATGCGTGCGGCTATTCGGACACAGATCATCGCCCGACACTTTTATTAAAGCCCTCTCTGCGATTTTAGAGGAGTTATTTTTTTCGCCGAACCGCAGCATGCATATGTTATGTTGCTTTTCTAAGTCCCTGTGCGCTCTTTTAACCAACTAAGTCGTAAGCATTTGAGATCGCCTTGATTGTGGTATTTAAAAACGAGCAGAATCAGCTCCTTGTGCATCTTTCAGTCCCTCACAACCCCTCAACCCTCCTTACATCGATATAACAAACCTCGCCGATTCTCTCTAGCAATCCAGTAGCTATTAACCCAGAGCTAAGCATCACTAACTTATTAGCTCCTTCAAAGATCCTTGGCCTAATAATTAAATTAAACGACCCTGTCTCATCCTCAAGAGTTATAAAAACTACCCCCTTTGCGGTGCCGGGTCTCTGTCTGGTAATTACTAAACCAGCGGCGCAGATCCATGAGCCGGTTTTTATTCCGTGTTTACTAAGTAACTTCTCAGCCGGTAAGCAGCCACGCTTATTTAAACCCGCTCTTAAATGAAGAATAGGATGCGATCTAAGCGACAACCCCGTCGCCGCGTAATCTTTAAACATCTCCCCCTGAATAGAGCTCCTATCTGGCGGCTTACTATCCTCATTTGCGCGCTTACTAAATAACGGATCTAAGGGGGCAATATTTTTTGGTAGCGATTGTAACTCCCAGTGCGCATCCTGGCGGTTTAAATTTAAACTTCCAAATCCATCAGCGCGCGCTAGAGTATTTAAACTAGCTAGCGAAGCGTCAGGAACTAGATCTCTTAGTGAGCTTAGCGATCTAAAAGGCCCGTGCAGAGCTCTGGTGTTTTCAAGCTTCTCGCCGTGATCTCTTCTAAAGCCCCTAATAAGCCTTAAACCCAATCTGATACTTGGGCGGTTATCTTCGCAGTAATCAACAACACAATCCCAATTAGATGAATTTACATCTATCGGCAGAACTGCGACGCCGTGATTTATCACGTCACGAACTATCTGCGCCGGTTCATAGAAACCCATCGGTTGGCTATTAAGGAGAGCGCAGGCGAACTCCGCTGGATAGTGCCGTTTTAACCACGCGGAGGCGTATACTAGAAGCGCAAACGACGCCGCGTGAGACTCAGGGAATCCATACTCGCTAAAACCCTTTATCTGATTTAGGCAGTTCTCGGCAAACTCCGCGGAGTAGCCGTTAGAGATCATCCCCCGAGTTATCCGCTCCTTAAAGGTAGCTATAACACCACTGTGAGATTTCCAAGCCGCCATTGCGCGTCGTAACTTCTCTGCCTCTCCCGGGGAGAAATTAGCGAGAGTTATCGCTAAACGCATCGCCTGCTCCTGAAAGATCGGCACCCCTAGGGTTTTCCCAAGGATCGCCTCAACTTTTTTGTCAGGAAAGCTTATTTTCTCAAGTCCATTTCTACGCCGTAGAAACGGGTGAACCATATCCCCTTGAATCGGTCCCGGTCTAACGATAGCCACCTGAATCACTAAGTCATAAAAACAGCGGGGTTTAATTCTAGGCAGCATCGCCATCTGCGCGCGTGACTCAACCTGAAAAACCCCAACGGTATCTGAGGCGGCTAGCATATCGTAAACGCTTGAGTCGTTTTGCGGGATTGAATAGAGCCTAAGGGGAGAGTCTCGTTTAGCGTTTACTAGCTCAAGAGCTTTACGGATACAGGTTAACATCCCAAGGGCTAAGATATCGATCTTTAAGATCCCAAGCTCCTCGATATCGTTCTTATCCCACTCAATAATAGTACGACCCTCCATAGTGGCGTTCACAACGGGAACGATCGTATTTAATGGGGCCTCTGAGATGATAAAGCCCCCTACGTGTTGTGAGATATGCCTGGGGAATCCTATCAACTCAGAAGCTAAATAAAGTGTGTTCTGAATCGTTAAATCAAATGGGTTAAGCCCGATTTCACGTAACGTATCCGCGCTTAATCTATAATCAGTCCAGCTCTGAATGTTGTTAGTTAAGATGTTTAAAATTTCAAGCGAGAGCCCTAAGGCCTTACCAACCTCCCTCACGGCGCTGCGTGGCTGAAACGTCACTACCTCAGCGGCGAGAGCCGCGTGATCGCGCCCGTAACGTGAATAGATATACTGAATAACCTCCTCGCGCCGCTCGTGCTCAAAATCGATATCGATATCAGGGGGCTCTTGGCGCTCCTTGCTAACAAACCTAGCGAATAAGAGATCGATCTCCTCAGGATTGACCGCCGTGATCCCCAAACAGAAGCAGACAACGGAGTTAGCCGCCGCTCCGCGCCCCTGGCAGAGGATCTCACGCGACTTAGCGAACTGAACTATTTCGTAGCAGGTGAGAAAATACCGCTCGTACTGAAGCTCTCTAATTAGCTCTAGCTCCTGGTCGATAGCTTTAAGAACCTTATCTGAAACTCCACCCGGAAAACGCGACTTTGCTCCAGATAGCGCCAGCTCTCTTAAGCGATCACTTGAGCTAATCCCAGGAGTATCTTCACCTGGATAAGAGTATTTTAAAGATGAGAGAGAGAAAGCGGAGGCCTGTTCGAAGATCTCAACTGTCCTAGAGAGAGCCTGCGGGTAGTCCTTAAAGAGTCTAGCCATCTCACTTGGAGCTTTAAGATACCGCTCGCTGTTTGGAAAAAGAGCGTAGCCTGCGCTCTCAACCCTTGTTTTTAGCCTAATCGCGGTTAAGAGATCCTGTAGCGGTTTTCTGGTTGGGCAGTGATAATAGACATCATTTGTGGCGACAACAGGGATATCTAGCGCCCGCGCAATCTGGAGCGTTGCTTGGATAAGATTATCTCTACTGTGCCCATAGTTGCTGGTAATAGCGATAGATAACCGCTCTTTAGGTAAGCGCCATGAGTCGCGCGTTATCTTACACAGCTCATAAAAGAGCACCATGGTCGAGTTAATCCCGCGGTTAACTGGATTTAATGCGCTCCTTGTTTGAAAAAATGGAGGCACTAGAATCGCTAGGAGGTGATCTTTTAGGGTTAGAAAATCAGCTAAAGATAGAAATATATCGTCTTTAGTTAAGTGGCCCTTAGCTTTAGTTAGTAAAGCGCAGAGAGCCGCGTAAGATTCCGCGCAAGTTGGATAAACAAGCGCTGAGAAGCGCTCATTAGCCGAGAGTCTATTTTCCGCTGAGAGATCTAAGGCACCGTTAAAATCAATCTCTAAACGACACCCAACAGCTATTTTTATGGAGGCTTCTTTGGCCGCCGCGTGCGCGCGGACTATACCAGCAAGCGAGTTAAAATCAGTAATCGCGATACCGCGCAAACCAAGCAGGGCTGCGCGCGAGATATACTCGTGTGGGTGGCTCGCTCCCCGTAGAAATGAGAAGTTAGTAGCTACCTGAAGCTCTGCGTAAGCTGGAGTGGTGCTAATCACGTCCAGACCCCGTGAATAAACCAGTTTTGGGAGGTATCGTTTAGATTAGCCCTAAAAACCCAGAGCCACCTTCCTTGATTATCTTGAAGAGTAAAATAATCACGCTCAGCAAGCTTTAAATCTAACGCATTTTGCTTAGATAAATTACTGCGCCACCACTCAGGGGCGATCCTCTCAGGGCCAAAGCCAGAGACGATATTTAGACGCTCTCCTCGCCAACTGATCCACGATGGAGGCTTATCCGGAAGCATGGCGATAGATGTAATAGGCTCCGGGGGAGTAAGGATAAGAGTTGGGCGTTCTTTAACTGAGGCAACTGGGATGTTTTCAAGGTTGTATTGGTGACTAGCCTCATTTGTCTGTAATTCAGAGGAGTTTAATTTTGTAATCGCGGAATCGTAACGATACGACCGCTCTGGGATGTAAGATGTAGTAAGAGCAGCGCGTAAGATCCGCTCTCTACCGATGCGGAGACTAAATGAATTTAACAGATCGTTAAAAGCCCGATTAACAGCGTCGTGGTCGCGGAGTTTATCGCCACTAAAGCTCGCTTGAGATGGTGATACTAAAACCGTATCGAGCGCCTCAATGGCTATCTCGTAAGCCTCGCCACAAAACACGATGCTCTCAATTACCGGAGCTATAACCGAAGTAATCCGTGTCTTGTCATTAGCGGCGCTAGCTAAAGAGAGATCCTTTACGGTTTTATTATCCTCGGTATCTTTAACCGTAATGGTAAAACGTAAAGCCGAGAGCCCGCGCAGCTTTAAGAGATCTAAGAGAGAAGAGGCGAGTCTTTCAATAGCGAGTACGATAGATTTACGAGAGCTTAATGGTGGCTCAAAGATTCGCCTGGCAACAAAACGCTCTTTAGGGGAGGCAGTGATAATCGGCTCAAGCATCGTTCCGTTAAGTAAAGCTAATCTGTAAAGGAGAGGTTTGCCAAACCGCTGGCTTAGAGCGCTCCTTGAGATGCGCCCTAGATCCCCAACTGTATAGATCCCAGCTTGAGATAATTTACTCTCTAGCTCTGGCCCTATCCTAAGAGAGCGAGCGGGAAGGTCGTTAACAAGGAGCTTTAACTCCTGTAACGATCCGCAGTGACAGTGGGGTCTATTGTAATAACGAGAGAGCGCCCAGGCGCCAGCGATTGTAGGGGCGATAGCGACCCTACCTGCGCCTTTAAAGAGCGAGTGAAAGTAAATAGAGAGCTTTTTTGGATCCCCGTGTAAACGCTCTGTGCCGGTTAGATCGATAGTGATGCCGTAATATTTAGGATCTAGATTTAGCAGCTCTTTTTCGTTTTTCTCTGAACTTAGCGCGCGGCGCAGGTCGTTATCTAATCCAACGATTGGTGAGAACCTAAGACACCAAGAAGCTAAGGTGCTAAGAGCGGATGCATCTTGGATCGGGTCAAAAGGCTCAAGAATAGCCCCTTTAGGAGCGATAGCGCGCGCAAGAGACGCCGCCATACCAGATTTTACACCTAAGCTTCTTGATACCTTGCAGGCGCGCGTAACTACGGCTTGATTAGCTATTCTGTGGGTTAACAAAATAGCAGAAGGAGGCTGCGCTTTAGGATCTTTTAAAAGAAGTTTTCGTTTCGTGACATCAATTGCCCACTCGGGAAAATAGATGCACATAAAGCTTAGGTGCATATTTCATAAGCCCCCTTTGTTTCATCTTGTAGCCTAACCACCCATTCCGAACCTTGAGTTAGCGCGCCACCTTTAAGCTTCGCTAAGCAAACGCTCCAAGATGGTGTGTCGTTATCTGATCTACAAGGTGAGATAACCCATTTAGAGTGAGCCGAGCTTGGTGAGTTGCAATCCTGATAATCTCGAAGAAGCAGGGCCGTAGTAGAGTAGCGACCTGCGGCGAGAGAGAAACGCTGAGTAGTTATACGTGATATTTTTGGAGTCGCCGCGACAACGAGGTCCACCCCAGGAGATCTTAAAGCTAGATCGATCGCCCAGAGGGTTGTTGTCTCATCAGGGGGATCGATAAATAGAGAGCCTTGGAAAAGGGAGTCGACTAAGGTGTTGGTATTAAGCTCCTCTGATTCGTTATCCCTAGTGTTGTTTTCGGCTGATCTTACCCCAAGAGCCGCGAGGGCAGGGGGTGCGGGCCAACACGAGCGCCCGATCCAAACTATTCGCGGAAGGCTAAGAGAGGTAAGCTTTTCTTTAAGAGTTAAATTAGCAGCACCCCAATTTAGATCTTTTAAGGATTCAAGGAGCGACTGACGCGCGTTATAGGCTAGAATAGAGGGGATAGTTCTCGCGACGCAGTTGGGAATAAGCGGATCGTGATAAAAGATCTCGTGAATAGCCCCCCGACGTAGCCCGTTTGATGGGAGCGCGGAATCGATCTCAGGTACCCCAAACTTGATCGCCGGCGCGGAATCCAGCTCAGGGATAAGCGTTTTTAAAGCCAGAAGGAGGGACATAAAGGGCCGTAGTATATATTTCTAGTATAGAAATATACTAGAAATATACGCGGGGCGCAAGGGTTTCTGGTGCAGCGCTAGTTATCCCGCATCTTGCCAATAAATTCCCTAATATCTGAGAGCTTGTTGTTTAAAACATCTGCCAAAATGGCGTAATTAAACTTGTCGTAGGCATGCGCCAAAGCGTTTCTAAATCCAACCATCGCTACAAGGCTCCTACAGAGCTGTTCAGAGATAATCCCGTGCTCATGAATTCGCTCAAACGATTCCGACATCGTTTCCGGGCGCTGAAAGTTGGATAATTTACAGTAGATCTCCGCGGCCTCGATCATGGACTGGCAGATAAGATAGATAAATCTCTCAGCGGCGGCCAGCCTCTCTGGGGTCTTCTTTAGCTCTTCAATATCGCACGGCCTAAACGGCTCAATTAGCTTTAGATATCGCTCCACTTGCTCTATCTTGGCGCTAAGATTCTCTTGTCTCACCATCTTAATACTCCTTAAATATATCCGACCCTCTTAAGCATGCTTAAGTGATCAAAATATTCAGTCTTAATCCTCGACTCTAGATCTAATCTGAAATCGCTCCGATCAAGCGCGACCTTTCCATCCTGGGTAATAGCGAATTTTAGCTCAATACTGCGTGTGTCGTTAAGGCAGACTAGATCGACATTATCGGTCTTTAAAGCTTTCGAGACCTGTGCCCAATCACGTAAGAAGGCGCTCCGGATTATCTCGGGAGAAAGCGTGCCTTTATACAGAACCGCTAGATCTATATCGCTTGACTGGCCGGCGGTTCCATCCGCATACGAGCCAAAGAGATACACGATCTCAGCTTCCTGGTGAGTGTTGAAATACTCAGCGCAGATCCTGATTATCTCCGCTTGTTCTCTCATCTCCGCTTAAGCCCCAGCCAAATACAACCGCGAGTTCTTAGGCATCTGCGCCAGACTCGTATCGCTAGCGTCTTTCTCTAAAAGCACTATGCAGTCTATTCCTATATTAGAGCTCTTGTTGTAGATCCCGCCCACGGCTACGCGGTTTCTCGGTATGACCGGGATCTCAAATATAGATTCACCAAGCGACATATAGCGTGGCTCAATAAACGCAGCAGTCCTTAAGTCATAGATCTTTTTACCCGAAGCCATTACAACGCCACTTGCGACTACGGCGTCCTGCTCAACTATTCCCATTAACTCGCAGTTAGCCCCAATTTTTACGTTATCCTCAATAATAGAGGGCAAACGTCCTGGCGGCTCTAAGATCCCTTCAATTCCTGACCCAGCGCCAAGCTTAACTCCCTTGCCGATCTGAGCTCCGGTTGCAACGCGCGCGCCGCCATCGATCATTACTCCAGACCCAGCGACGTAAGCTCCCACGTTCACGATCCCTCCAGGCATCACCACAGTGCCAGCGCCAAGATAAGCGCCACGTCTAACAAACGATCCTGGGATAAATCGCACACCCGCTCGCTCAAAGTCGCCGTCGCTCCATTTTTCAGTCTTTAGTGGCACCTTGTCGTAGAAGTGCTCGCCCATACGCTTCATCGGATACGCCGAGAAAGCCGCGTTTAGGCAAGCGGCCGCGTAAGTTTGCGGGGTCCAAGTGGTGCCGTTTTGAAGCGTCACACCGCCTGGCTCTAAAGAATAATCTGTTAACCTCTCCGCGCAGCGAACAAGCCCCTGGTCAAGGAGCATAACAGCCGAGTGCTTCTCTTCAGAGCTGGCGGTGCCGTCGGATAATTTTTTAAATAAGTTCTCCGGGGTTTTTACAAACTCTAAGGTTAGTTTCTGGTTATCAGATAAACCGAGCAAGAGATCGATCGTTGGGTGCTTTCCTGGGTTCTCCTTAGCTTGGTTTATAAGGGGATTAAAGATCTCTAGAGCTTTAAGGGCGCAAGCCTTATCAATCGCGCCGTTATTTTGAACTGACGATAAAACTCTTAGTGAGCCAGATTGCCCCGGGATATGTGCTATAGCGCGGATCAGGGCGCCATCAAGATAAACTTTAACAAGTCCAATATCGGAGTGTTGTTTAGTGAAACGCTCCAAGTTGTCAGCGAATTGAGCGAGATTTGGATCTTGGGACATAAGTTTAGTACCTCATCGTGAGTGTAAAAGTGTAGGTAGAGTATATTATCCTAAAAACGGCAGTTAAGGAGGACCAAAATGGTGCAGCTGGTTAAAAGCACAAGAGATTTTGAAATTTTCGGCGCGCAACCCTGGCACCGTCAGGGTGAGCACCGAAAATTCAAAAGCCGCAGTGATTTTAGCCAGAT
>JBIKWQ010000131.1:0-3696 GCA_044356215.1 Bdellovibrionota bacterium | reverse complement strand
CGACGGCAGGTGGCACAACAGTTAACCGAATCGCCAAATGGAACGGCACCTCGTGGTCTGCTCTGGGGACGGGGATGGATAGCTATGTGGGCGCCCTCACCCTTGACTCAAATGGAAACCTCTATGCGGGAGGAATTTTTACGACGGCCGGTGGCACAACAGTTAACTACATAGCCAAATGGAACGGCACCTCGTGGTCTGCGCTGGGGACGGGGCTGAATAGTGATGTGAACGCCCTCACCGTTGACTCAAGCGGAAACCTCTATGCGGGGGGTGGTTTCACGACGGCAGGTGGCACAACAGTTAACTATATATCCAAATGGAACGGCACCTCATGGTCTGCGCTTGGGACGGGGATGAATAATTGGGTGTCCGCCCTCACCCTTGACTCAAGCGGCAACCTCTATGCGGGGGGAGGCTTCACCACGGCAGGTGGCACAACAGTGAACAACATAGCCAAATGGAACGGCACCTCCTGGTCTGCGCTGGGGACGGGGGTGAGTGGTAGTGTAGCCGCCCTCACCCATGACTCAAACGGCAACCTCTATGCAGGAGGTGACGGCGGACTATCATACCTACTGCCCGTAGCGGCAAACAATCAAATCAGCGGCTCGGCAGCATCGCTTGTCTCAGCGTCTAGCAATACGCCATATCTCTTTTATATCGACGAAAATAGCGACGTAAAAATGAAGAGCTACTCAGGCTCACCTGCGTCGTGGAGCAGCGCTACGAATGTGTATACTGGAACAGCGACATCAGTTGGCGGTGGATTCTACACCGCAACAAACAACCTGGTGAGTTGGTTCCTTGAATCGGGATCGATTAAGTACACCGAGGCGAGTAGCCCGTATACCTCATGGTCATCTCCCACTACGGTAAGCTCTGCAAACTCTCCACAGTCAGTTGCAGTGTCGCTCTCGTCTGAGGAAAATCCACAGCTTCTTGGTACGTGGAACAGAAATGGAAGTTCAGCGGGTGAGGTTGTGAGTTCACTTAGTGGGCCAACGCCGACAAATACTCCTACGGCGACTCCGACTGATACGCCGACTAGTACGCCGACAAGCACTCCAACAAACACTCCGAGTAACACCCCAAGTGATACTCCAACGATCACTCCGACCGACACTCCAACTTCGACCCCGAGTGTTACTCCGACAATAACGCCGAGTAATACTGCGACAGATACGCCGACGGCGACGCCGACGAATACGGCGACCGATACTCCGACAAATACAGCTACAGCTACGCCGTCAAACACTCCAACAAATACCCCAACAGTAACGCCAACAAGTATTCCGGCAAATACCAAGTACTGGCGACCCACTTCCGGTAACAACTGGAACACCGCGGCGAACTGGTTGCCGACTGGGGTGCCGGTGAGTACTGATGCTGTATTTTTCGATCCGGGTTACAGCACGGCGAACTGTACTATTAATGCGAATATTAGTGTTAAGGGAATCAGCATTAACTCTGGATATACTGGCACTGTTACGCAGAGTAGTGGAAATACTGTGACTGTTGGGACTAGCGGGTATTTGCAGGCGGATGGGACGTTTGCGGGGGGGGATTCGGAGATTAATGTTAACGCCACTTTCTCGCTATCCAGCGGTACATTTACAAGCACGACTGGCACATTGAAAGTCGGCCGCACGGCAGATAATGAGACGTTTTTTACAGTCGCATCAGGAGCCACTTTTACGCCTGGCACAGGTACTGTTGAATTCACACCACGCCAAAATGGGGATGGCAGTGACACATTTACAATCGATGTTCCGACTACCCTAACTCTCAATAACGTAATAATTAATGGGCGGCAGGGAGGCTTCGGCAATTTAGACACTTGTCAGATACAGACAGCCACTGGAGATAAGCTCGTAATTGATGGCACATTCACTCACACGGATGGACTCCTTAATGGCGCATGGGAGCCTCGCGGTAATATCACAATCGAAAGTACTGCGGATGGTGGCACGGGTACCCTAAGCTTCACCGGAACGGCTAGCCAAACGATAGCGCAGTCTTCTGGCACTCCCGCAAAAGGCAATTGGACTATAGATAAGACCGCTGGCAGTGTAGCGCTTGCGACTAACCTGACCCTCTCAGGCACCAACCAACGCCTAATCCTCACCCGCGGAAAACTAGATTTATCATCAAAGACACTCACGATGTCAGCCTCCGGAGGCGGTGTAGACTTCCAAGCCGGCAACTCCCCTGACTTGAGCGTAACTATCGCCGACGCTTCAACAGCAGGACGTATCACAGCAACCGGCACAGTAACAGGAATAAACAACGCTGACCTGATTATAGACGTTCCCGGATCCACAGGAGCTGCTAGTTACACTATTATAAGTAACAGTACATCATTCGGTGGCAACACTTTCTCATCTGTGACGATGCCAAGTGGGGTCTTCGGCACAGTATCTTACTCTAGTAACAGCGGAAAGAATGTGACTTTAGAGAGTATTGGAACTCCGACGCCAACGGTTACGCCGACTGCAACAAGCACGAATACTCCATCTGCTACCCCATCAAATACACCAACAGATACCCCAACGATAACTCCGACATATACCCCTACAGATACCCCAACAATCACGCCAACAACAACTCCAACTGATACCGCAACAAACACCCCAACCATAACCCCAACCAGCACCACTACCGACACCCCAACCGTAACTCCAACATCAACCCCATCCGCCACCCCAACCCGCGGCGGGTCGCAGAGTGTGACACTTACTAAAGACCCAACAGCGGCATTAACTGATGTTGACTTAGGCGCCGGCACCATGGCCCTAAAATTCAGCATCTCCTGGAACTACTCATGGCGCAAAGCTACAGCCCCCAATAACTGGGACGCTATGTGGTTCTTTGTGAAGTTTAGAAAGAACCTTGGCGAGTGGCAGACGATGACGTTTGCTAATTCAGGACACACAATCCCTTCAGGCGCCGCGATTGATCTCGGTTTGCGTGACCCAAACAGTAGCTACAACAGTGCAACCAACAGAGGCGTCGGAGTGTTTATCTACAAAGACTCAGCAGGCTTTGGCACAAATACATTTAACGATATTAAGCTTAAGTGGCCGTATGCTCTTGATGGTGTGCAACAAGGTGACCGAATAGACCTGCAGTTTAACGCTATTCACATGGTCTATGTCCCTACAGAGAGCTTCTATGCAGGAGATAATAACACCTCAAGTAGCTCGTTTAAGCAGTCTGGATCTAATAGTGCTGTGCAGATAACCGGCGAAGGAGAAACGACCGTGTATGTTGGAGCGACTGGATACACCGTGCCTGCTGGATTTCCTAAGGGCTACAAAGGATTCTATGTAATGCGTCACGAACTTGCTCAGGAGCAGTATAGAAATTTCTTTAACACGTTGCCCACAACTGGAGGCGCTAGAACAAATAGAGATATCACAGATAGCACGGGTAAAAACTCTGATAATTTAGTTGATAGGAACAATATCAGTTGGGATTCAAGCAATCTCGCTAATGATATGAGTGTACCCGATAGAGACTCACCGAATTCTAGAACCTACTGCTCAGTAGCGATGAGTTACTTAAGTTGGGATGACTTAACAGCTTATCTTGATTGGGCGGGATTAAGACCGATGAGTGAGTTGGAATATGAGAAAGCAGCGAGGGGTCCAACATCACCTGTTGCTGGAGAGTACGCATGGGGAAGCACCAATT
>JBIKWQ010000024.1:0-43293 GCA_044356215.1 Bdellovibrionota bacterium | reverse complement strand
ATATTTTTTCCTCCCCAAATTCACCTATCCACCTGTCAGATAGCCCCAAATAAACCGTCTAAGACCCCAAAAATACTCCAAATGGCCGACTTCCTGAGGGGGATAAAAAAAGAACTGCGACGCCCTATTGTTTCGATTGAGTAGTATGAGGGGGTGCGCTAACCTGAAAACAGCGTCCGGATTGCCTAGATGGGCGGATCGGGACAATACTATGTTATCTGATGCAGCTTTAACGCGGCTGGCACAATTAGGTTTCGGAATAGCACATACTTGTGACTGGCTAGATCAATGAAAATTCGAATAGTCCTCCTCCTCCTCCTCATATTTACGCAACCCGCGAGCGCTGGCCCACTGACGTTGGGAGTGTCGCTTCCGTTATCGGGTAATGGAGCCGGGTGGGGAGTTGATGTTCGAAATACCCTTACATTCGCGAACGAAAAACTGAGCGGCGGGTCAGTTCGACTGATTTTTGAGGACGATCGTTGTGAGCCAAAAAGCGCGGTAACCGCAGCGCAGAAATTGACTGCGATAGATAAAGTTAATCAGGTGTACGTTATGTGCGGGCAATCAGTATTGGCTGCTGCTCCGATTTATAAACGTGCTGGTGTAACAGTCATAACTATGGGCACGCCAAGTAAATTGTCGCGGCTTGGTGTGTTTCGCATGTCATTGAGTGATGCAGTCGGGGCAGCTTTTCTGGTCCACGCTATCAAGGAGCGGCATAAAGCAGTCACAGTGCTTACTGAGGAAGCTGACTATCCATCGGAATTCTGGAGAGATTTTAAAATCGCCGCCGATTCCATAGGACTCAAGACTCATAACGAGCTTTTTCAGCCTCAGCAGTATGACTTTCGTTCTCTTTTGCTCCGAATAAAACAATCAAATGGCGAGGCGCTGTTCCTGAACACCCAGAGTGAGCAGAGTTTGACCGCATTACTCAAGCAGCTACGGGAGCTGGGAATGACTCCCAAATTATATGCGGCCTACATTCCCGGCTCTGCTAGCTTTCTCGCTTCTGCAGGCCCCTTGGCTGACGGCATTATCTTTCTTGATTTTCCAGGGGCGGCCGAACTTCTAAGTGAAGAGGGACAGCGGGTGTATAGCGAGTATCAATCTAAATTTGGGCCAATCAGCGGCTGGTCTTTCACCTTCCCGGGTGTTTTCGAGGCCTTTCGTCTGGTGCGCGATAGCAGTAAATCTGGCGTGACGCTAGCCGACTATCTCCGTTCTGGCACATTTCAAGGTATATTTGGGGCCTACTCATTTGATATGCACGGGGACCTCAACGGACCAAGACATGTTTTGCGAATGATTAAGAATGGGAGAAACGAGGCGCTTCGCTGATATTTGGTTGTTTGCGGACGGATCAGATAACAATTGCATGGATTTTAGGCGCTGTTTGCGCCAAAATCATGCAAAGGTTATCCCTTTCTACCGAATCCAATCGGTTTTTTTGAGCTTGGCGGCGGTAGATCCATCAATTGTTGAATCGCAAAGCGGACAGCTTGTAGTTCATCCTCAGTATCGTGAAATCCTCGAGCGACTCGCTCCTCCAGTCGTTCTAGTCGCAACTTCAGCTCGCGATGTTCAGAGATAATCTCGCGAGCGTGAATGAAAGCTCTGACAACTAGGATGCTTGTCTCGATTGCAACCTTACTATTAAGAACCGTCGCGGCCATGATCGCCCCGTGCTCCGTAAAAGCAAGCGGTAAGATACTCGAAAATTTGAGCTTTTGAAGGTGGTCGCACTTTGCGACCACCTCGTCCGTTTCGGCTTTCGTTAATTGCAGGACGAAGTCAGTTGGAAAACGCTCACCATTTCGCCTCACCTGCTCTTTGAGACGTTTTGTCTTTACGCCATAAAGCTCCGCCAAATCTGAGTCTATTATTACTCTATGCCCACGAATCAGTATGATATGTGGGCGGGTGGATAAATGGCTTTGTTGAACAATCCGATTTTGTGCTTTTGGCTTCTTCATAGCTCTATGGGGCTTCGTCCGGTTTCGAATATCTGGCGGTCAGTCGCTCCAGAGGTGGCACGTCTGACATGACTGCGACAATTTCAGACACGCTCATATCTCATGGACGCCGCGTGCCATCTAAGCAGTGGAATCGGCGGATCCTGAGAAGATACCGGTTCTCGGTCGTGTAGCTAAGTTGCCGCAATCAAATCACCAATCTAACAGAATTAAATAACACCTTAGGGGCTGCTTTGAGCCCATGCCTATATATCGATGTCTCTCTAGAGAAGTTGCGTCTAGTACTTTCGGCCCCTAGATGTTCTGACTCAGCTCCCAGTTGTTTTGCAGATTAAGCCAAAAATACGGAGTTGCGCCGAGAGCCTGTGAGAGCTTTAGCGCCATATCAGCGCTAATACCTCGCTTCCCGCGACAAATTTCGTTGATAGTCTTGGGTAGTACGCCAATATGTTCAGCAAGAGAGGATTGGCTAACCCCTATTTCTTCAAGCTCATCGCGCAAAACAGCACCGGGATGGACTGGCGTCGTAGATTGTACGGGCTCTGAAGGCTCGTCGTGGACACGTGTACGTGACCAAGAGGTGGAGACTAATAGCGTGGCTTTTACGAGTTACTCCTTATGCATTGTACCGGAGGGGATGAATACGGTGGGCATTGGCAACATGACATCGATTGAATCAACTCGAGATGTCGCCCTGATGGCGAGTTTCGGGTTATCGTTAGCGTTATACCTGAACCCCACTTATGAATTATCCAGAAAAAGCAAATCTTGGCACCCCAGCTTTTGACCAGGTTTTTCGGGACTTTCTCGTTCGAGCCAAAGTGCAAACGTATGCTTCGGTAGATCCCTCCAAGCGGACTCTCGCTGACGGCGGCGTCGAATTAGATTTTCAGCAAGGAAACCTGTTGTATCGTGACCGCGGCGCGGGCTAGGAGTATCAAAGTGTTGTTTATGATCTCCGGGTCGAGATAGACTGTCTAGGGGAGCTGGTGAATAATACTGTGCGCCGACATCGAGCGCCACTGCTTTGTAACGAATGGTATATCAGATCCGATTGGGCATTATGCTAAATAAAACCAAAGCATTCTTGAGAGTCGGACACTTCCCGACGCTTTTTTCGGCTTTTCTTTACTTCGATTTCTGTTTTGCGATCTGGGTACTCAATGGAGCTATGGCGCCCTTTATAACCGAGCACTTTAAGTTGTCTCCAGCTGAAACGGGTTTCATGCTTTCTGTTCCCATTTTTGCTGGGGCGCTTATGCGATTTCCGCTCGGTGTGCTTTCGCAATATATCGGCAGAAAAAACTCAGCTCTCCTTGAGATGTTGACCATCGTTGTCGCTTGTCTGTTGGCCCGATTCCTAGTGACATCATACGACGGAGTTATCTGGATGGGGATTCTTTTAGGTGTAGCAGGGGCGAGTTTCGGTATTGCGCTATCCTTGGGCTCCGGATGGTATCCCAAGACATTTAAAGGTCTTGCAATGGGCATTACTGGAGCCGGAAATAGTGGGACTGCGATAGCTGCACTAGTCGCGCCGCCCTTGGCAATGATTTACGGGTGGCAGCATGTGTACGGCTTTGCAGGGTGGGCGATGATTGCCCCAATCATCGTAATGATTTTTTTTGCCAAGGAACCTCCAGACCGGGCTCATCAATCTATCAAAGCTCATATTAAATGTTTGTGGGAAGCAGATGGGTGGGTATTTAACTTAGTATATGTGGTAACTTTCGGGGGATTTATAGGACTGGCAAGCTTCCTCCCAACGTTTTTTTACGAACAATTTCAAGTTACCAAAGTGCAGGCAGGTCAGCTTACGGTACTTGCAGCGTTCGTAGGCAGCGCTATGCGAATTATTGGTGGGTATATTGCAGATCGCTTTGGTGGGGTTGTCGCCCTAAAGTTTTTACTGATTTCCGCGGTTTTTCTGTTGTTCGTGCTAAGCACCCAGCCCTCCCTTATGACGACTACGATTTTGCTGATGTGCTGTTTTGGTTTGCTCGGTGCGGGAAATGGCGCTGTGTTTCAGCTTGTCCCGCTTCGTTGGCCGACTACAACCGCAGTTGCTGGAAGCATGATTGGTGAAATCGGCGCTCTTGGAGGGTCTCTTCTTCCCAACTTGATGGGGCAATCCAAGCAGTGGACCGGTTCTTACTCGGGTGGCTTCCTAAGTTTTGGCTTACTGGGAATTGTTGTAATATTTGTACTAGGCTACGCCCAACGTTTTTGGACAGGCGTTTGGATCGGGAAAGGAGGTCTGGTTTTAGGGGACACTTCTGGAAGCGAACCGTCTGCAAAGGCAAGCAACGGATAACAAGAGCGTGGATCGGACTAGCGCCCGTCACGCGAGCGTCATGCCCCGACACCAGGTCTAATGAAACTCGCATGTTCTTCTCTAAGTAAAAAGGCGGACCCTACAAGCAACCACGCTGTCTTAAAAATAATGTAAACACAGCGAGGATAGCTTCTGGGTAAACCGGGTAGCTATGCGGTCAGTAGCTTTATTTTTTGGTGCCACTTATCTGACTTAACATCCAGTTGTTTTGGAGATTAAGCCAAAAATACGGCGTAGCGCCGAGAGCCTGCGAGAGCTTTAGCGTCATATCAGCGCTGATACCCCGCTTTCCTCGGCAAATTTAATTGATAGTTTTGAGTAGCACTTAAATATGTTCAGCGAGAGCGGATTGGCTGACTCCAATCTCCTCCAACTCATCACGCAAAGCAGCGCCGGGGTGAACTTAGGATAATATATCAGTCGAAAAGATGTCGCGCTCAACCATCTGAATTGACATGCATTGATTTGGCGCGATATTTTTGAACCGAAACGTTCTCCGGACAAACGCCAAGAAGCCCTCACCCCATAGAGAAAGAGGGCTTAAGAGGAACGAGCCTTAGATATGCGAAGGCACCCCCGACTAAGGCGCGTCTTTGAGGGCTAGCTGGGCCCAACGCCCACTATTTTTCCGAGCAAGCTCTGTTTTCAGACTTTATAAATTCCGAGTTGATAGTAAAAATTGCCTTGTATTTTTCCGAGCATGGTGTAATATGTTGAAATGCTTAAAAGAAAAATCGCCGCAGCGCTAGAAAATTGGAAGCATGCTCACGATAGGCGAGTCTTGCTATTGCGAGGGGCGAGGCAGGTTGGCAAAACGTCATCAGTTCGGGAGTTTGCGCTCAGCAGCTTCAGATCATTTGTTGAGATTAATTTTTTAGAAACGCCCGAGGTTAAAGCCTTCTTTCGGGAAGGAAACCTTTCACCGAGGAGCCTCATCGACAAGCTATCCATATACTGTAACGCTTCGATCTCGCCAGGTGAGACTCTACTGTTCTTCGATGAGATACAGGAATGCCCTGAGGCATTAACGGCGCTGAGATTCTTTTATGAACAGCTTCCCGAGCTGCACGTTGTAGCAGCCGGCTCGCTTCTTGAGTTTGCGCTTAGAGATCTTCCGTCTTACGGAGTTGGCAGAATTGAGTCGCTCTTCATGTATCCTCTGTTTTTTGAGGAGTTCGCGCAGGCGCTCACGGGGGATGGATTCGGCCGGGCGTTGCGGGAAGCCTCACTGGAGACGCCACTTGATGCTGTGTTCCATCGCAAAGCTTTGGATCTGATGAAGCTCTACTGCATGATTGGAGGTTTGCCAAAAGTAGTGCAGAGATACTGTGATACTCGAGATCTGCGGGAGTGTCTTCCGCTGCTAGAGGAGTTAGTGCTCGGATATGAGGATGATTTCGCGAAGTATGGGACCCGTATCAGCTCAGATAAGCTGAGAGCGACGCTCCGGTCTGTTGCTCAACAAGCTGGAAGTAAGTTCGTCTACTCCCGAATCAACCCCGGCGCTAAGCTCTCAGGTTACGATCAAGCAATTGACCTCCTGTCTCAGGCAGGATTGATTTACAAAATTACTCGTAGCTCCGCAAATGCGATCCCCCTGGGGGCGGAGGTAGATCCCAAAAGCTTCAAAAGCATCCCGTTCGATCTGGGGATATATAATCGTCTGCTGGGGCTGCCCCTCTCTGATCTACTATTAGACGACTCTGTTTCATTCTCCAATAGGGCAGCGTTCGCGGAGATCGTGTGCGGCCTTGAATTGATTGCAAACGCGCCGCACCATATCAAATGCGGACTCTTTTACTGGCACAGAGAGGCGCCTTCAAGCTCTGCTGAGGTTGACTATGTAGTACAACGCGGCCCTGTTATTATTCCACTTGAAGTGAAGGCGGGCACGAAGGGACAGATGCAGAGTCTCTATCGTTTTCTCGCCGAAAAGGGCGCAGGATACGCAATAAGAACTTCACTAGAGAATTTCTCGACTATATCAACACAGGTCAGCAACAAGAGTGTGAGGGTTGATGTGGTTCCTATTTACGCGATAGGTAGATACGTAAAATAACACAGGTCATTCTTCCCGCTTTTCCTAGCGAGCCTCGCTACACCTCCGCCCTCAAAACATCCTCAACACCCTCACCCCATCCATCTCAAAGAGCGTCTCAGAGTTCTTAACAACATCACGTCGGTGACTCAGGCAACCGGGATCTCGTTTACCTAACACCAGGAAACGCACATTGCGATCCCTTAGCCACGTTAGATCAAGCTTTTTGCACACCCTCGCAAGATAGTTCTCATGATCCCATGCTGGATTACCACGACCGTAAAAGAAAGCGACAGGTAGCTTGGAGTACAGTGGAACAACCTTTGATATCCCTGATGGAAAGACCCATTTTTCAGGTCCTCTAACAACTGGATGGCCAAGTATTAGTATTTTCGGTGCTGATGAGTAGGTTAGGTCGGGATATCTTAGCTTGATCTCGCTTGTGTGGTCAGAGATAAATTTCAGAGCCAAGATTTCAGAGTTTGATAGGCAGCCGCCAGCGTTATCGTGACACTCCCTGGGGGCTAAATTAAAAGCCTTAAATCGAGTCGCTGGTGCTATCTCTGGCTTAAACACGAGCGCCAGCACTCCGATTAGTCCAGCCAGGTAAAAGAAGCGTCGATAGGGCGAGTAGGCGGCGATTGATAAGCCAGAGCTTAGTAAGACAAATCCCAGCAAGGCGCCATTTTGTAGGGCTGTCTCATACAGATACGGTTTGACTAGATACAGCGGCGACATCGCGTCTCCTCCGCCGTGAATATTAAAAGCGACCCAGGAAGTGAGGCCACAAAGGATAAGAGCTGCTAGCCACCTAGATGCAATAGCTGGGCTTTTAACTAGCCAGGTAACTAAAGTGATGAAGATTATTAAAGGAGTTAGTTCGAGTAACCTCGTCAAACGCTCAGTCCCAGCGAAAAGATAGGAGTACAGCTCGCTAGGAAGAATCCAAGGAAAAGGTGGATTGTAAGCGAATGCGATCTGAGCCCCTGTGTTAGCTATCTGGTGTGAGTTAACTGAGGACTCAAAAAAGCTAAACCCTAGAAACCGTGACACGATCTCTACGATGTAAGGCTCGCCCAATAAAATAGCGCAGGGAAGCAGGAATGACGCGGAGATGTAAAGCGTGACTTTAGCCGTTAATTCCCCCTTGTTTATTATTAGACGAGTAATCAAGCGCGTGAAAATCAGCGTGTCGATGGTGTTTATGAGGGCTTTTAGAACCATTTTTATCAGGGCTAATCGGTAGTTTCTCGATTCTTAAACGCCGATTCGCCCTAATTTGAGTAAGGTTTACTGAGTTAGTCAATATAGGTAGGATACCGGCAGGAACTATAGACAAAATTAAGCCAGAACCAACATGTCCAGCGATAACGCAGCAGTAAATTCTAAAATTGAGCCAACAAGGGAGTCCGAGCGAGTGTCTTTAAGCGTTTCAGGTGTTCAGCGTCCCAGATATCTCCGCTTTGGTAGCTTTAAATATGAAGCCACTCCGACTGAGGCCCGCGTCGCTGACGCCAATGATGCTGTAGAGAAATCTATGCCACAGATGACGTGGCAGCTTAACTCAACTAACAACTCGGAGAAGCTGCCCCCGTTTGGTGAGGTTCAAGTTCAGATCACTCTGCACGGAGCTAAGGGGCCAGCGACGGGGCGTCTTTACTATAGCTCGCGAAACGATACCGTCGGGAATATTTGGTTCGCGTCTGATGATAGTGGACGAGCTTCGGTTTTCGCCGCGCTTCCGGCTGGCATATCAACTTTTACCTTAGTTCTTTACTCCAGTGAGGCAGCGCAGCTTTCACCAAAGGTGGTTATTAACCAGATAGGTAAGCTTCAGCGTTACGCCCCTAAGGTTCGGGATCTAGTTCGGTATCACGTAAAGCACCCTGAGGCTGTTGTATCGAAGTTTAGTAAAGCTTATCTACTACTCCGCCGCGGAGGCATAGGCGCGCTAAAAGAGCGACTTTTTCGCAGAAACGCTTATCCGGAGTGGATCGCTCGTTACGACACTATAACCGAGAGCGATCGCCGCGAGATGCGTGCTCACATCGAGCAGATGGAGTACAAGCCAACATTCTCTATCCTTATGCCTGTATACAATGTGCCTGAGACCTATCTGAGGCAGGCGATAGATTCTGTGCGCTCCCAGGTTTATCCGCACTGGCAGCTCTGTATCGCTGATGATAATTCGCCAAACGCCGCAGTGCGTGAAGTTATTAAGGAATACGCAGCGATCGATCCGCGAATAGTCTATGTCTTTAGGACCACAAACGGGCATATCTCGCAGGCAACTAATTCAGCGGCGGAGATAGCCACAGGAGAGTTCTTCGCGTTTTTAGACAACGACGACGAGATCCGTGAGCATGCCCTCTACATGATGGCGCGTGAGCTTGAGCGGTACCGTGACGCTGATCTGATCTTTAGTGATGAAGATAAGATAACACCTGAAGGTGTCCGTCACGATCCTTACTTTAAATCTGATTGGAACCCAGAGTTGCTCCTTTGCCACAACTGCATCTGCCACTTTACAGTCGTTAGGGCCACGATTTACAAGCAACTAGGTGGGCTAAGAAAGGAGTGTAACGGGGCGCAAGATTGGGATCTGGCGCTAAGGGTGTCAGAGGTCACGACGAGCGATAAGATAAGACACATCCCGCACATACTTTATCATTGGCGCGTGATCGAGGGATCGACAGCTAAAGAAACATCCGCGAAGCCTTACGTAACCGCAGCGCAGATTCGAGCCGTTTCGGAGCACCTTGAGCGAAGAGGGGATCGTGGAGCTAAAGTTGAGTCGATCCCAGAGCTGTCGATGTTAAGAACACGATACGTTCTTCCTAGTCCGGCCCCGCTGGTTTCGCTGATAGTACCAACATTTAACCAATACAAACTACTTTCGCAGTGCGTTGATGGGATACTTAACGGAACATCATACAAAAATATCGAGCTAATAATCGTTGATAATCGCAGCAATGATCCGGAGACCCTTGAGTATCTCCGCGAGCTTCCTAGTAAGGATTCCCGAGTGAAGGTTATCCGAGATGAGGGGGCTTTTAACTTCGCGCGGATAAACAACGACGCCGTTAAACACGCTACTGGATCAGTGCTTGGTTTTGTTAATAATGATATTCAGATAATCCGACCCGATTGGTTGGATGAGATGGTGTCTAATTTAGCGCGTAAAGATATCGGAGCGGTTGGCGCGCGCCTGTTGTTTCCAAATGGAACTGTGCAGCATGCGGGAGTAATAACTGGCATCGGCGGAGTCGCTGGGCATCAGTTTAAGACCTTCTCAGTTGGAAGCTTGGGATATTTCTGTCGCGCTGTTTTGCCGCAGAATCTATCAGCGGTTACAGCGGCCTGTATGTTAGTTCATACAGATCTGTTCAAGAAAGTAGGCGGTTTTGATCAGGAGCGGTTAGCTGTCGCTTTTAACGATATCGATCTCTGTCTAAAAATAAGAGAAGCCGGATATCTTATCGTTTACACTCCGTACGCCGAGCTTTTGCATCACGAGTCAGTTTCTCGTGGTTATGAGGATAGCCCTGAAAAGAAGGCCCGTTTCGCCCGTGAATTTAAAGCGATGCAGGAGAGGTGGGGGGAGAAGTTGCTAAACGACCCTTACTATAATCCTAACTTTAAGCTTGAGAACGTGGGCTATGAGTTGGGTAAGCCGCCTGTAAGATTTGGTTAAAGGTCCTCCAGGAGCTTTTCTAAAAGAGCACGTTGCGAGATTTGTTCTTTCTGAGCGGCTTTGGTCAGTTTTTCTAGGGCTGACTTTTTTAATCTGAAAGCTTTTGTTATTTTTCTTTGGCTTTCCGGGCGGGTTCGCTTATCCGGTAATTGCTCATTTGCCCACCTTAGCATTGCTGAGTACGGGATGCCGGAAAGCGACGGCCCTGATTGGCTCCCTTGGCGAATGCAATCAAGCGTTTGTTTCAATTTATCCGGCATGTCTTGATGTCCGAGAAATGAACGAGGAAAATGAAGTAGTGCCGCAGGGAGAACTTCAAGAACTCGAGGTTCAGATGTAAGGCCGACTTTTATGGCATCAGAGATCTTGATTTTAGCAGAACCTAGAGGCTTAACATGAGGTGCAAAAAGAAGCCCTTTGGCCACGAGAAATCCCAGTACTCGATGTTCTAAAAATAGCGAGTTGTTTTTTTGCATTTCGCTCATGTCAGAGTTCAAGAGTCCCATTTCTAAAATAGTTGAGATCACCTCCGTACCTGGTAATCTCCTGTGTGAGAGCTTTTCCGAAAACCTCTAATGCTCTGCGAATCAGAAAACGATTTTTCTCTCTCGCCTTTATGGCTTTGCTTGTAAGGGCGGAGATTGGATCGAGATATGAAACTGTAAGATTCTCTGAGCTGTAATATGGAATGAATATAGCATTGTCAGGGAGCCAGATCTCTTTGCTTAGCTCGTCGTAAACAAGCCCTTTTGATTTAAGAATAGATCTCAGTTTATCGGCTGCCACAAAGTCGCCGACAATCAAGGCGTCAAGGTCACGCGTAGCAGTAGGATTAATATCTTTTGCGGATGGATCCATCAGCAAAGACATTTGCCCTAAGATTTTTATCTCAACAGTTTTTAAGCTCGGTAAATCTTCCAAACCACGCTCGCGGTTTATGTCCGCTAGTTCCGCATCGAGGAGCGCCATGACGTTCTGTATAAGGTCCATAGACTAATTATACAGCACTTATTAATTAGAGTATAGCACTATTAACTATTTGTATTTGCTTATTAAATATAACAAGCTATCGAGAATTTAGTAAGTTCAGAGGTTTGGCTACCTTTACTACCAAGAGCCCTTAGACCACCTCAGCCAACTTCTCAACCACAAAATCTATCTGATTAGTAGTTAGCTCAGGGAACATCGGCAGCGACAGGATCTTCGGCGCTATAGCCTCAGTTACTGGGAAAGCCCCCTTAGAGTACTCAAGCTCACGGTATCCACCTTGCAGATAAAACGGCACAGGATAGTGAATGCCTGTATGTACGTCGTTCTTAGCCAGGTATTCCATCACCTTCGTGCGGTTCTCCACCTGAATCACGAACAGATGAAACACATGCTCATCAGAGGTTCTTACATCAGGTACTACCACACCGCGTGACTCAAGCGGCTTTAATCGCTCAGCGTAACGCACCGCGGCCGCGTGCCGATCGGCGTTCCATTTAGCCAAGTGCTTAAGCTTAATATCAAGGATCGCCGCTTGTACGGAATCGAGTCGTGAGTTTGTTCCACGCTCAGGGTGCTCGTACTTAATCTCTGAGCCGTAGTTACGCAGTCTGCGGATCTTAGAGTTCAATTCAGCGGAAGCCGTGCAAATCGCTCCACCATCTCCGTAAGCTCCTAAGTTTTTTCCAGGATAGAAGCTAAACGATCCGAACTCACCAAAAGTTCCTGTCGCAACTCCTTTCCACTTAGCGCCGTGAGATTGGGCCGCGTCTTCGACGACCTTTAAAGAGTGCTTTTTAGCGAAGGCCATAACTTGGTCCATGTCACAAGCTCTGCCGTATAGGTGCACAGGGCAGATAGCTTTAGTTCGCGGAGTTATAGCTGCTTCAAGCTTTGAGTAATCGAAGAGATACGTGGATGGGTCGATATCAACCAGCACAGGCCTAGCACCAGCGTTAAGGACACCGATGGCGGTTGCCACAAAGGTGTGCGCAGGAATGATCACCTCATCTCCAGGTCCGATCCCAAGGGCCTGATAGCTTAGAACGAGGGAATCGGTACCGTTTGCCACGCCGACACTAAATTTGGTACCTAGAAATTCAGCAAACGCCTTCTCAAAACGGGCCACTTGGGGTCCCAAAACGAAAGCTGTGTTTGAGAATACGTCGTCAACTTGACGCATAACCTCTTCTTTAATCGAGTGATATTGGGTCTTCAGATCTAAAAATGGGACGTGCATTGGTCCTCCTAACATTCAGAAATTACCGGTCAAATAAGCCTAAAAGCCACCTAAACAGCAGGTGCGTAGTGCGAAACTCAACCGCGACTTTGAAGCCGCGTGATTTCATTAGCTTATGATGATAGTAGCTCGTTAATGGGATCAACAAGGTTAGAGTGACATCCTCCTCGTGGTAAGGTGTTCTAAATTACTCGCTCCTGTATCATACTGGCTGCCGGCCAGGGGCAAAGAAATTCAAGCGCGCCGTGGCCTGCTAAGTGGCCTATAAGGATAATCGACCGTTAAGGAAGACTCGGTTTTATGAATTTGAAGGACTTAAGATTAGTATCGTTAATCTTACGCAGTAAGCTTTTTTGCGTTGACTATCTAAGAGAGCAGCGACCGGATCTGCCGGCTAATCGTATTAAGTGCGCGGTCTCTTATATAAAGGATTCATCTCTTTGGGCTCTGCATCCACATCCTTTGTTTGACGCGGCGACCTATCTGCAGAAGTCTCCGGACCTGAGGCGGCAAGGGGTTAATCCTTTGGCGCACTACCTCGGTTGGGGCCACCTTGAGGGGAGAGAGCCAAATAGTTTTTTCGATAGCGCACACTACCGATCTCAAGTTTGTGGAGATCTGAGCGGCTTGGCGCCACTAGAGCATTATCTTCGCTTCGGGGCGAAAGCAGGGCTGAAACCCTACCCACTATTTGATTACGATTTATATCGACAGGTTGTGGATAGTGATCTTCCTAATTCTCGAGTACTAGCCGATTTTGCGAGTAATCGTGACGATTCGCGACGGAGAGATTTCGCCTCTCAAATGATAGAGAAGGCTCTTACGTCAGTTTCTAGAGCGGGCGTCTTGGGCTCACTTGAGGAAAATGAAAGAGGATCAAAAGAGGAGCAGCCAAGCAAAACTACTCTGTGTGACATAGTTATACCGGTCAAGAACGCTATCGATTGGTGTGAGAGGGCTTTTAGGGCGCTAGCACTGTGCGATGATCTTGAGATAGTGGGTGAGATAATTTGCGTAGATGACGGTTGTAGTCCCGAATGTAGAAAGCAGCTAGAGCAGCTAGTAGCTTCAAATTCAAAAGCGCGATTGGTTACCAGTTCTGGTAAGCATGGCTTCGCTGCCGCTTGTAATCTGGGTTTTTCAGCGACTTCGGCGTGTCATGTGCTTTTTTTGAATAGCGATTGCTTGGTCAATCGCTCAACAATTTCGAAGTTGTTGAAAGCCTTTGAGCGAGATAAGTCAGTGGGTCTGGCCTGCGCGGCGGCAAATAATGCGGCTAACGCCACTATCGCGCTTCCAACAGGCGAGAGCTTTATATCTTTTGAGGATATTTTGGAGCAGCTCTCTGATGTAAAGGGGGCTCCATACGAGGATATCTGCACCACGGTAGGGCACTGCCTAATGGTATCCAGGGATTGTTACCACGCTGTCAATGGAATGGATGAGTCCTGGGGGTTAGGCTACGGTGAAGAGAGTGATCTGCACCTGCGGGCAAGAGCAAAAGGATATCGAGGAGTATTGGTAACAGACGCGTACGTCTATCACTTTGGTGGCGGCACATTCCGCAATGAAAATAATAGGGAAGAACTCCAGCAAAAGAATCACCAAAGGTTTATGACTTTATGGGGTGAAAGCTTCGCTTGTTATCACAGGACCTCGAATTTTTACGATCCGGTCCCAGCAGTAGAAAGCCGCGTAAGGAATTATAGAAAGCCAGAGGGTTTTGAACCTTGCGACGTTCTTTTTGTGCTACCTGGCTTAAGCGCGGGGATCGGTGGCGTGCATGTTGTTTTAGACCTATGCAATCATTTAATCATTAGTGGAATTAACGCCAAGGTTGTTGTGATGGGTGCTTTAGATCCAGCAGCTCTTAGGCAGTATGCCGAGCCGCTTTATCTTAATCCGCTACGGGTTGAAAATGAGGATGAGCTAGTTAATAAGCTACAAATCAAGCCCAAGATAGTTGTCTCTACATTGTTCTCGACTGTTCCCGCAAGTTGGAAGCTGGCCCAGAAAAGTGGAGCTAAGCTGGTAAATTTTGTTCAGGGCTATGAACCGTATTTCCAAAATGGAATCCATTATGAGGTGGTAAAAGACTCTTACTTTTCAGCCGATTTGCTGGTCACTACGTCGGAATGGCTGGCGCGCTTGGTAAGAGCTAAGGCTCCTAATAAGGAGGTTGTGCTGCTACCGATAGGTGTAAACCACCTGACTTTCTTTCCAAAGCGACAAGGTAATGAAGCTGCGGAGCGGAAGAGAGTAGGGGTCGTGTTCCGTTCCGCCGCGGACAAAGGTCAATTTGTGCTGCGAGAGTTGGTGGATCTGCTGTTCGCGGACCGTGAAAGAGTTGCCCTGACGGTCTTTAAGCCCGCCGATTATCCATTTGAGTCGCCGTGGATAGAGCAAAGCGATACCAAGATTGTCACTATACCTGTTGGGAGGGACAAGCTCGCCACCTATCTTAGAGATGTTGATATATTTGTTGACGCGTCCCTGCACGAAGGTTTTGGGTTGCTGCCGTTAGAGGCTCTAGCATGTGGCGCGGCGGTTGTGGCGTCTAACTCTGGTGGCGTTAACAGCTATTTGAGAGACGGATACAACGGTTTGATCGAGCCGCTCGTTAATCAGCCAGAGTCTTATTTAGCCAAGGTAAGGATGATGCTCGAGGCTGATGGTCCTCTGGCGAGTATGCGGGAAAATGCGGCTGCCTCTACGGAATCTTTCTCGGAGTTCGCGTGTTTTGAGCGCTACGCGCACCTTTTTGCTCGTTTAATACGGGGAGAGTCCGTAGCTGCTTTGTGCGTATCCAATCTCAAAGATCGCGGTAATGATGTTTCCCTTGAGGGGCGCGACGCGGGGGCAGAAAGCGGAAGGACGAAGCTAGCTCATGACGCAAAAGTTTCCATAGATAGTGATGAGCTGGCAGCTTTAGTAACTAAAAGAATGTCAGAGATAAATGAATTGCGACTAACTAATCTTTCGCTTACGCACCAGTACCAGATGAGAGCGGAAAAAGAGCATGAGTACAAGAGGGAACTAGATAAGATAAAGAAACAGCCACTGTACCGACTTTTGGCTAGATTAAAGAAGAGACGAGAGACCTCGCTTTAGTAAGTGAGGCAAAACCTCGCTTACGCGTCGTTTAGTGAATTGGGCATCGAAGAGTAGCTACACGAAGAGAGCGGTTTCTAGCCGATATGGAGCAGGTAGTTCTATCTATTGAGCTGTGCCTATAAGCGTATAGGCGGTATTTGTTGTAGGCAAAGATAGCTCGCTAACTTTAATCGGCATCGAGTGTAGATCTGACAGGACTTTTGCCGATATGTCACGTCGGCAAATAGCTAAGTTGCCTTGACTCAAAAAACTCTTTAAGTGCTCTGGATCGGTAATAAGAATCACTCTGTTAGATCTAATGTAAAGTTGGTTACGGTTCTTAGCTATATAGTGCCAATCCGGAGATAGCTCCCCAAAAACGGCTATTTGTGAAGGGCCAGCTATTGGCGCGGCGGCCACCACTATTTTTTGTAAATCTGGATCTCTCATACCTGTCTGAATTCCCGCGAGGCTTGCCTGCTTCGCGTCAGAAAGATCTGTTAAGTGACCTTTTAGGAAAGGCAAGGAAAGTATCCGGTCGAAACGATATACGCCGTTCCCCCGGAAGCTAATGGCGCGCCAAGGAGTTATCATTATTGAACGATCCCACGGATCATTAGTGGGAGGTGAGTGAATAGAGTACACCGCGACACAGGAGATTAGGGTGTAGATAAATCGATTGCTAACAATAGAGAGGAAATCCAGCGCCATCGCCGCTAATGTTAGTAGTGGTACAGATCCGTAGATCCAGAATCTGACGTCACGCCAGCTATATAGCCATGCGAAGAACGCGAATACGTTAAAAATCCACACCAAGAAAAAAAATACGTAAATTCTCGAGGCTCCCCCGGAGCGCCAACCTATGAATGCTCCGATCGTGGCTAACACGCAGATAGGCCAGCTAAACGAGCTTACCAGTGCCGAAATATAGTATTTGCTACCTGCTAGGCTAAAGCTGATGAGCGACGCATGCTGTACTCGTTCCTCATAAAATGTTCCGTACATTGACCATCGTGGGAGGAGAAAAACGAAGGTCAGAAGAAAAAAAAGGAGGAGAGCGCCTAAGCCGTGACGTGAGAACACCACATCTCTAAAGCTTGAATGAGTAATTAGCCCCCAGCAGAGAATCGCCAGATAAAGCGGGGCAAGGATAGGAAATATGTTTTGAGAGTGAGCTCCTAATCCTCCGACCACACCGAGTGCGTACATCAGACCGGTTCCGGGTTTAAGCACCATGAGTATCATGCCCAGGCTGAATACGCTGGCGCATAAGTTGGCGATAGAGTCAGCCCCTACATATGCTGACTGACTGAGCGTTGTGAATGATATTAGGTTTAAAACAGTTGCCCACATCACAGTTCTTCTGGTGAGAGATGGGGATAAAAGGATCACTAGAGAGAGGCAGAGTAGTCCAAGGGAGAGAGTACCAAGAATAGTAGCTAATTGAATCTGATCGATTTTATAAAGGAACGCCAAAACTAGAGTCATTAACATCCCACGGTGCGATATTTCAGAGTGGCCAGGGAGGATATTCGCGTATTCTAGGCCATTCATGAGCCAATCGAACGAGTCCGGAAAGAGAAAAGGATAATCGAGGAGTGGGACCTGAATTCGCAATAAACAGAGCGTCGCGACAAAAACGCAGATAATAATTGATAGCAAGGGCAAGCGCCTATTCATAGTTGCAAGGAGTCTCGACTCTTTTCAGCTCTTCAGTCAAGCAGGCTCTTTCTGCAGAGACGGTAAGTATCACGTAACCTCTTCCTAAAAGTAATACGCAAGCTCTCAAAGTCTTTAGTCATATACTCTGTATTAGTCGAGTATGGCTCCTGTTTGTTTAGGCAGTCATAATCGAACGGGGTCCTGGTCGCGAGATCGCACAGCAAGATAGAAGGGTCGGCTCGATAAGGATTGCTAGGGTTTAGAAACTCGATGTCATGCGCTTCGAAAAGAGCCCACATCGATCCAGGTAGCACTATTCTATTTCTTTTAGATATTTGATCACTAAGGCAGCTAATCAGAGATAGCTCTTTTTGAGAGAAAAGTGGTCTGATATAGCCCGAGAACGCCATAGTGACCCGCTCAGTCGCGTTGTAAGACCTGTATTTTCTCAGCCAGCTGTCTTGGCACCAAATAAGGACTACAGTTAATAAAGACGCCGATAGGATAAGCCCAGATATTCCATTTCTACTATTAGAGGAATTGAACAAAGAGAAAAAGGTTCCCGAGATAGTAATAGCCCAGATAAATGACCAGCGTGGAGGCCAGAATATGTTGTGCATATCCGCGCCGGGGAAGTCTCCATAAGCAAGTCCAGCTCCGGCCCCAGCCAATATAGCTGGAGTCGCGCAGAAGAGAATCATGAGCACATGCTTTACAGATTTCGTTAAAGCGAGAAACCCCAGGGACGATATCGCCAAGAGCCCGAGTAAGGGCGATATTAAACCAACTGCCAGCTTTCTTCCCGCCTCTGTCTGTAGCTGCTGAATAACGCCATCCAATCTGCCGGAGCCAGCGGAATCCCACAGACGCTGGATAATAAGTCCTACCGCGAAAAGTATTACCCACGGCCAAAGAATCCGAACGTGTCGCTTGCTGATCTGTCGTAACCCTGATGTGCTAGGAAGCTGTCTTATGTAAAAAAATAACAGATGAATGGACCCGGCCAGTACCGCTCCAATCTCGTGCGTGAGTAGGCATGCTAGGCTAAAAATAAGTGTGAGGGCGCGGCGCCGCTGGATTAGGCTAACAGCCAACCCCAGTCCGCACGGCAGAGATAGCATCTCCGGGTGCCAGCCATAGACCGGATTGTCGAAGGTCCAGAAGCCTATCGGGCCAAGCAGGGAAACAAAGAGCATGAATGGGATATAAACTCTTCCTGCGGCAGAAGCGGTTCTCGACGAATAGATCATCCAAGTAAAGACACTAGCGCATATAAGCCAGTACGCGGATATCAAACCTGACGCCCCATATAAAGCGCTGAAGGGACTAAGAGCTAGCTCAAGAAAGGTGTTGTGATATGGGTGGGGTCCGTGAATATTGTCGTATAGAAGAGGCAGGCCGTAGAGAAAGCTGCGACTTTTTTGAGTATGGATAAATAGATCAGAGGTGTATGCCAGCCCGTAAAAAAGCTTAAGTTTAATGATGAGAAAGCAGCCGCAAATGACTATGGCTAGGGCGCCTAGTGCTTTAAACGAAAGGTTTCGCGAGCTCTCTTTATTCAACATGACTAGTTTAAGCTAATCAGGGTCATCCAAAAATCTATCCGTCCGTGGACGATGCGACGTTGGCTGACTACTGTATGAGACAGTCCTTGATCTCTAAGAGCCTTGGTGACCAATTCGTTGCCGTTGTTTTCGGAGGTAAACACCATAACCTTCGATCCATGAGAAGCGGTCTTAGGATCAAACGCCGGAAGGTCCGTTGACCTGAAGCTTCCCGCTCTAATGTGGTTGGCGATCCAGGAAGCCCAGAATATGTTATCTCCATATTTAGGGTCGCGAGTGTTCATCCACATTCCTAACTGGCCATCGCGGTTTGAGTCCTGGAAGTGATTCACCGCCTCAGCAATAGCTCTAATTCCATAGGTTCGTCTTTCGTGCCAGAAATGATTTATCTGAGGGGTATTAAAGGTCGTCGCGCTAGCTATGCAAAAAAGGGCTAACGCGCCCAATCCCTTCTTAAAGTCTGATTTGATCGACGAAAACGCTAATAAGGCCCCACAGAATCCAACAACAGGAATAATAGTGAAGGTTTTGTAGTAGCCAACTGAATAGCAATCAAGGATAAGTTTTCCCACTTTTGGATGAAGAGTAAGCAGAGAGCAAAAGGCTGAGAAAAGCGATAGGCCTATAAACGCTCGCCTTGAAAAATTTGCGCTAAACTCGCTGATTAGTGACGCTAGCCCTAAAAAACATAAAGGCACCAGCATGCTCGAATAACAGAAAAAGGAGAGTGCAGTGAAGCTAGTTGCCTGAAGAAAACCGTAGACCATCATCTGATAAAGCGCTAGCGCAGGGAGGAGGGCGCGAGTTCTTGATACGGCGTCTAAACTTCTTAGGTTACGCAGGGACATGAGCGCGGAGGGTAACTTGAATGTGCCAAATAATGCCATTACCAAAGGTAGAGCTGCCCAAGGTGCGTTCCATAAAATAGGTTGCCACGCGCTCGGATCGGTCGCTGGGATCTGCCCTGAGAGGAGTTGCCGCATGGCGTTGTATTGCGAGGCGAATATGAACGCGGGGCCCCCAGCGCACACGTTAATGAGAGTAACAGCGAGTATTACAGCTATAGAGCCAATAAGGATCCACATCCAGGATCTAAATGCCGCTTTGACCGAACCGGAATAAGTGGCGACAGTAAGAACGGCGATTAAAGGCGCGATGAAAACAGCCATAAAGGTGCTGCTAAGAAACATAAGAGCTAATGTCGCTCCAAAGGTAGCGTATAGCCCGTTACTTCTGCGGCCAGCGATTATGATTGAAAGTATTGCCCAAGCGGCGAAGTGGTAGCAGTTAGCGAATCCATCTATATAATCCCAACCCGCGGCTCCTAAAAAAGTTGGATGCAGACCTAGTAGGAGAGTTGCTAGCAGGCCAGCTCTCCACCCGCATATGATCGAAGTCGAAAGGAGCAGAGCTCCGCAGCTGCCAAACCAGAGTAAAGTTCTGATTACAACGCTAGCGATACTAGGCTCAAATGCTTTAAATATTAGATAGCCAGGAATTATTACTGATAGCCGTTCGCCTGGATAATAGCCAGGATAGGCTTTGACATACTCAGGATAGCGCAGGAAAAACCCGAGATATACGAACGGGTCAAACCACGGAAGGATGTACGGGTTGGTAAAAAGCCAATCCTCGCGCAAGACACATAGTGACGCGAAGCATGAAGCTAACGCGATTATGGCCACGATGAGTTTTGTGGTAATTCCTCTATTCACTCCGCACCCTCACTCTAAAACACCTCTCCTTGGCTAAGCCTTCGCGCGAGGCGCAAGGTTTCCCTCTCTTTTAGCAGATCCTGTATTAATCGGTTCTTATCATCTAGCTGCGACTTCAGGTATGAATTATCGCGGTTTCGCTCACGTGATATTTTCTGCTGTTCGATAACGATTCCCCGCAGAGATAGTTCATCACTCGCCGCTAGATTCGCTCCCATCAGAAGATGCTTCTTGCGCGCGATATTTCTGCTGTTCAGTCGAGATAGTGCCAATTGGAAAAGGGATAGCCAACGTCCCATCTTATCTTGCCATGACCAAGACTGTATCCGCGATAAATTCTCCTGTGATAACCCTTGAAGTATCGACCTGTCGTTGTAGATCTTTCTGATAGCGTTTTTGAACGCTTCTACGTTTCTCTCCTGAAGAAGAAACTGGAGCTGTAGCGGACCAAACACCTGAGGAACGACTCCGACATCGGAGCTTACCGCCGGAACACCGCAAGACATGCATTCTAGGATCGGATTTGGCGTGCCTTCAATTTCCGAGGCGCAGACATAAAGGTCGATTGAATTATAGTATTTGGGCATCTCAGAGCGCGGTCTCTTTCCCTGAGAAGCATCAGCGAATAAACCGTCTATGTTTAGGCCCTCGCTCTTCAAAGATTCGATGGCCGGCATGATAATCGACTTAAAGCCCTTTGGGTCATAATCCTTATTTTCGCACCAAGCGGAGTTTCCTGCCCAGCCGATGACCAGGGGGCGATTGTGATCGGAGAACCGTTCCAGATTGTGTGGCGTGAAGAGCTCAGGGTCAACGCCGTCCTCGATCACCAAGTCTGGAGCGTTGTGCAATCCTTTAGAATATATATCGAGTAATTTGTCCGAGCTGACAAAGTAAGAGTCTACAAATGAGAAAAGCAGCTCACGTTGTTTAAAGCTTAGCTCATCAACATTCAGGTGGTCGTAAACTGATGTGGTAATAGCTGTGTCAGCCATTCTTTGTATGAAGTGATCATGGTCAGCTCTGAATCGCTCATTAACTTCATAGGCAACATCTGCCCAGCATGTCTCATAGAGAAATTCCCGCCAGAATACATGAACCAGAGATGCCTCACGTTTCCAGAAGGCATCGTAGTAGAATTCGCTCCAATGGTTATAGTGTCCAAGATACACTATTTGGATATCATAAGACGCACCAAGGAAACGCTTTACGTTGTGGGCGATATTGCAATATGCCCATCCAGGAATGTCAGCCGCGAGGACTATTACGGGTTTCTTGTTCGCGGTTGCCCTCGGGGCTCTGGAGTGCTGGATTGTCGCGAGTCGTTCCGGTGATACCGGCGCCGCGGCTCCATGAGGCTTCATGGCGGTGGCTGCCATATCGCCCCAAAGACCGAGAAAATAGAGTGATTCCGACGGTGACGAGGCGTTTACTTGAACCGGCGTAAAAAATGTAGCCTCGCCCCTCTCTGACGAAACGACTCTATCTGAAAGGGTTCCCGGCGAATTCTTTCCAACGGACTTTGAAAATGGAACGGCGCAGATAGCTTTCGCGGTTGAGCCTATGAGGTACTGTCCCGGTGAGCCCACCGCGGTGTCGGCCATCTCCCTAAATTGTTCGAAGGTCCATACATGCTTGTGGTATCTGTTGTATGTTAGCCCTTCGCCATAATACCAGCTATCGTTTGGACACGAGACGCATAGTAGGCCTCCTGGCTTGAGTAGGCGAGCAAGGGTAGCAATGAACTTCGCGGGGTTATTAATGTGTTCAATCGTCTCAAGGCTGATGATGACATCATATTTGCGGGGAAAGTCAGAGACGGTCATCTGATCCGCGTCCCCGTGTCGCCACTGAATCTTTGGATTCGAGAATCTTTCTTCAGCGGCTTTTAGGGCTTCCTTTGATATGTCATAGGCGTCTACCGCAGCGGCTCCCCAGCGGGTTGCCATAAGGTACGCCCCATAGCCCTCACCGCAAGCGATATCGAGCACCGTCTTCCCTTCACACAAGTCGGCTACCACGGAATATCTCGCTAGATGAATAGCTACTTCCCAATCATCCACTTGAGCTACATTATCAAAATTTAGTCTTTCCATAGAACTTTTGGTTGTGACATTACAATTCACGAGACTCCCAGACGTGCGGAATATCTACTAGTCCGACAGCCTGAAAATCATCGATCACTTTAAATTCACAGACATGGCTCGCTTGCGCGTGGACGTATAATCCGCCGGCGTCATTAAGCGCGACACGCCATGTGTATTGCCCAGCAAGAAGTGATAGTTTAGGAAATGATATTATAACCTCTCCCTGAGAGTAAGCTTTGAAGGGGGGCAACTTCTCCATTAAAGTGGTTACCCCACATACATATAATCCGTCATGCCTATACAGATTGAAGACAAACGATAGCTCGTCTGGGAATGTTTTGTTTACGGCGCGATAGGAAAATCTAAGGCGAAGGTCGGATCCGCTTTTTACCTGATCGACCTTATTTCCAGCGTGGTCTTCCAGAGTGATGCTGTCGATTGCAAAAAGCTTTTCCAGCTCGCTTGTTGAATTATCTTTTTGCTCCTGTGTTGCCGGCGGTTTAGTGGAATTTTCGAGGTCGAAAGTGTACTGATCCACAATGGAATCTGCTGGGCCTATCGCTTCAATCTGCCCATTCTTAAGGTAGACTGCCCGATCGCAGAGATTCTTTACTTGATAAGCATCGTGAGAAACAAATAAAACCGTGGTTCCAGCGGCTCTAATCTCATAGAATTTCTCGACGCACTTTCTCTGGAAAGCGGCGTCCCCAACAGCAAGTATCTCATCTACGATAAGAATCTCAGGATCCACATGTACTGCCACGGCAAAGGCCAAGCGAGCGTACATACCACTTGAGAAAGTCTTTACCGGTTGATTTATAAAAGCTCCGATGTCAGCGAAAGCTATAATCTTATCTAGACGGTCCTCAATTTCCTCTGGGGAGAGTCCAAGAATCATCGCGTTAAGCCGGATATTCTCAATGCCTGTAAATTCAGGGTTGAATCCCGCACCAAGCTCAAGAAGGGCTGCGACTCTGCCATCAACATGAATTGTTCCAGATGTGGGGTTTAAGGTCCCGCAGATCATCTGAAGTAAAGTTGATTTACCACAGCCATTTCGTCCTATTATTCCGACTGTCTCGCCTCTGTTTATCTCAAGAGACGCTCCTCGAAGCGCCCAAAACTCCTGGTAATACTTCCGCCTATTTCCAAAGATCATCTGCTTTAAGCGGTCCCGTGGAGCAGCGTACATTGTGTACGCTTTAGAAAGGTCTTTGGCTGTAATCACTGGTTTAGATGACATCGGCGAAACCTCTCCTTGTATTGGAGAACCACCAGTTGCCGACAATAAATGTTCCTAAACTAATTATAGAGGCGAAAACAAGCTCCCACTTGTTCATCAGGGCACCACTAAAAATCAGAGAGCGGCAAGCCTCGATGGAGATCGCCACGGGATTAAATAGAGCCACTTTTCTCGCCACATCCGGAAGCGCGCTTAACGGATAGAAAACGGGAGTAAGAAAAAGCATTAGCGATATCGCTACTGAGACAACGTGCTGTATATCCCTTAGGAATACTCCGAGTGAAGATAGAATCCATACCAGCCCGACTGTAAATAGGGCTAGTGGTGCTAAGATTATCGGTATAAAAATCATCTCTAATGGCGGAAAGCCGGTGCTGACTAAATAGAAAGCCAAAAACACGAAGAAGCCGATAAAGCCATTCACTAAGGCGGACCCGACACATACAATCGCCAAGACATCGAGGGGAAAGACCACTTTCTTAACGTAGGAGGCGTTATCCAATATCAGCCGAGGAGCGCGGGTAATCGCCTCAGCGAAAAAGTTGAATATCAACAGTCCACAAAACATCCTTAGCGAGTAGTCGCCAAGTCTTGATTCCGCTCCCACCCAGTGCCCTTTAAAAACACGGGTAAAAATGAATGTGTAGACCGAGAGGCTTAATATCGGAACTAGAACAGCCCAAGCTATGCCGAGAGTAGATCCCTTATAGCGAGCCACGATCTCTCGATGGACTAGTCGGATGATTAAATGTCGGTGCCGAATGGCATCCAAAAGGGAGGGTTTAAGTAATTTCCTCCTTGAGCTGTCGGAGCAATATGTATTCACAGGTAGCTACTCAGGTCGAAAGGCTCGTGAGACATAGACTGGGATTACGCGGAGTCAACAGGTTATACCAGCTGGAACTGTCTTGCAATTAAGGCCGCCCAGGTTATCCCCGTTAGTATCCCCATTGGCCCATTTTTTTCATAAACGGACTTGATCGTGGCCATCAAGCCAAAGAACGCTAAAAAAAACATCAGCAAATCGAAGGGTTGGTGGAACCTCCAAGAACCATAAAAAACTAGGGTCGAAATGACATGAGAAAGGACAAAGCTAGCAGCCCAGAGAGGCATCGGAAGCCCCAGACGCGGAGTCCCGCGGATGGCACGAAGTAGAGATAGAATCAGAAGTCCTATCCAGATCGTCAAGATCCAGTAGAATGGGACGGTGTTCCAACAGTATACGGCCGCGGTTATCAGGGCTACCTGAGTTAAGTTTACCCACCCAAGCGCATGAGAAGGATTAGATCTCTCCCTAGAAAGATGTCGTTGCCCTATCGCTAGCAGCAAAAAGCAGATCGCTAGAATGTGAAATCCTTCTGGTTTGGTAGGTAGGGTGACTATTCCATCGTTATACCAGAGACCCTTCTCGGCTTTATTGTAGAAAAGCCTCGGAAGCTCGGTAAGATTTTGACGCCAGAATGATAATCCCCGCTTCCAGCCGCTGCCGTCTGGCGGCAGGTATCGATAGTCACACGAAAGGCTCCCATCTTGGCCCTTAATCCAGCCTGGATTCCACCCCCCTCTATTCCATCCATCCGCCCCAAGACCGTTTAGAGAGTCGATGTTGTTACTGGTAGAGAATAGTCCGCTACCCTGAGTAGATAAGAAGGTGAATTTGCCAAGCTTACTTGAAGCGTAGGAGCTCCACAGAGCTAATGGGATGCAGGTAATCAATAAGAACAGTATCACCCTGAATCGGCTGGCGCGCCTCCAAACCAGATATGCCAACATAAAAGGAATGACAGTAAAAAAATTAAACCGCGTGAAGATCGCCATGGTTAAACTAAACGCGCTGATCGCCATAGCGGTGGTTTTCAAATGCTGTGATCTTTGATCGTCGAGTCTTTCGTATAGCGCGAAGAAAGAAAAAAAGGCAGCGACCCAAAAGCTCGCGGGGATCTCGGTTAGAATCCCATCAAACCAAGCGGGCTGAGCCGCGGACAGGTATATAAAAGCGGTGAGCATTCCCGCTAATGCGCCGAGTGTAGGAGATACGCAATAACCACCTAGGGCGAGAAATAACGCTCCGAGAGACACGCATATAGCGATGAGATATCGAGCGTAGAGCGAGTCTACTCCAGTTATAGAATAAGTCGCCGCGAGCATTAGTGGAAATCCAGGAGGACGATCGAAGTGACTGTTAACTGGCCTTGGACCATTTTGGTGCTCGTAAGCTAAGGCAGCTTCGCCCCATGGGGTGCTGAGATCTAATTTGTATTCACTAAGAGGTAGGCTCTCTGAATCCGCGGGTCCAAGACCTCGTAAGATATTAACAGCCATTTTCTGGTAGCCGTGAGCATCGCCAGATGTGGAAACCGTATTATTGGCTTTAACATCAGCGTGTTTCGCGTACTTCGCTAGTGTTAGTGTTGAAAGCGCTATGTAAACGAGAAAGCCGAGCAGGGAGATTGCTTTCAAATATCGAGATAGGGTTCTCATCACATGGACCATACTAGAAAGGCTGCTAGCTGTAAAACTGCTTGTCCATTAGTTTTACTCTTCGATACCCAATTCAAGCATTTGGTATATAGGATTGATTGGTGTAACATCTCGGGCGTGGCGGCATGAGTTGACTAGGTTGGTCTTAGCGGGCTCGTCGCGCGTGGCCATGATTTAACAGGGAGGGTTTGGCGCTGTGAGAATTGCTTTTGTATTGCCCGCAGATCGTCTGTCAGGTGGCAACTTAGTAGTATACGAGCATGGCGAAATTCTCAAGTCCCTTGGGCATGAAGTGTCCATAGTTTTGCGTTCCTGGGAAGTTCCTGTTTCGACACCTGGAACGACGATATCGCCCAATAAAAAGTACGCGGCCGATGGAGCTCCGGTATGGTACGGAGCGCTTGGATATTCAGCGGAGTGTTTGGATTGGAGATCCGCGATGTCCAGAAGCTTTGACCTGGTAATAGCGACTTGGTGGGAGACTGCGTTTGATATATTCAGTTTAAGAGCTGAGAAGTTCGCCTATTTTGTTCAGTCTGACGAGAGGAGGTTCTACAGCGAGGATGAGAATTTCCTGAGAGCCGGAGTGGAGCTTTCATACCGGTTGCCGCTGATTTTTATCACCGAGGTTGGTTGGATTAAGCAGCTTCTTAAAGACGAATTCGGGCAGGAGGCGTACTTAGTGCCTAATGGAGTTAACCGGGAGAGGTTTTGCCCAACGACGCCGTTAGAGGAAAAGAAATCTGGAGTGCTCAGAGTTCTGATTGAGGGTGCCGGTGCTGTGCCATATAAGAGGGTCGGTCTCGCGTTTGAGGCGGCTAAAGATATTCCAGGGATCGAGGTTTGGTACGTCTGCGGAGACGGCTACAAGGAAACGTCCTGGAAACCGGATCGCTTTCTCGGAGCTAAGCTCCCAACGGAGATGGCGGCTGTCTACTCATCTTGCGATGTGCTGCTTAAGTTGAGCGTAGTAGAGGGCTTCTTCCTGCCTCCTTTAGAGATGATGTCGTGTGGCGGAACCGCGATCGTGACCGATGTTTCAGGTCATGAGGAATACGTTAAGCACGAGGAAAATGCCCTGGTCGTAAAGATGGACGACCTAGAGGGAGCCAGGAGAGCCATAATCAGGTTGCGGGATGATCAAGAGCTTTTGAATCGCTTAAAGAAAAACGCTTTAGCTACCGCGGCCAACACAACTTGGGATCTCGCTAAGAACGCATATCAGCTCTGCTTGCCTAAGATTAATTCTGAATCGCAAGATCTTGGAAAAACCAAGGAGTTTCTGCGGTTTTTACCGGTCATTAGGGACAGCATGAGTTGCTTGCAGACTCAAAAAATGGTGAGCAATGGCGCGTTTTTAACCCAAGAAGATGCCAAGAGCATGTTGGTGGATCTGGACCGACAATTTAAAGAGATCGTTGGCTACTTCAAGCACTATGCTCCCAAGCAAGAGTTCGAGACCCGAGTAGGCGCGATAGAGCAGGTCTTAACTTCTATGGCTAAGGGAAGAGGCATCAAGAGGCGATTAAAAAGCTTTTTGCGGCCCTTCGCGCTAACCGCTCAAAAAATACGGTGAGGAGTTACTTCTTAACTGGCACTAGCTCTACCTGCATAATCGCGCCTTTCTTGGCACTCCAGCTAACTAGCGAAGCTATGGCGCAAAAGGGGCTTAGAGCCGCGGCGATTACCAGCGTTAATAAGTCTCTGCCCTCAGGTTTAACCATCTTCATTAAGAATTTGGTGAGTCTGTTTTGATTGCCTAATTCTTTGTTGAGGATGCTTTGAACCCAGCCGAAGGGATCGTGTTCAGGTGAGAAAAACCCGATTCTGTCTATGCGCATGTTGGCAGCTTGAGCTAAGTGCTCCATTGAACTCGGAGAGTGGTGAAATAGATGCCGAGGAACATCTAGGTGAAACCAAGAGGCTCGAGCGTATTTGGATTGCCAGCTTGAGAAATTGGGTACGCCGATAATTACTCTTCCTCCTGGTTTAAGGAGAGATGCGCATTTCTTTATCTGTTCAAGAGGGTCGGTCAAATGCTCAAGGACTTGAAACATAACAATCATGTCGAACTTCGCGTCTGAGGGGAGCTTTTCCTGATCGTCAGCGTATACTTTTAACCCAAAATGCTCACTGGCGAACTTTGCCATATCGGCGGTTCTTTCCGTGCCGCTGACCGACCAGCCTAGAGATCTAAGCGCGTCGAGCATGAATCCATCTCCACATCCTATCTCAAGCGCGGAGCCTGGCTGAGTAAAGCGGCTGGACCAGCCTCTTGCTCGGATCCTGTAAAGCGTCTTTAGAATCCCTAATATGAGTGCGTTGTAGCGTCTGTACTTCGCTGGATAATAGCGGTCCAACTTGGTTGGTTGCGGAGCTGTCCAGGCCAGAGAGCAATTAGAGCACTGTAATACCTGAAACTTGTCTCCTGTAATATAGTCAGCGGCATCGTTGATTGCCGTCTCTACTTGAGGGGCAGATTGCAAACTTCCACAAACTGGGCAACTACAAGCTTTGGTGCTTTCTTGCTGGAAGGTTTCGTTAGAGGAGAGGTTGGAGGTCATTGTCCGCTCTTTTGATAAAATTTCATAAAGTTTACTGGTGTCCTGATTAGCATTTTTAACGGTGTATTCAAAGATGGGGTTTTTCATAAACCTGTGTTTCCGTGGGCTTTGGGGTTGTGGCGTGCTGGCCTCTGGCTATAAAACTCGAAGAGCAGCTCAAGATCCGCTTTCGCAGTAGGGAGGGGTTTTGCCGGCCTTCCCTAGGTGTCTGATTTAGCGTGGTTTATCTCCCGGGTATCTCATGGAAATAGACCTACCATTGTGCTAGAACACGTGTCTCAAGGGCAAAAGATATTCTAAAGATAACCCTACACGGAGTTAGAGAATGAAAGCAGTTATTTTGGCCGGCGGGCTTGGAACGCGTCTATCTGAGGAGACACAGGTTCGTCCGAAGCCCATGGTCGAGATCGGCGGAAAGCCGATTCTTTGGCACATTATGAAGATGTATTCCACGCATGGAATTAACGAGTTTATCGTTAGCGTGGGGTACAAGGGTTACATGATTAAAGAGTTCTTCGCCAACTACTTTATCCATACAAGCGATGTAACATTCGATTTGGCCAGTAAAGAGACGATCGTTCACAGGTCGAAGGCGGAGCCGTGGAAAGTTACCATAATCGACACTGGCGATGACACTCAGACCGGAGGAAGAATCAAAAGGGTGAAGCCTTATCTTGGATCTGATGACTTCTGTTTAACTTACGGCGACGGTCTCTCAGATGTTGATTTGACTAAGTTGATAAAGTTCCATCACTCGCACGGAAAGCTGGCCACAGTAACAGCGACCCGCCCCCCTGGACGCTTCGGTGCTCTGGGAATGAGCGGCGCTGAAGTGACTCACTTTGAGGAGAAACCTCAAGGTGACGGTGGTTACATCAATGGAGGATTCTTTGTTTTGTCCCCTAAATGCCTCGATTACATAGATGGTGATAGCTCCATCTGGGAGCGAGATCCGATGTCTAGGTTGGCGAGAGATGCTCAGCTACAAGCTTTCACGCACGATGGTTTTTGGCAGCCGATGGACACTCTTCGCGAGAAAAATATGCTGGAGAATATGTGGCAAGAAGGGAAGGCGCCGTGGAAGACTTGGGAATAATTAAACGGGAATTCTGGCGAAACAAAACGGTGCTGGTCACCGGGCACACTGGCTTTAAAGGAGCTTGGTTATCGCTCTGGCTTAGACATCTAGATGCTAAGGTAATCGGTTTCTCAAAGGGAAGTGTTGGTTCACCGTGTATATTTGACGCGCTTAAATGGGACTCAAGCCTAGTAAGTATTCAAGGGGATGTGAGAGATTTAAAAGCGCTTGAGGACCTTCTCGCGCTCCACAAACCAGAGATCGTATTTCACTTGGCGGCGCAGTCGTTGGTGCGTTTGTCTTATTCAGACCCAGTCGACACATTTACTACAAATGTAATCGGAACTGTTAATGTTTTAGATAGCGTTCGAAGAGCGCCGAGTGTTAGGTCCGTTATAAATATCACGAGTGACAAATGTTACGATAATCGCGAGTGGCCTTACGCTTATCGTGAGAGCGATCCGATGGGAGGCAAGGACCCATACAGTAGCAGCAAGGGGTGCGCTGAACTGGTGACGGCATCCTACCGTGGCTCCTTCTTCGATAATTCAGGGAATCTCTCTGTTGGTCTAGCGTCAGTGAGGGCGGGTAACGTTATAGGTGGTGGCGATTGGGCTCTCGATCGACTAGTTCCTGATTGCATGGTTGCCTTCTCAAAGGGAGAAGCCGCGGTTGTGCGTAACCCAAATTCGATAAGACCGTGGCAACACGTTTTGGACGCGCTTGGTGGGTATCTTCTCTTAGCGCAAAGTGTCACTGACTCTCCGACCTTATTTTCAAAGGGATATAATTTTGGACCACTTCCGACCGATACACGCCCAGTATCGTATGTGGCCGATAAGCTAGCGGATCGCTGGGGGGCTGGAGCATTGTGGAGACTGATGCAGGCGGGTGATAGAGCTGTGAGCCAGGCTGAACTATTAAAAGAAGCTAATTTTCTAAGGCTAGATAGCTCGCTAGCGTACAATGAGCTTAAGTGGCGTCCGATCTGCACCCTTGACCAGGCTCTTGAGCTCACCGCTGATTGGTACAAGAATTACTACTCAAAAGTTGATATTACGAGATTTAGCTTAGAGCAGTTGGAATACTTCCAAGGCCAGTTATCTAGCGCGCGATCTTAATAGGGAAAGAATAAATGAGCGAAACAAAACCGATTCTGGCGATACTTGTTCCGGTATACAACGAAGAGCGAGTGGTAGCGCTTTTCTATGAGCGCTTAAGGCCGGTAGTTGATAAGCTGTCGAGTGATTACACCTGTCATGTTGTGTTTCTTAACAACGCCTCAAATGATGGAACGATCAAGTCGATAGAGGCGCTAGATCCAGGATCGGCACGGATATTTTTCATCTCATTAGCCAGAAATGTCGGCTATCAACGTTCACTAGAGTTCGGCCTAAAGAATACAGATGCCGATCTCTATGTGTTTATTGATGTTGATTGTGAGGATCCCCCAGAGATGATCCATCAATTTATCGATCAGCACAGAGCGGGTTTTGATATCGTCTACGGAGAGCGTGTAGACCGTGAGGAGGTTGAGAGCATCAAGTTTTTGAGGAAGGTCTTCTACCGAGTGATTAGAGCGCTTGGGGATGACGACGTGATCCTTGATATGGCTGAGTTCTCTCTGATGACCAGAGAGGTGCGCGACGCGGTTGTTCAAGATAACTCGTCATTTCCATTTATTCGCGCCTCGATCGGGCGTGTTGGATTTAAACGTGTCGGGTTGCCTTATAAGCGCCATAAGCGAATAGCCGGTGAGACCCACTATAATATCTGGGGCATGGTTGTATTCGCAGTGGCTGGGATACTGGCTTCAACTACGATCTTTTTGAGATTCGCTCTTTACGCTCTTCCAGTTTGGCTTTTGATTATGACTGTATTGTTCTGTATCGCGCTTAGCCAAGAAGCTCTATGGGCGCAGCTAGCGTTAGTTATGGTTGGTTTTAGCTACTGCGGAATCGTGTTGAGTTTTATCTCACTTTATTTAGCTCGTGTTTACAAGAACACATTAGGCAGACCAAACGCGTTCCTTGATCGGAAGAGATCTCGGTTGCCGGTGTAGTGATTTTTTTTGGGGGGGGGGTATTGCAGACTCGGATTAGCGCAGGTATCCGCTTAGTGACTTCGTTCGCAGGCTTGATAGAGTGCATACCTCAAGTTCGCATTCGGAGCTATGTTTAGGGCCTTTAGGAAGCAGAATCAGAATCTCGGTTCCGCTTTCCGAGGTATTCGCTATACTAACATGGCCTTTTAGTCGATCCTCTATCAGAGTACGTACCAAATGCAGGCCTAGCCCGGTTCCCCCGTTAGACATCGAGATTCGCGGATCGAAAAGCCATTTAAGAACATCCTCATCATTCATATCAGACGCGGTGGCTTCGACTATCTTGGCGATCTCGTCCCTTAGTTGATCTAAAGCGATACCTTTGCCGTTGTCTGTAACTTTGATGACGGTGCACCATTGGTCACTAGTGTTATCAACCGTTATTGAGATCTTTCGGCTCTCCAGTCCCTCGGTTGCTCGCACGGAGTTTTTTAGTAGGTTATAGAGCACCAAGGTTAGACAGTTCGGATCGGTGTATATATGTGAGGCTCGCGTGCGATCCAGTTTTATGTTGAGAGTTCTCTCTTTTCCTTTAGCGATTTGAGATATGGCAAGATCCAGGAGATCTTCTGTATCGAATTCGGCTCTTTGAACATCTCCTAATAACAGAAGAGTGCGTTGTGCGGCAAGCACGGCCGCGCAGAAATCGATGGTCCTGTTAAGAGCGGGCTGACTGTTAGTTAAACTATTAGGACGTTCAAAAGCGAACAAAAGGCCACGATAAACACTGTCGAAATCATGAGACATCTGAGCGCACACTTTTTTGGGAGTATCCCCGAGAAACCCGAATCTCGAATCCGGAAAAGAGCAGCTTATAAATAATGACAACAGTCTATGCCCTTCATCGATAGTCTTATAAGTCTCTTCAGGGTTGGCACCTTGATTAGCCAGACAGGACCTCGCTCCGCGTAGCGCTTTATCGAGTTTATTAAGAAGAAGATCGCATAAGCGGATATCAAATTGATCCTGCTCATCCTTGGAAAATGCTTCATAGCTTTTTTCGATCTGAAGAAGATGATCGTCGCGCGCTTGTTTGTCTCTAGACTTAGGTAATTCGTTTATAGCCGCACCTAGAAGTTTAGAAACCTCGGCGTAAATTTGTTGCGGGGGTATCTCCGGCTGATGATTAGTTTGCATCCTGAAATTCTATTCAAAAGATAGCCGATAATAAAGGCCGAGACTAGTTCATGGTATAGAGGCTATGTAGAGTCGTGTTCTATAATGGCCTATTTCCGGCCAATTCCGACTGATTCAGACTCGCTACAACTCTTTGCCGAGGAGCTGTCTGAGCGTAAGCGACGTGGCCGAATGCTCAGGACACCATTTCCGCCGCTCTGCGGGATAATATCTAACGCCCTCGCTTGTCCGAGATCTCCCCCGCGATCTCCCTAGCCCGCCTCAATAATTCTTCCGGCACTATCCCTTCAAGTGCGCGAAAAGCTCCCTCTGTAGCTGAATGCTCTGGTTTAAACTCTAAAGCTTGAGAGCTTAGACCAAAAACTTCATAAGAGCGCACACCGTTCTCTTCTCGACTGACTCTGATTGCCTGACCATCAAGCTCTCTTAGCTGCTTCTCGACGCTTTCGGGCTGATTTGATACGAATGTCAGATGAATACTCCGTGTGGAGCACTCTTCAATCAGGATCTCTTGCAGAATTCGGGCATCCTCTGGATGGGCCTGAAATTCATCAACATAGAGAGATGTGTCGCTTCGTCCTTCTGCCTTCTCAAAAATAAAGGAGATCTTCCGTAGTTGTTGCTCAAGAGTGCCACCGCCGACAAAAAATGGGATGGAGAGCGGCGCGCCCTGGTCATTTGAGGCTCCAGACTTACTCATTTGGTAGAAGCACGTTGCATGATTGATAAACATCTGGCGAAGGAGTTCTGACTTACCGGATGAGTTGGGCCCATAAATGACGATCGGGAGCGTCCAATTCAATCCAGAAAGCGCTACTTCCCCCGAATGATTGCCGTTAATTATGAAAGTAATCTTGCCCGCAACATAGGGTGATGATTCGGTCGTCTCATTAGAATCGTAGAATCGATCGGATACAACCGTTGCTACTTTACTCAAAAAAAACTCAGCCAACTGGCGATGGGTGTATTCATCGCTATTGTCACTCGCCTTAATCGCGGGGACTCTGTACAAAAATTCCGGCAAACTCGCAAAGCTAAAAAGAAGGGAATTGATGCTCGTGCGGTCGATATCGCGTTGCTCTGTCAAGCGTTTAGCGAAAATCGATTTTTTGGTGGAGGCTTCTACCTGTGTGAGCGCTAAAATATCGTCAACCTCGTTTATACTCACCCATTTGATATTATCTTCGCTGGATTTGGGGCTAAGATATCTGAATTTGGTTCCAGATAAATCAAGCAGCTTAACGTCTGATTGGTATTCAGTGGCAAGCCATAACGTGCCACCGTGAGAGGCGACATATTCCGAAAGAGCTACAAGAAAAGATAGCCGCGCTGTTTGACACGTTCCCGGAAACGGAAGACCAGGATCTAGAGCTAGAATTTTTCCGTTTAGTTTGGTCGGATCCTTAAGTGCCATGCTGCCGAAGATCAACTTAACGGACTTGGCAAAGGCGCCAGCACCTGTATTGTTACCAAATTTCGTGATAGCGGGCAGATAGATAAAACGATTTCGCGGAGATATGTCGCGATTAGTGTCTGCGAGACGACCAACTCGCTCAAGATGAGAGCTCTGATTCGATAAGAACTTAAACAATCGACTTATATTCTCACCAAATAACAAAACCGGCATTTGATCTCTCTTCCTCTCGGGAAGCGAGATACCCGCGAATGTGTTGGTCTCGGACTTGTCTTTAGCAGATCTTTCGTGGGCCTCTATGCCAAGCGCTTCGATCGTGTCGCTTGTCTTAGCTAGCGTCCGAAGGGATTCTTTGGCAACTTTTAAGAGCAGCCGGTATTTTTCAAGCTCCTTAGATACCCTGAATTCAGGGCTTTTTGAGGAGTCAGCCGCAAAATTTACATGATAGAAATGCCCCTGGCGCGAATCGAATGTAATTTGTTTCCAACTTTCTTCTACTTTTTTCCTAAAGTCACTGTCATCTCTGCCCTTTCCGCCGAGGAAGGTGCAGGTTTGAATTGATAGCCGACCTAACATATCCTCTCGTGATGGATGTTCTTTCCCTAGGCAATCGAGGATGGCCTGAGTCAAACGGATTGCAGAATTATCAAAAATCTCTTTTAACTTGACAGATCCGCTATTGTTTGGCTCTAAGCTCGAAGTAAGATTTTTGAATATGTCGTTCCCGGCAAGGAGTAGATTATTTCTAATCCCCAAGGCAGAGTCTAACCACATGGCACAAAAAGATTCATCATTAAGTTCCTGGCTATTTAATTCGCGCAGTATTCGGGTCAAATATTGGTATTCGTTCTTGCAGGATTTGGTCAGGTGTTTAAAGATTTCGTCCTTCTGAAGTCTTAATGCCGCTTCGCTGATTGATCCGCATTGCTCGACACTGAGGCCGCCAAGGAAAAGATTTAGCAATCCTTCTCGCGGGGATACTCTTGTGGGCTGGTGCCACTCAGGCTCAGTTTGCGTGAACATTTGCTTCCTATCGAAATTAGGCTACTAGACGAAAAATAACACAAAAGAGCGAAATATTAAAAATTATCGTAGATTCGGATCTATAAGAGACTATTAGCGACAGGTGATTTTGGTTGGCCGAGAGGATGGGTTTTGCTTTGTTTCCTTATCTGCGCGCGATAGCGATCCTTTCAGAGATTACTTCAAGAGTCATATATTTAAAAAAGCGGTCGCGGAGATCGGGCCAGGAGAGCAGATCTTACGTCATCGAGACCTTACGCGTCTTACTCTGGGAGCGACACACTACTTAAGCGTTGACCTCCGCAAGGAATCGGGGAAGTGTGGCGCTACTCCACTCTCGAGGCTTTGAGAAAGATGTCAGAACCTATATTGAGCTCGCCGGTTTTACCCCAGATTTAAGGGGCATTGAGAGTTTGTCTGATGTCTCACTTCGGAAGTTTTATATACGTGACCTGTTTTTCTTTGTAAAGCAGGGCAGAAACGGAGGTGCTGGTGGCTGAAATTAATATGGAACATAGGTATTCCCAGCGCCAAAGTTTTCGAGGATGATATCTCGGTAATTCGAGATAAATAAAAGAGCCTAGTATGAAAACTGTCGTAGTGCTCCCGACATATAACGAGCGAGAAAATATCGCGGCTATAATTAAAGATATCTTATCTGAAATTGATGCTGATATCGTGGTAGTTGACGATAACTCGCCGGACAATACAGCCGAAGTTGTCCGTGATCTTCAGAAGGCCTGTCCTGGCATTCATCTTATATCACGCGATCGTAAGAGAGGGCTGGCTTCCGCTTATATCGAGGGCTTTCGATACGCGCTAGCTCATCAGTACGAAACTATTATTCAGATGGATAGTGATTACTCTCACCATCCTCGGTATCTCTCACAGTTGCTTAGAGAGGCTGAAGTAGCCGATGTAGTTATAGGAAGTAAATACGCACCAGGGGGCCAAGTTGAGGGCCTCACATGGTGGCGAAAATCGTTGAGCAGTTGGGGAAATCGATACGCGAGCATTGTCCTCCGAATGCGAAGACCGACTGCTCGACTTCGTGATTGGACAAGTGGATATCTCTGCTGGCGCGCTGGTTCGCTTAGAAAGATTGACTTTGATCAGATCCAGTGCGCAGGTTATGGATTCCTGATTGAACTAAAATGGCTGGCCTCTTGTTTAGACATGAAGACGGCGGAGGTTCCGATTGTTTTTAGCGATCGTGTGCGTGGGCTCTCTAAAATGAGTATCGGTATTTTTAGGGAGAGTCTTTTTCTGCCGTTTCGGCTCGCCTTCGCACGACTTCCCGGGTCTGCCCATGAATCTGGTCCGAGACCAGTGATCTCGAGAGACGCTATCGATCATGATGTACGGATATGACTTTTATTATCTCTGGTGCGCCGGAGCGATGGGTTCGGGGGGCGGTAACCCTTACTCAGTCGTCCAGCTGAATCAATGCTTAACGACGATTTCGTGGCCGGGGTCAGAGGGAGTCCAGGCGCTGACTCACCCTCCTTATAATTTTTGGTTGTACTGCTTTTTAGGCTACTTCCCGTTCGTTTTCGCCCTAGTTTTATGGAGTTTCATCAGCGCCGGATTATTTGTGTGGTCGGGCCTTAACTGGTGGAAGCTTCAAGCCCTCCCTCCCTACAAAAATAGAATCATCGCTACTATGTTGATTCTAGTGTTCCCCCCGATTTTAAGCACACTGATTTGGGGACAGGTGAACGCTCTGCACTTTTTCGGATTAACTGGATTCGCCGTCCTGTATCACGCCAGGAGGGATCTAATAGCTGGATTGCTACTCTCACTTACACTCACAAAACCTAATCTATACCTCTGTACCTATGCATATTTGGCCGTGGTTATTACGCGGCAGAGATCTTGGAGTGTATATGCCGGCGGATTATTAGGGTTGTCAGCTCAGGTGCTCGTGTCGCTGATATTCTTTCCTGAGGGATGGCAGCTCTACTTTAAGCGATTAAGCTCCCTCGGTGATGAGGCGGTGGCTCTGGCTGGCGCCACGCTAGCTCAGCAGTTGTCGGTTAATACTGGGTGGGGAGGTTTTCCCATTTTATTTTGTGTGTGCGCGCTGATTTTTGGGGTTGCTGCCGGTATGCGAGAGAGTAAACAGCTGTCGTTGCTGCCTCTTACCTTAGGAGCGTCTCTGATTTTCGCTCCTTATTGCTGGTCACACGGATTGGTTTCGTGTTTACCGCTGTTCTTGCCAGTAATAGAGAGGTTTACTCGAAAGTTATCGGAGCGAGAAATTTTGCTCTTAATTTGTGTGGTGGCATGCGCGAGTATGCCTCTGATTGTTAACGCGCACTCACAGATGGTATGGATGCTGATGCCGTTTTTCACTATTTATCTGGCGAATAAAAGAGTTAATGAGAGATGCGGACTAAGATTCAGACAGCAATAATCGGATTCGGTTTGTCAGGTCGGGTATTCCACGCCAGGGTTATTAAATCGCTTCCGGAGTTCAAGATTCATTCCGTAGTTACTTCGCGAGTGGATGAGGTAGTGGCAGAAATCGCCGATGCAAGGATCACTAAGTCAGCTCAAGAGGTCTTTGCCGATGAGGAGATAGACCTTGTTGTCATCGCGACACCTAACCAGGAACACGCCACGCTGGCGATAGAGGCACTTGAGAGCGGTAAGCATGTAGTCGTAGAGAAGCCATTTGCAGTTTCGTCTAAAGAGGCACGGGCTGTCGTTGAGTGCGCCAAGCGAGTTGGAAAAGTACTTTCAGTATTTCACAATCGAAGGTGGGATAACGGCTTTCTGACCCTTAAGAGCTTGATTGAGCGGGATGCCTTGGGTGCCTTGTCCCAGTACGAGGCTCGATACGAGCGTTTTCGCCCGCAAGTAGCGAGTAATCGTTGGCGTGAGAATCCACAGCCAGGATCGGGGGTTTTATATGACTTGGGCTCACACCTTATAGATCAAGCATATCACCTCTTTGGACGACCTAAAGGGGTGTTCTGTGATCTACGAGCTCAGCGCGCGGGCGCAGCGACAGATGACTACTTTGTAATCTTATTAGATTACGGTTCTCTGCAAGTGAGATTACATGCTGGTTGTGTTGTAGGGCAGCCCGGCGCGGTTCTTCAAGCGCATGGAGACCGCGGGAGTTTTATCAAGCAGGGGTTAGACCCCCAAGAAGACGTGCTTAAAGCTGGAATAACTCCAGAGACAACATTGGCCTTGTGGGGATTAGACGAAGACGAGGCTCGTCTATATCAGGTTGATGACAAGGGTAACATGAAACCTGTGCCGATTAAGACGCTCGCCGGATCGTACCATGAATTTTATCGTGGTGTGTCGAAATCGATTAATGAATCAACACCCCCTCCAGTGTTGGCGGAAGATGCACTGGCTGTGATTGAGTTAATTGAGGTGTGCGCACTTAGTTCAGAGAAGCGGAGCTGGATTAAATGCGCCTAGGGTATTGGCTACCGACTCAAGGTTTTGGGAGCTTGGAGCGCGGCGCTCCCGCGCCGCTTATGTTAGGTGTATGCTGAAAGACGGGGGCCCAAGATCGAGCATCATATCTTGTAACTACTCACCGGATTTTTTGCTTCGTCGCAGCCATTATGTCACCAAATATACTGTTTCGCGCTTCTTCTTTCTTGACACCCCCTAGTCGGGGGTGCCTTTTTCGAGTGAGTAGTTATTATCTCCACCCCGCTTTGCTCCGCAAAGCCGCCCCTTAATAGGGGCTAACGTAATTGCGGCGGAATATGCTGAATAGTTACAATATCTTTATTCTGGCTCCCTCTTACATGTTAGGGTAACTCATAGTCCCTATGAACTCTTTTCTTCTATCGCTAATAGCTCCCGCCCTCTGGGCCGCTTCGAACCACTTTAATAAGTTGATTCTTAATCGCTTCATGCCAGGAGCGCGGGTTGGAGCCATCGTAATTTTCGCGGCATCCGTTGGATTAGTGACCCTTCCGGTGTCTTTCTTGCTGCAACGTGAAGCGTTTCAGCTGGGGGTGTTTCAGACGCTACTAATCGTTTTAAATGGAGGGCTTTATATCGCTGCCTTGATTCCATTCTTGAAGGCACTAAGAATTAGTGACGCATCTGCCGCTATACCGATCCTTCAGATAATCCCAGTATTCTCTTTTATATTGGCGCGGATATTTCTAGGCGAAGTTCTATCATCTCAGCAGTTACTTGGTGGATTAGCCGTGATACTAGGGGCTCTTATAATCTCACTCAAGTCCTACTCTCTAAGAGGGTCAAGGTCTCTCGGTTTCAGATTCGATGTATTAGGTCTGATGCTTCTATGCTCTCTAATCTACGCTACTAGCTTCTTGCTATTTAAAGTCTTCGCGCTAAAAGTGGAATTCTGGAGCGCGGTCTTTTGGGAGAGCGCGGGTTTCATATTATTCGCAGGCGCCGCTCTAGTGTTTTCGCGAGAGTACAGAGATGATTTTTTATTGATATTTCCTCGCCATAGGTTAGCAACAACCTTCGCGATGACTAACGAGGTGATTAATATAATCGCCAAGATCGTATTCAATAATCTCTCTCTTTATGTGCCGATCACACTAGCCTGGATCGGTGTAAGTTTTCAGCCTGTCTTCGTGCTGCTTTACAGTATAGTGCTAGCTAAGTTCTTCCCTAGGGTAAGCAAGGAAGACGTCTCTGGTGTGGCGCTGTATCAGAAGGTCTTGGCTATCGTTCTAATGGTGATTGGGGCGGTTATTATGAATGGCTAGGAGAAGCAGTAAGACCTGGATTAAGTTAAAAACGGCGATGAAGCGCCGTTCCGTTTTAGGCGGTGGCAGGCCTTCCTTTAAGGGAGTTGCTATAGTAGGTGCGCGTCATACCGCAGTGATCATTGCCTTGTAAAAAATCTATTTGCGACCTATAATTGCCTTGTAAAAAGTCCAAAATTAGAAAAAATATAATGATTTCAATACCTCGATTGGTGTACGGGTCATTGGTCGCCTGGGCCGAATCATCGAATCGAAAGCCTCTGCTGCTACGCGGCGCTCGTCAGGTTGGGAAGACCTACGTGGCTCGCAAGGTCGGTGAAAAGTTTCCACATTTTATCGAGGTCAATTTCCTGGCCGAAAAGCGCATGCATCAGCTCTTTAAAGGCGATCTCTCGGTTGATCGTATCCTTGAGAGCTTAGCGACGATCTATGGCAAGCCGATTGTCGACGGCCAGACACTTCTGTTCTTCGACGAAATTCAGGAGTGTCCAGAGGCAATAACAGCTCTCAGGTTCTTCTACGAAAAGCGCCCAATGCTGCACGTAATATCCGCAGGCTCGTTATTGGAATTTGCGCTCGCTGAAATTCCGTCTTATGGGGTAGGAAGAGTCGAGTCGCTCTTTATGTATCCTGTATCTTTTGACGAATACCTTGCGGCTCGCTCAGAGCACTCGTTACTAGCGTATATTCACAATGCCTCACCTTCAAAGAGCGATCCGATCGTTCACGAAAAATTACTCCTTATTTTCAAAGAATTTCTCTTCCATGGCGGACTCCCAGAGGTAGCTGCCTCTTTCATCGAGCGCCGCGATTACCAGGCGACAGCATCTTTATTAGACGATCTGCGTCTATCTTTCGAGGATGATTTTGCTAAATATCGCAAACGGGTTCCAGAGGCGCGCCTGAGAGAGGTGGTACGCTCTGTATCTCTTCAGGCTGGAAAGAAATTTGTGTGTAGCCACGCATATCAAGATGCTAAGGCTGGGCAGGTGCAACAAGCTCTTGATCTTCTTGTGCAGGCAGGGATAGTTCACACCATTCATCACTCTTCAGCCAACGGTGTGCCACTAGGCGGAGAGATGAACGCAAAGAAATTTAAAGCGATTCCATTTGATCACGGAGTCTATCAACGTTCCATCGGTGTTACCCCTTCAGAGCTCCTAATAAAAGAATTTGATCCAATTAATAAGGGCGCCATGGCTGAAGTATACGCCGGTTGCGCGCTCTTGGCGCATTCATCACCGAAAAGAAAGGGAGAGCTCTTTTACTGGCACCGCGAGCAGAAAAGCAGCTCTGCAGAGGTGGATTTTGTGTTGCAGATTGATGAGAAGATCGTGCCACTTGAGATTAAATCAGGGAGCAAAGGCTCAATGCAAAGTATGTTTTCGTTCCTCAACGAAAAGAGATCCTCACCACATACCAAAATTGGTGTGCGTGCTTCCATGGAAAACTTCGGAGAGATAAATAACATCTTAATTATCCCGCTCTATGCATTATCTCAGCTTCCGAGACTGACAAAGACCGCCTGGAGCTGAGCTAGTGAGAGGGGAGGGAATCAATAACTACCGCGAAGCCCCAGGGACTTGCGATTCACGTGGAGCCACTGTATTCGGTCTGCGCGCGTATCTCATTTATCAGAAGAATAGTGTAGCGATTTTTCTTGCTAGCGCCGAGATGAGCCGCTATGCCAGCGTTGAATATGTAAAAGCGATCAGATCCTGATCCACGTCGCGCCTTGTAAGGAGGTATCCGGTATACGCGGCAGAATTAGCTTAGTAGTTGCAAGTCAAGATCTCCTCCGCATACTCCAGGACATCCCAGTCACAGTGGCGACGTGTGACGATTTGCACGCCAACCGGCAACCCGTCAACTCGCAGTAGTGGCAATGATACAGCTGGAACTCCAGACATACTAAAGGGGAGGGTAAGTCGCATGACAGAATTCCTAAGCGCAGCTTTGCCTGTCGGCAGTTCAATATGACGCTCGCCTATTAGTGGGGCTACAGTTGGAGTTGTTGGCAATACCAAAGCGTCGCACCGCGAAAATATATCCTCTATCTCCCGCGTATGTGCTTTCTGCCACGCTCTCGCCTCGATGTATTCAGACTCAGAGACGTTGCCTGCTTTAAGAAGATCGAGCACTGCGGGAGAAAATCGTTCTGGATGAGCTTCGATCTCCTGACAATGAAACATAAATGATTCGCGCCGCAATTTTGTGTAGGCGTCGATGCAGGGGAGGGGATCGGGTAAAGAGACATCGCGACTATCGGGTAGATATTTCTCACAAAATCTGAAGAATTCACGCTCCACTCCGGCCGTGAGTTGGTCCTTTAAGTAATCTCTTGGAATCCCATAGACCGGCCTTTTTCCGCTATTATCAGAAGAGGGTGCAATCCCTAGCACCGCGGCTACTCTTTTTATTAAGCTCACGTCTCGGGCGATCACACCGATATGGTCACAACTTGGCACCAGTGGTACGACCCCCGCGAGTGATACCGCGCCATAAGTTGGCTTAAACGCGATTACTCCGCAGTAAGATGCTGGAACTCGGATAGAACCCGCGGTATCGGTGCCGATCGAGAAGTCGCATGCACCCGTAGCTACGCTTACAGCGGAGCCGCTTGACGAGCCACCGCTCTGCCTGGCTGGATCAACGGGATTCAAGACATCGCCGGTCCACTGATTCTCACCCGTTAAACCTAAAGCTATAGCGTTCTCCAAAAATACGTAGCGAAATAGGGGGTATCTAAACCGCCGTTTACGTGGCATACACTAATGAGTGGGGCGCAAGGAGAATGAGTTAAATCGGGAGAATGCGAGTCTTGAGAAGATCGAGACAGCGATGAATTGTGCGCGAACACAAGAGGATTACAAGCGTCTTGTAGTGATTGATTATCTATACCGCGGTTATGCCCGTCCTGTAGTGGAGGATTTAACTAGATTCGCACCGAGCACAGTACGCAAACTGATAGCATTGTTTAATGCTCGGGGGATAGATGGAGTAGTGACGAAACCGCGCCCTGGTCGTCCCCGTAAGGTGCCTCACGCTGAATTTAAAGATCGTGTAGTTCCGTTACTTGAATCACCACAGGAGCACGGATTCTCATACATGACCGTTGTAAAGTTGCATG
>JBIKWQ010000084.1:0-12927 GCA_044356215.1 Bdellovibrionota bacterium | reverse complement strand
CTGAACGTAACTTTCTCATTGAGTGGTACTCCTTATTTAAGGTTAGTTTCTGTATTGATAACAAGCTATTAGCCTATTATCGATTACCACTCAATCTCTTAATTTCAACGGGAATTAGGACATCCTCAAATCAAATTAGATCTTAATATCATAACTCCAGGGGCGATATCTTGGATGGACAAATTAGAGGCTAGACGAGCGGGTCTCTCTGACTTACTCACGCAGATGCAAGATTTTAAAGTTCAGGAGCACTGCGAGACATCAAAAGGAGTTGCGAATTTCCTTCATGGTGAACTTCAGAAATTTATCAAATTAAAGGAGGATTCCTGCGACAATTTTGAAGAGGCAATCCGAATTGCCGATCTCTTCAAATGTGCAGAAAAAGATTTAAGACTGACTACCGCTGACTTTAAGACACCTCACGTAAATGATTCGGCGACTGAGTTGATCTCCCAGTACTCACTGCATCAGATTGTACTCCATGTTAGAGGGTCGCTTAACCGAATCGTGAGAGGGCCGGAGATTATAGAGTCCCTATCAGCTTTAAGTGAGCTCCTTAGAGATACCGCTAAGCATGTTGGTTCTCAGCAAGTTCATCATCTTTACACGGAAAACGAGTATCCGCACCTCCATTCTGTTAAAGAACTGAGCAAAAAAACCTTTGAGAGCACCCTTGATGCACTTAAAGCAATCGATGCAATGATTAAGAATCTAGGGAGCCTTTTTAAAGACTCAGTACACGATTCAATCGAATACCTAAAATCAGGCGAGACTGAAACATTGTTGCAAAGGGTTAATATGCGTAAATATATTGAAGAAACTATCACCAAGCTCTCTGCTGCGCGCGACAAGCTGTTTGAGCTTACAAGCTAGCTCTTTCTAGTGGCCGACGCCCGACCACTAGCACTCGCTCCCCTAACCCCACGCGCTATCGCGCTACACACAGCGTTAAAAGCTGCTTGGCCCTGCCTGTAATTTCTACTCTGTGTCGGGCTAGTTACATTAAACCCTGATCTAAGGGTCCTGCTCCTAACAGACGCGAATATATCTACACGACGCATGCGGTTTACATCCGCCGGCAGGTTAACTGTAATACTCGCCGCGCCACTTGCGAGCCCTAGATCAATAGGCGGACAGGCGTATGCCCACTTACTGTCCCTGGCAAAAACTCTTAACTTAGCTAATGGGCTTGATGCTCCGCCCTGAACAGAGATCGTCACCGGCGCCGAGCCGGATAATGCTCCCGGCGCTACTGCTAACTGCGGTTGCTTAGCTGGAGCTCTTGTAGGAGTCGCTGCCGGCGTGTTCTCAGGTGGTAGCGCTGGCTCTGTTGGAAACGGCGTCGCTGTTGGCGACTCTGTATCTATCGGAGTCGATGTAGGAGTTAGTTGCTGCGGTGTATTAGTGCTTATCGGCGTTGGTGAAGGAGTCGCTGCTATTGGTGTAGCCGATGGCTCCGGAGTTGGTGTACTTGGACAGTAAGCATTAGCCGCTACTACCGCCCCGAAGGCGTTAACTATGGCCGATGTTAGCACCTGACCCGACAATCCAGGATACACAGTGCCCGATGAGAGGATTGAGTTTTTTACCTGCTGATAACTCAACGTACCCGAGCAGATTGATTGCGCGAGGAGCGCTACACCTGCAACCTGAGGTGCTGCCATCGACGTGCCGCTTAGGTAGGCGTAGCTGTCATTAAGATACGTGCTTAAAATACTCGAGCCTGGCGCCGCGATATCAACAGAGGTAGCTCCGTAGTTTGAGAAGCTGGATAAGCCGCCAGATGATGTGGTTGACGCGACACTAATTACGTTATCATTCGTATAGCTAGCGGGATAGGCCGGGGTTAGATCGTTATTTGAAGCGGCGTTACCAGCAGCCGTGACAAATAGTATCCCTGCATCGGCCGAAGCCTGTATCGCTGCCGCGAGGGTCGCGCTGTAACTTCCACCACCCCATGAATTACTACTCACCACAACCCGATTGCCGGCGCGCCTAAGGGCTGTTCCGTAGTTTATCGCCTTAATCGCGTTAGATAAGCTTCCACTTCCAGAGCTAGATAGAAACTTTGCCGCCGCTATCTTAGTGCTCCATGCGACACCAGTAATTCCAACTCCATTGTTGCCGCGACCTCCGATTATGCCGGCGCAGTGAGTTCCGTGCCCGTTATCATCTAAGGGGTCACCACTATTTAAGATAGCGTTAATTCCGTGCCTATCATCGATGTATCCGTTTCCATCGTTATCTATTCCATCCCCCGCGACCTCTCCGGGATTAACCCACATATTTTCGGCGATATCCGGATGAGTGTAGAGCACACCGGTATCAATAATCAGCGCGATCACCCCACTTGCGCCAGTTGTCTTATCCCAAGCTTGCGGGAGCGACATTAGCCCACTGGCGTATTGATTTGAGAAGAGCGGATCAATTGGAACAGCCGAAGAGAAGTAAGCGTTGTTTGACTCGCAACGAACCCGCGCGCCGATCTTCTTGATCCATTTACGGGTCTTTGCTTTTTTGCACGGATCTTCTTTACGGGTGTAGGGCCTCGGGGTCTCTTCGGTTAAAATCAAAGCTCGCTGACGTTTTAGTTTCTTAGTAGTAACAAGAGCCGCGCCTAAACCGAGCGACTCAGCCGCGAGATCGCGGGGGAGAACACCACTAAACCCTGAGTCCAAAACCGAGAGCGCGCGTGTCGCTCCTCGGGCTGATATAACAGCACCATCGAAAACCAGTCGCTGTTCCTGAGCGGCTACCTCAAGGCAGGCTATCAGGAGGATCAGAAACGATAGTTCTAATTTTAGGACCAAACTACGCAAATGCATGAGCCCTTACATCGGACCAAAATTTAGAACACGTTATGTTTTGGGGCTAAAATTATTTTTGAAGTGTAAAGACAGACGGTTATGGGGATTATTGGGGTCGATATGCAAAATATGTAGTGTGATTCATAATAACTACTCAGCATATTCTGTCGCAATAACGTTTATTCCCTATTAAGGGGCGGCTTTTCAGATCACAAAGCCAACTGCCTTAGCCATTCAGCCAGTGGTCTAACTTTTAGCTCGCCATACTCCCTCGCGCGCGAGCAGTTTCGTACTAACTGCAGCGAGTGTTTCGGTTTCAATCGGTCACTCAAATAGCGAAGACTTGGGGATGGCTCCTCATCACTGCTTTTTACCTCTATACATGCGAGAATCTTTCGTCCTTCGGTCACTACAAAATCTACCTCTCTGTCATTGCTGTCCCGAAAGTAGAAAAGTCGCGCGTCACGACCCTCTGTATCTCTTACAAAATCACACCACTTATAGAGCGCAAGCGCGACCAGATTTTCAAGGCGCGCCGATTCACCATTTTCGGCGGCGCTACAATCATAGAAGTAAAGCTTCGGTTCTTTGCGGAGACTCTTGGCCAATTTACCCGAAAAAGGACGCAGTAAAAATACAACATAAAGCTTCTCCAGCAGCTCTATCCACGATTTAACCGTAGGGGGACTAACTCCAAGATCCTGAGCGAGATTAGAGTAAGTAATCTGACCACCAACTCGTTCTCTCAGCAACTCCACCAGCAATTCAACTGAGGAGATACTACTAATCATCGATAGATCTCTGAGGTCGTCTCGCAGCACCGTGGATATTCTATCCATCAAAAGGCGCCGAGATAGCTCGGGGGCATTAAAGCTCTCGGGAAATCCTCCGTGAGTCAAAAGAAATTCAACGTGTTCAGTCGCTGTTCTTCCTGGGTGGATCGAACAGGCTTCCTTGGGATCAATCGGATGAAGATGGTAAGCGAAGGTGCGTCCTGTAAGAGCGTCACCAGCTTTTCTGAAAACCTCAAGACGCGCGCTGCCCGTTACTAATAGTGGCGGGGCTCCACCGGACTGATCTATGACACCCTTAAGGAGGTTCTTCCACTTTTTATACTTGTGCAGCTCATCAAGAATTACAAGTGGAGTATCGCGATTCCAGGACTGCGACATAAACACACGCCGATCGCTTACGATATCGTAATTCAAGTACTCGCTCTGTCCGAAAAGAGACCGCACTAAAGTAGTTTTCCCAACCTGTCGCGGACCGCTCAGTAGAATGCATTTCCTGGATAGATCTTTAATAATAAAATTAGATAGATATCGCTCCACAGGATAATTATAAAGCCTATTTTATTTTTATCAAGAGAAAAATAAAATAGGCTTTAAATAAGTCGGGGCAGAACAACTCGCATGGTGACAATAAAGAAGCTAGCTTAGTAGTTCTTGAATCTAGGGGGTTAGCATTCTAGCCTTCCCTGTTAAATCCCCAGCACCCGCCGGATCCCATCCCGCCACGGCTCAACATCGATCGAGCCAATTCTGCGTGGCCTAGTTTGTTGGCTCAAACCTAAAAGGTGTTACATAAGTAAAAGATGCACGCCTTTTTTCACCTAAAGGAAAGATATTGCTAAGTATCTGAATACACCTACACTAACTGCTCTTTTTAGTTTAAACCGACCTTCGCCTTACTGCTACCGATAGATCTTGCTTCTCATCCTCAAAATGCCCCTCATCGCTTGAGCAGAGCGCAATTCATTCTCAAGTGATGAACTTTTTGAACCCTGGCCTCTGTGTTCCTCCTGTCTTCTCTCTGTGGTTTCGTTCTTATCAAGAGATTGACCGGCACGGCTATTACATACAAACCCTATTTAGAGTTTGGCCGCAATCAAAATACCCCCAAATCCCCCCTCCAATTCCACCCCATTTAAGCTACTATCCCACCGGCGCTTAATTACCCTCCGCTCAGGAACCCTATATGCCAAATCTCTCTATGCCCAAATCCATTCTCTCCGCCCTTCTATCCTTCCTAGCTCTGCCGCTCCTCTCACACGCCGACACATCAACCCCAAAAACACCCCGCAACGAATCCGTCTCTCTCGTTCGCGTCACCCCAACAAACGATACGACCCTTACACCAACAGAGATCGTCTTCCAATTTGATAGTCAGGTAGTTCCACTAGGTCGCATGACACGCTCGAAGGAAGAGATCGCGATAAGTATCTCACCAGCGATAAACTGCGCGTGGGTTTGGGTTAATGTATCAACCCTCGCTTGTAAAATAAGTTCTGATTCCACTCTGCCTAACGCCACTCGTTACGATGTAGAGATCCCCACACGATTTGACTCGACATCAGATCGAAACCTTAAAGCCGAGAAGAATATATCATTCACCACCCCCCGGCCTGTTGTGTCTAGTGTCTGGTTATCTACATGGATTGATCCAGAGACCCCTCAGCTTGCCCTCGTTACTAATCAAGCCGTGACACCAGAGGATCTGGCGAAACGCCTTGCTTTTAATGACCGCCAAAATGGAAAGATCGAGGTTGATATATCAGAGCTAAAGGCCGCCCCCGAAGCGCGGTTATCCCCGGCTGAACTAGCTGAGCGAGCTGGCCGGTACTGGAATATCTCTCCACGACAGAAGCTTTCCGCTGCTCAATCTGTCGACCTAGTAATAACTCCAGGTCTTAAACCCGTAACCGGAAGCGAGCTAGGAAACGAGAACAGGGTAATCTTTACAACTCACACCTTCCCGGAGTTTAAATTTATCGGGATCACCTGCCGCGATCTTAACGGAAAAGTGGCTTTAATCTCTCAGGGACAGAACTCTAATTTTAAATGTGATCCTCTAAACGCTACGCAGCTAACTTTTAGCGCCCCAATTACCAAGCAGGAGATCGCTACGGTTCTTAAGTCACAGCCAGAGATAAAGGCGGTCGCCGCTGACGTAGACCCATGGGAATCAGTTTACTCAAGATCTCAGAGAGATGACGACCACGCTAAGAATCAACCCTACTACTTAAATCTTCCGTATGGATTAAAGGCTGACACTCTTTATTCCCTAGCCGCTAGCGCGCAATCAATCAAAGATGAATTCGGTCGTGCGCTCAGACACGATCTCGCGATCTCATTTAAAACGGACCACCGAGCTCCACGGTTTGTCTTGGACCATCAGGAATCGGTCCTAGAAAAAGATAGTGATTCAAAGCTTCCGATCGTAGTTAACAACGTAACCGCGCTTCACGTTAATTACTCAACTCAAACTGCCAACGCTAGAAACGAAAACCTGAAAACAACCCTAACACCTTTTCAAGCGTCCGATATCGCCTATCCCTTTCCACTTGATATTCGGTCGCTCCTGGGGGGCAAGTCAGGAATTGTTCAGGGCTCAATTACTGGCGTTCCTCCGCAACGATACGACAATACACAGAGGTTCTTCTCGCAGGTCACGCCGTTCGCAGCCCACGTCAAACTTGGGCACTTTAACTCACTTATTTGGGTTACCTCGATGTCAACCGGCGAGCCGATCTCTGACGCCAAGGTCTCTTTTGTAGTCGACCAATTAGCGCGGCTCCGCCCTGAATCACCGATTGTAGCATCGGCTACAACTGATTCATCTGGAAGAGCTGAGCTCCCAGGAATCAGCGCTATTGATCCTAAGCTTACGTTAGTCGATCAGTGGGAGCGTGATAAAGCACGGGTATTCGCCAAGATCGAGAAGGGAGAAGATCTGGCTATCGTTCCGATCACTTGGGAATACCAGGCATACGATTCAGAGATCTATCCGTACTCAATGAAGCAGTACGGACATGTAAAGACGTGGGGCACCACGGCTCAAGCGATCTATCGCGCCGGAGAGAACGTTCAGTTCGCGCTCTGGGTGCGGGATCAGAGCAATGCTGGACTAATCGCTCCTCTGCGCGGCTCTTACACTCTGCAGGTAAAGGACCCAGCGGATAAAATCGTCTATGAAGCTCCACGAGTGGCGCTCACAGAATTTGGATCGTACTCGGGCGAGTTCAAAACACCTGGTGACGCTCTAGCTGGTTGGTACACCTTTAACCTGAAATCTGATTTCAGCGATGAAGAGTGGGAGCCGCTCCGAGTTCTGATCAGCGATTTTACCCCAGCTCCATTTAGTGTCCGAACTGAGCTTGCGGGAGATCGTTTTATTCCGGGCCAGAAGGTGTCTGTAATTACTGAAGCCAGGCTCTATGCTGGTGGCCCATATAGTCAAGCAGCCACTAAAGTTAAAGCGATTATAAAGGGGCGTGAGTTAGTAAGCGCCGATCCACGAGCTAAGGGATTTACCTTCTCTACGGTTAGTATTGAACGCGGAGTAGCTGAGATAGAGCAAAACTTAAACGATAAGGGCGATCTAACAAGTGAGTTCTTGATTAATGAGGAGGAGATCCCTTACGGCGAGCTTACAGTAGAGAGCGCGGTGCGCGATGATCGCGGCAAACAGATAGCCTCAATCACCAAGGGGCGCTACATCGGCCGCGAAAGATTTGTTGGTCTTTTACAGGAGGATTGGCTACTAACCGCGGGCAAGGCTGCCTTAGTGAAGGCTCTAGTTACTGACGGAGACGGCAGTATCGTTGCTGGGGATCAGATTAAGGTCCAGATCGACTACGAGGATCTAAAGGTAGCCCGAGTTAAGAGCGCTGGAAACGCCTACACCAATCGTTATGAAACAGAATGGACCCCTGTTACTACATGCGATCTAGTCGCTGCGGCTACTGCGGTCGTTAACTGCTCATTCACTCCGAGTAAGGCTGGGTTATATCGCGCTCAAGCTAAGGTAAAAGACAGGTTTGGCCGCGAGCACACAACTACCCTTGAGCGGTGGTCAAGCGGTCAGGGAGATCTAGTCTGGCGATCGGACGCGAACAATCAATTAAAGATAATTGAGGAAAAGAGCTCTTACCGTGTCGGCGAGACGGCACGCTTTATGGTACCGAATCCATTCCCTCAGGCTAAAGCCCTCTTTACTGTTGAGAGATATGGGGTCCTACGCTCGTGGACCGAGACGATTACAGGACCATCAAAGGTGGTTGAGATCCCTATAACTCCGGAGCATATTCCCGGATTCTTCTTCTCGGCCGTTCTGGTTTCCCCACGAGTTGATAAACCTATCGAGGGTCAGGTTGACCTAGCTAAACCAACCTTCAGGATGGGCTACATTAAAACTGTTGTCGACGATACCGCGAAGAGGATCGAGGTTGATGTAAAACCTGAGCATCCAAGCTACCGACCCGGAGAAACGGTTAACATCACATTAACTCCACGCGACTCAGGCTCGTTAAAGAGCGATGTAGAGCTAGCGGTGACCGTGATCGACCGCGCTGTATTTGACCTATTATCGGCTGGAAAGAGCTACTTTGATCCGTACCAGGGATTCTATTCACTTAACTCCCTAGACGTGAAGAGCTACAACCTACTCCGACTCTTAATCGGGCGGCAGAAATTTGAGAAAAAAGGTGCCAATCCAGGAGGTGATGGTGGCAGCAAGCTAGATATGCGTTCAATCACCAAGTTCGTGAGTTATTGGAACCCAGCTATCCGCCCTGACGCTTCAGGAAGCGCGAAGATCTCCTTCACGGCTCCGGATAACCTGACTAACTGGGTAGTCTTCGCCATGGCCTTTACAAAGGAGGATCGCTTAGGGCTGGGCGAAGGTAGCTTCGTAGTAAACAAACTTACCGAAGCACGTTCAGCGATTCCAAACCAAGCTAGAGTTGGGGACTCGGTAAATGTGACATTCACAGTTACTAATCGCTCAAATCAACCAAGGACTCTAAGTGTTGAGGCTTGGAGCGAGGGTTTCAGTGTTCAGAGCACCCCGCAGAAGATCTCGCTCTTTGCTGAGCCATTTAAGCGCTATCCGATCGAGCTACAGGCGAAGGCTGTAAACGTGGGAGCTGGATTGTTTAAGATAAAAGCCGGAGACGCCGTTGACTCCGATGAGCTTCAGGTGACCCTGCCGATCTTTAATGGAACCGAACCGGTCACGAGTAGCGAATTGGGGATGTCGCATGGAGATGTGGCTACAATAGAGATTAAAGCGCCTTTATTAAACGAATCAGAGAAGACGACTATCAAGGCTGTCGTATCTAGCTCGATCATCGGAGATCTCGATCCGGTTGTTACTTACATGCGGGATTATCCCTACGGATGTTGGGAGCAGAAGCTATCTAGATCAGTGGTCGCGGCGAGCGCTGAGAGTATTAAAGTTAAGCTCTCTGCTGCATCAGCTTGGCCTGAATCCCTAAATCAAATAAAAGAGTCCCTTAACAATTTATCTACTCATCAAGCTCCTAACGGAGGAATGAGCTTCTACACACCTAGTGACGATCGCGTGAGCCCTTACCTAAGCGCCTTTACCGCTCTGGCGTTAACTTGGCTTGAGGAGCTGGGGCATAAAGCGCCAACTGAGCAGGTGAATAAACTTAGCGGCTATCTGATATCCTTACTAAAGAACGACAACTTTAGTAGTGAGCTATCATCAGGTGAACGAAACACGATTAGAGCGATGGCTAGTTTAGCGTTAGCCAAGTCCGGCTCTCTGCCACACCTTGAGCTTAATCGCCTCCGCTCAAAGAGAGCAGAGATGAGCTTATTTGGCGTAACATTGCTTCTTCAAGGTTATCTCAATCAGGTAGATGTTTCCGAAGCTGCTATCTCCCCTCTCCTTAACCAGATCTTGAGCGCTGCTCGCGAATCTGGTGAATCCGTTACTTTAAATGAACCTAAAGGAACGCTTTCTCCGTGGCTTCTTGACTCAACGACAAAAACTCAGTGCGCTGTGCTAGAAGCTTTAGTTAAAGCGGAAGGCAAAGTAGCTAAAGAGACAAGACCGCAACTAGAGAGAATTCGACCTAAGCTTGCTAGATCCATCTCTATTGCGCGCGGAGCGGGTGGACACTGGGGATCCACCCAGGAGAATGCTTTTTGCATGCGGGCTTTAGGCCTCTACTCGGCGAAGCACGAAACCTCGCCAGATAACTTATCAATTGCTTTAAAGATCGGGGGTAATTTCTCGCAATCGCTTCAGATAGACAGAGGATCCTCTGGCAGAGCCGAGACAACTTATACAGCGAGCCAAGCCGATGCAGGCCAGAAGCTTGTGGCGATATTTGAGCCAACTCCTAAGGCCCCCTTCTATTTCTCTAGTCTGGTGCGTTACTACCCTAAAGAACCAAAGAGAGAGTTAGTAAACTCAGGATTTGAGGTGATCCGGGAATATTCGGTTAAACGTGGCGATCAGTGGACCGCGCTAAATAACCCGGTGTCGATCAAACGTGGAGAGCAGATCAAAGTCGATCTCTTTGTGCGAGTTAACTCACCTGTGTATTTTGCTGTGGTGAGCGATCCTCTCCCGGGCGGACTAGAAGGTATAAATAGAGAGCTAAAGACGAGTGTCTCTGTTGAGAATGAAGGAAGCGAGTTCGTTGGCCCCGCGTCTTCAGAGTGGTTTAAATCCCCTCGCTGGAGTGAATTTGGCTCAGCCTCGCAGGGCTTCTACTTTAAAGAGTTAAAGCACGTCGCCGCCAGATTTTACTCGGAGTATCTACCTCCAGGTAATTATCACCTGAGTTACAACGCGCAGGCGATCGCCACTGGAGAGTTCACCATACCACCAACTCACGCCGAAGCGATGTATGACCCTGATATCTATGGCGACTCGGTGAGTGGTGTATTAAAAGTCGAGTAGGTACTAAGTGCTGCTAAGGAAGCGAATCGCTTTGACTGTAGTTGCGGTTTGCACCGCTTTCACGGCTTATATTTACTGTTCTATAGAGCCGATACCAGAGGCGTTGAAGCCACCAAATGTACAGGCTATGAAACGGCAGGTTTTAGACCGTTTCGGAGAGCCGCTATCTTTTACCTTTGTCTCTGGCTGGAACACCTCTGACATCGTACCACTTCACCGAATACCACGTCTTCTTCAAGAGGCGTCTATCGCCGCTGAGGATCAACGCTTCTATCAACACAGCGGTGTTGACTGGAGGGCGCGTTTGGGCGCGCTCTGGGATAATATTAAAGCGGTGCGGATCGTTCGGGGTGCTAGCACTATCTCGGAACAGGTTGTGTCGATGCTCCATCCGCGATCACGTTCGGTTACAACAAGGATACTAGAGGGGATAGAAGCCTCCTCACTTGAGCGGCGCTTTAATAAAGCGGAGATACTTGAGTTTTATCTTAACCAAGCTCCATTCGCCGCGAAGAGACACGGGGTCGCGCAAGCAGCGCGTTACTTCTGGAACCGTGACCTTGAGACATTAAGTGAGCGAGAGCAGATCGCTCTTGCTGTAATGTTACGAGCCCCAGAGCGTCTTAATTTATACAAAGATAAGCACGCCGCTGATTCAAGGATCGATCAATTAGCGAGGAAACTAACGTCAAAAGGGATCTTAGATCAGGAGAGCCTCACAAACGTCTTATCAGAGAAGCTTACGGTGGGCAGGGAACCTATCCCGGTTAAAGCCGAGCACTTCGTTCAATATGTTCAGCAATCAGTACCAGGGTCGGAGAGAGATATAGCTCCTATCCGCTCCACAATTGATAGTGGAATTCAACGCTCTGTGAGGGCGATCCTAGATACCCGGATAAGAGATCTCCAAGCTAAAAACGTCACAGATGGGGCGGTGCTTGTCTTAGATAATAAAAGTAGCGAAGTGCTAGCTTGGGTAAATGCCGGTGAATTCGATACTCAAGCAGGGGGTCAGATCGATGCTATCTTGGCCGCAAGGCAACCTGGCTCAACTTTGAAGCCTTTCTTATACGCGCTCGCTCTAAGCCGCGGGTGGACAGCGGCCACTATTATCGAGGATTCTCCTCTCGCTGAAGGTGTAGGGGCTGGGCTGCACACATACAATAACTACAGTCGGGTTCACTATGGTCCGGTAACACTCCGTGCTGCCCTTGGAAACTCTCTCAACATCCCAGCAGTCCGCGCTGTCGAGCGATTTGGCAAAGAGGAGCTATTGAAGCTTCTACACAGGGCAGGCTTCGATTCTCTCAATCAACCCTCTGACTTTTACGGAGAGGGTCTAGCTCTAGGAAATGGAGAGGTCACACTCCTTGAGCTTACAAGAGCCTACTTAGCTCTCGCTCGTCGCGGAGTGTTCATACCTATTACGGCGGTACGTGGAGATCCGCAGTTACTAGAGCGCAGAGAAAATCGGATATTTGATCCAGAGGTTGCCGAGATAATCGGTGATATCTTATCTGATTCCCAAGCACGTCGACTTGAGTTCGGAAACGATGGTCTTCTTAATTTTCCAAATCAGACGGCGATTAAAACCGGAACCTCATCTGATTACAGAGACGCATGGGCCATCGGCTATTCAGATAATTTCACAGTCGGTGTCTGGCTCGGCAATTTAAATCGCTCGGCAATGTCTTCGATCAGCGGAGCCCGTGGACCAGCTCTGGTCCTACGCTCGATCTTCTCGGAGCTAGAGAAGGGCCGCGATAATCGTGGCCTATATCTATCACCTTCTCTGCTCTCGCAGTCGATCTGCCTTAAGAGTGGTAAATTAGCAACGCCGCTCTGCCCTTCAGAGAGCGAGGTCTTTATTCCGAATACCGAACCGCAACACCACTGTGAGCTTAAACACAATTTCGAAGAGCGTATTATTAGCGAGAACGCCCTTTTGAAGGACGAAACACAGGTCAAGATTGAGTTACCCACGCCGGGGCTTAATTTAGCGATGGACCCACGGGTCCCAGACGAACGCGAGGCTTTCGCTTTTCAGCTTAGCTCCTCAGTGCCACTTACAGAAGTGCGGTGGTTTGTTGATAATATCGAGGTTTACCGCGGAGATGGTTCCAACTTAAGGTATCTCTGGCAGCTAAGGCCCGGACGACACATGGTAAAAGCTGTTGTTAAAGAGGCTAATAATACTCATGTTTTTGAGCTTCCTGAAGTCGGGATCTGGGTTAGGTAAATGGCTCTGCTGGCTTGATTTATTGAGTGGGTATTAGAGCTTATCTGTAAGCTATTATCGAGCTGTGGGGTCGTTAGGGCATCGCAGTTCTTTATCACCACAGAGGACGCAGAGGACACAGAGAACGGCCATTTTATTGGCAGTTATTTAGTTTTATCGGTG
>JBIKWQ010000083.1:0-12933 GCA_044356215.1 Bdellovibrionota bacterium | reverse complement strand
CTAGTGAACAGGCGCGATGTAGTAGGTGTGACAGCTCAGGCAGACTCAAAAGGCAGAAATTTTTATTTTGAGACCCGCAAGAATGGAGCGCCGGTGGATCCTGTATCGGTGTTGGGGAGGGCGGGGTGAGGTAATTTTACGCGGCCTCTTTCACCTATCTCCTCCTCTTCATCTACAGAGAGATAGGTAAAATACGCAAAGGTAAATCTCCGTGGCCCTCCGTGACCTCGATGTCGAGGATTAGGAGAAGGAAACCGGTGCAGGTGCAGGATGAGGACGAGGAGAAGGAGGAGGAGATAGGTGCAGGATGAAGAGAAGGATTAGGAGAAAAACATGTAAAACTTATTTAGGGATTGACCTCTCTACATGGCCTCTATCTCCTGCCCCTTCTTTTCCTTCTCTTGTCCCCTCCTTATCCTAATCCTGCACTTGCACCTATCTCCTCCTCTTCGTCTACAGAGACATAGGTGAAATAAGCAAAGTGAAATCTCCGTGGCCCTCCGGTGCAGGTGCAAGATGAGGAGAAGGAGAAGGAGGAAGAAATAGGCGCAAGACAAGGAGAAGAGGGGAGGAAGCTCGGGCCAAGGCGTCTATACTCTTTACAATGACGCCGAGCTCTTAAACCTCCCCCGATAACCTCGCTACCCCCTATACATCACATCAAAATGCTTATGCGCGCTGACTACGGCGTGTCGCATCATATCCTCAACACGCCCAGTCTCACGTACCGAGAGCGCCTTGGTTAGATCGTTTAAGTTAATCTCAGCGGCAGCCTTCTGGCACGCATCCCACGAGAGGATACTGCGAATTACTCGGTCGAGTCCCTGAGTCTCGTTGTCATACGCCCGTGCCTGCATATCGTGGCCATACCAACGGTCGTAACCTGCTTCAGCTACTAGTGAGGCTATGGCGATATTGATGCCGTTAATCTTTAGGCCGTGATCGATGTCGTACTTGCCTGGTCCACCGAGAGTTATCCCGTCGTTGTAGCCCTGGCTGTTTAGATGCATGTGAGCGATCGCGTCGTTATCGATCTCTTCTACTGTGTCGTAAACTGAATCTAATCCGATCATCTCAGAATGACCGAACTCTTTATTTAGTCCACGCTTCTTGAGATTTACTCCGAACTCCTCTTTGAGGCGCTTCCAGAAAAGCAGCGCTGACGCCACCGTCGGAAGAAGCATTGAAGGGTGTCCCTCATTTGGCTTAGGTTCGATACCCATGTATAGCTGCGCTCCTTTCTTGTCCTCGTAGGCGCAAAGAGCCGCGACCGCCTCTTTTAGGTTCTGATACATCTGCTTAATAGCAGGAGTGGCTAAATCGTATCCGTACGAGCCGTTCCAGAGCACCAATGTCGGAGCCTTTGATGCGTCAGGGTGCCACGCTTTCTTTAGAGGCCCATAGGCAAGGTCCACAGTTCCGAAACTTAACTTTGTGGCTATCTCGCGCTCTGCAGCATCGAGTGATGCTGGTCCGCCGTATCCAAGGTGCGAGTGTAGTCCAGGAGTAATCATCGCCAGATACATCTTCGCGTTAACAAGAGCGTCGGCCACAGCTGGTGCTGTCTTCTCATCGATCTCAGTGTCGTAGTGCACTTCAAACCCAAGCTCAATGTGACCCGGTAATCTAGGGCGAATCTTGGTGTTAATCAGGTTAATAATCTCAACTACGTTAAGCTTCTCCGCGGACCATTGGGGTCTAATCGATCCTGGAACAAAGCCTCCCTTACCCGAGTTAAAGGTCCAACGGCACAAGCTATGAAACTGTTTCTTTGTTGTCATAAATAAAGATCCTCCAGGATTTATGTTTATTAGCGAATAGCGAGTAACTTCCTCTCCAGTACGCTCTTCCATCGCTCGTACGCCGCTTGAGTGGCCGATTGAGCCTGTTGATTAGGCTCGATCGTTAATTCGCTTTTTAGCCCCACAAAGGCGTTCGAGTATGAAAATAGTCCAGCGCCGATCCCAGCGCCACGAGCGGCACCCTCGGCACCGTCTGTCGTATAGAGTTCAACGGGAGCGCCCAGCGTTGTGGCGAATGTTTCGCGGAATAGTGGGCTCTGAAACATATTGGCGTTACCAGCCCGCACGCGCGCGGGTGCTAGGCCCATGGTCCTCATAATCTCAACTCCGTAGCAGAGTGAGAAAACGATCCCTTCGTGAGTTGCTCTTAAGATCTCATTTATACCGTGGCGGTTTAGGTCGATGGAGTCAAACGACGCGCCTAAATTCAGATTGCCTAAAGTCCTCTCTGCGCCGTTTCCATAAGGCATAGCCACTAGCCCATCGGAGCCAATAGCTGATTTTGCGGCCATAGAATTCAGCTCGGAATAGGAGAGATCTCTGGCAAAGGTTCCACGGACCCAACGATAAAAGCTACCTGTGCCGTTTACGCACATGAGAACGCCAACTCGCTCCGCGCCGGATTTGCTGTTAACGTGCAGGAAGTTGTTGACCCGTGAGCGGGCGTCGACACCTAGCTTGTCAGTGACTCCATAGACGACCCCAGAAGTTCCAGCGTTCGCGGCGATCTCGCCCGGCTGTAATACGTTTAGAGCAAGAGCGTTATTAGGTTGATCCCCGGCACGATACGTTACCGGAATGTTGGCGGGGAGCCCCAGCTCTCGTGCCACATCGGCGCGCAGCGGGGCGAAAGGAGCGACGTTCTCGGTAACATTCGGAACTAGATTCGGGGATAATCCAAGAGCCTCAAGCACAGCGATGGCTGGGGCGTTTCTCGAGAAATCCCACAGTACCCCCTCTGAGAGCCCTGAGCGGGTTGTTCCGAACTCACCGGTCAGCTTCAGTGCTATGTAGTCTCCAGGCAGCATGAAGGCGGCTGCCTCTTTAAGGACGTGCGGCTCATTCTCCAGAACCCAGGCTAGCTTAGCCGCGGTAAAGTTCCCAGGTGAATTGCCGTAGCGCTTAAGGCACTCTTCAGGCCCTAGTCTATTAAAGGCCTTATCCCCGTATGGGACAGCTCTACTATCACACCATATGATAGCTGGTCTGAGTGGTTTTCCCTGTTTATCGACTAAAACTAGTCCGTGCATCTGGTAGGCGATGCCGATCGCTTTTAAATCAGTTAATGGACCAGGAGTCGCCGCTCTTATAGCGCCTATGACGCGGCAAGCGTGCTCCCACCAGAGATCTGGGTGTTGCTCGGCCCAACCTGGGTGCTCTGCTGCGATCGCCATCTCAGTAGCTGGTGATGAGGCGTGCGAGATTACCTTCCCAGTGGTCGCATCAATAAGCACCCCTTTAACTGAAGAGCTGCCAATATCAAGTCCAAGAAGCGTTGCCGACATAGTTCTCCTCGAGAAGCGAAATTCTGGGCAAGGTTACCTGAAGGGCGTTTTGAGGCAAGATAAAACTTTTTGAGGCCCCAGCTATCGTTTTGACGACTGACGGTGCTTTGCCTGAGGATGATTTTCGCTCTGGCTGTCGCCGAGCATTAGTTAGTTGAATTTTAAAGTAAAAATAGCCGAATATCCTTGAACCAGAGGCGCTTACTAAGTATAGTTATAAGGAGTGGCATCAAGGTCGGCTATCTGAAAGCGCTAGGAGAGAATTCAGAGTAGAGATTTACCGGTTACTTAGACTGGTGTTTCTTTGCGTTGAAACGCGATCCTTATTTTTCATCGTTGGCATCATAAAACCAGGCGATGTCACCAGAACGGCGGCACCGGAGGGGTGTGCGAAGGCGCGAAAAGAAGGATTTGTGATTTCGGGTTTGTCTACTAGAGAAAAATTACTAACCGTGATGTGCGTCGTGTTCGGCGCGGCCCTAGTTTTTGGTGGGCGAGATCTCCCTGAGGTAAGTGCGCGCGAGTCGGGTAAGTCGAATCTCTTCGAAGAATTAAAAGTTTTCACAGATGTTCTCTCTGTAGTAAAGCGCGACTACGTAAGCGATATTGAAAATAAGAGGATCGTAGAGGGCGCCATTAAGGGGATGTTAGGGACCCTTGATCCTCACAGTGGATACCTCGACCCGGATTTTTATCAGGACCTGCAGGTTCAGACAAAAGGTGAGTTCGGCGGCCTCGGTATTGAGATCACGATCAAAGAGGGATTGCTTGTAGTAGTGGCTCCAATGGAGGACTCTCCGGCGGAGAAAGCTGGTGTTCGCCCTGGTGACATCATCGTCAAGATCGATGGCAAATTTACAAAAGAGTTTTCGTTGGTCGATGCGGTCAAAAGGCTGCGTGGTCCTAAAGGTACGCCGATTGAGATATCACTCAGCAGAAAGGGCGCGGGAGATCTGGTCGATGTAACGATCGTCAGAGATACTATAGCCGTGCATAGCGTAAAGGCGCGCTATTTAGGAGACGGATTCGGCTACGTGCGGGTAAGCCAATTTATGGAGCACACCGCTGATGATCTTAAGACAGCTCTAAAGACTCTGACAAAAGACAGCTCGCTCCCCGAATTGCGTGGATTAATCTTAGATCTCCGTAACAACCCAGGTGGTCTCTTAGCACAGGCGGTAAAGATCGGTGATATGTTCCTCAAAGAGGGAGTGATCGTTTACACCGATGGTCGTGTAGAGGCGCAGAAGCAGAAGTTCTTCGCGCACGCCCGTGGCACTGAGCCTGAGTATCCGATGGTGGTTCTCGTTAATTCTGGATCGGCCTCGGCATCTGAGATCGTTGCTGGCGCGTTAAAGGATCACGGCCGGGCGCTAATCCTTGGCCAGCAGACCTTCGGTAAGGGTTCGGTTCAGACTATTACTCCGCTTGAAAATGGAGGCGCTTTAACTTTAACTACTGCGCTGTATTACACCAAGAGTGGAAACTCCATACAGGCTCGTGGAGTGAAGCCTGATATCGAGGTTGATATCTCCCAAGGTGTTGAGAAGGAGCCGGTTCAAACTCGTAAAAGCCCGCTCTCTGAGATCCGTGAAGAGGACCTTCCAGGAGCGATTGAGAATCCTTCTGCTCAGTCGGGTCAGAAAGGCGAGGGAGACGCGCTTAGAAAGCTGAACAAGACAGAGGTGGTCGCACCGGATGTCGCGGCGATTAACCCAGAAACGGTCGATTTGCTTGAGTGGGGTAAGAAAGATCCTCAGTTCCAGAGAGCTTTTGATCTGATTAAGACCTTCACTGTTTTTAAGGCGCCGGGCTAAGAAGCTGCGGATAATCTACAGCCAAGGGTGCGTTTTCCGTCAATCCCTAAATAGAGTTTACATCTTTGTTGTCCTAATCCTTTTCTTTATCCTGCACCTGCACCTATCTCCTCCTGTTCAGATAGGTGAAATAAGCAAAGTTAAATCTCCGTGGCCCTCCGCGACCTCGATGTAGAATTTATTCTAAGATAGTTCTACAGGCTCAAGGGAAGAGGAAACCACAGAGGAACACAGAGGGGGGAATATAATTTAATCGTGGCCTGGCTGACTCTTTGGGTTATAACCTCTGTGATCCTCTGTGATCCTCTGTGTACCTCTGTGGTTTTCTCCCTATCCGTAACATCTAGAATGGAAACACAGAGGAACACAGAGGATCCCAGGGGCTAGGATTAAAGTAGCATCTTTCGGAGCGCGGCGCTCCCGCGCCGCTTAGTGTGGGCTTGCCCTAGGCTTGGTTATCGCTATTCCCCTGTAACAGCTATTCATCGCTCCGTGGCCCCCTTACCTAAAAATAGCTTATTTGATGTAAACTTTATTTAGGGATTGACCAGCAGGGAGCAAGAGTAGGGGAAGGAGGAGGAGGCGATATCGCCAGCCGACTCCTTGAACGCCCAGGCTAAGTGGACTATACTTCCGCCCGGTCAGTAATGAATTTAAAGGCGCGTAGCTCAGTTGGTTAGAGCGCTTGCTTGACAGGCAAGAGGTCCACAGTTCGACTCTGTGCGCGCCTATTCCCATAGTTCCGCATGGTTATGAGCCAAAAGCAGCTCATTTAAGACAAAAAGGCTGGTAATTTTAGGGTCCTGCCCTTGATCCAGGCGCCTGGAAAGTGTAAATAATGGCGTTCCGTAGGAGTTTTATGCCAAAGATAAAGACAAATCGCACAGCAGCTAAGAAGTTCTCGATCAACAAGAAGGGAACGATTAAACGTGGTGGAGCTCATCACTCGCACAAGACCTCAACAAAGGGTCCGAAGCGTCGCAGAAACTTGCGTAAAAACAAGTTAGTAGCGGATACAGATGCTAATGCGGTTCGTAGGCAGCTTCCGTACGGCTAATAGCCCGATACGGTTTTTAAGTTTAAGAGTTTCGAGATAGCAGGGAGTTTAAGATGAGAGTTAAGGGTGGATTCGCTAGTCGCCGTCGTCACAAGAGACGTTTGAAGTTAGCAGAGGGTTTCCGTGGACGTCGCAGCGACTGTTTTAAGCTCGCAAAGCGCTCTGTTGAGAAGGCTCTTCAGTATGCATACCGTGACCGTCGCGCTAAGAAGCGTGATTTCCGTGGTCTCTGGATCGTTCGTATCAACGCAGCTGCTCGCATGAGTGGTTTGAGCTACAGCGCTCTAATCCGTGGTTTAAGCAAGGCTCAGGTTGAGTTGGACAGAAAGGTGTTGGCAGAGTTGGCCTACACAGATCCAGCTTCCTTCGCCGTAGTGGCAGAGAAGGCCAAGGCTGCTCTGTAAGTCTTTGGTGAAATAGATGGAGCTCCCCGAGTCAAAGCGGGCAGGTGCGCCAGAGAACGAGACCGGCGTTCACTCTGAGGTAACTCAGGTGGCGCCGGTTTCGCTTTTATGGTTGAGCCGACTGGTCGAGATCGATAGTCAGTGGAATCCTAAGCATTGGTCAGAGCGGCTCTTTGAAGGGGAGTTAAACAATCCAGCGGCGCGGGTCAGAGGGGTATTTGTAAATGAGCTCCTCGTCGGATATCTGATCGCGCATTTCGTTATGGACGAGGCGCACATAGTATCTTTTGGCATAGATGCGCAGTACAGGCGGCGAGGGTTTGCGCGGTCCTTGTTAGACGATCTGTTGCGCGTGTCGCGAATTGAGAACATAAGGGTATTGACCTTGCAGGTTCGAGTATCGAATGAAGCCGCCCAGAGGCTTTATCGCTCGGCCGGGTTTAGAAGCGTCGGGATCCGTAAGCACTACTACTCAGATAATTCAGAGGATGCGATAACGATGAGGCTTGATCTAGTCAGAATAAGGGGGGAGACGCCTGATGTATAAGTTGTTAATCAAACCAGTCCTGTTCAGTATGCAACCTGAGAACGCGCACGACTTTATGCGCGCTGTCTGCAGACCAGTTAATATCTCCGTAGTCTCGCGAGCGATGCGGAGCTTTTTCGCGATTGATGATGCCCGGCTCCACTTAGAGGTCGCGGGAATGCGATTCTCGAATCCTGTCGGACTCGCCGCTGGCTTTGATAAGAATGTTGAGATGCTGGGTTTGTGGAACGCGCTTGGATTTGGGCATATCGAGCTTGGAACAGTTACAGCCAAAGCGCAGGCTGGGAATCCGCGCCCACGCATATTTCGTTTGGTTGAAGACGCGGCGTTAATCAATAGGATGGGATTTCCATCTGAAGGAGCTGATGTAATTGCTGAGCGGCTGAAAAGAGCCAGGGCCAGCGCTTTAGTCTTACCAAAGATAGGAATGAATATCGGTAAATCTAAAGTTACTGAAATTGACCAAGCAGTAGAGGATTACGCCTACTCGTTTAAGAAGGTGCTCCCTTACGTTGATTATGTGACGGTAAACGTTTCATCTCCCAACACACCCGGATTGCGCCAGCTACAGGAACGTGAGCGGTTAGAAGGGCTTTTAAGAGCCTTGCAGAGCCTCAATGTTGAACGGAAGCCACTCTTTGTGAAGTTGGCGCCTGATCTTACCTTTGAGGCGATTGAGGAGGCGATTGCATGCTGTGCCGATACTGGGGTTTCTGGGGTAATTGCCACAAATACAACGATCTCCAGGGACGGAATAAAAACTCAGATTAATGAGATGGGAGGTTTATCCGGTAGGCCATTATTCAAGCGCGCAATTGAGGTAGCAAAATTCATTGGTGCGCGAACTAGAGGTAAGATGGCTTTTATAGGAGTGGGAGGAATCTCCAGCGCTCAAGATGTTTTATCAATGATGGCCGCAGGAGCGGACATGGTGCAGGTTTATACAGGACTTGTTTATGGCGGCCCAGGCTTTGTTAAAGAGCTTAATCAGGGATTAATAAATTTCATGGATCAAAATAAGTGCGAGTCACTTAAAGAGGCGGTTGGGGTGTGGGGAGGGAGAGGGTGACCCCCTATTTTAAATAAATTTTATGCGTTGAAGCCCCTCGGCCCCCCAACACCCCATATTTACAGCTACATACCCCATATCCAGACGCCCTACCCCTGTTTGACGATGTGGGGTGTAATTTGGTATTATCCCCTATCGGTGGAGGTGGATAAATCGAAGCGGCGTTGCGGAGAACGTTACTGCCGGGGACGGTTTAGGACCACGGATTGATCGCCAAATCGCAAGGTAAAGTTAACCGGAATCTTGCGCGTTTTTCGGTCGCCGTCAATACCCACTTGATTCCCAATGGAGGGGAGAAGCCTTGAAGTCAAAATCTACTGGTTCCAAGTCGTCGAAAACATCAACAACTAAGACTAAATCAACGAACAAGGTAGTTCGGTTCGATAAGAAGGCCGGGCCAAAGAGTGATACTCGGAAAGCCTCTCCATCGACGCCTAAATTAACAGCAGTCAGTGGCGCCAAGTCCTCAAAGAGCATCCCTCAGCTAAAGTCAGGAGCAATCGTTGCGGCAAAGGTTTCTGTTGCAGAGGCTTTGGGTAATTCACGGCTAGTTAAAACAGCGGAAGTAGTGAACCTCAAGGCCAGCAAGAAGGCGCTCTCATTAGTGACCAAGACAAAGACTAAAGTAGCGGAGATGAGTAAGGTTCCGGCAACCAAGATTAGTCGCTCTGAGCCGAGCATAGGAGGAGCGAAAGTTATCACCGGCAGATTTTCGGTAGATGCCGTAACGACCACCACGATAACGGCCGCTAAGGTTGGAGTTGATAAGACCGTAATGGATCAGGGTTTAAGCCCTAATGCTATTAATTTTAAGAGTGGCGATAAGATAGTTTATCCAGGACACGGAGTCGGAGAGATTGAGGGTATCCGCACAACCGTTCTTGGCGGCCAGGAGCATCACATATACAACATCAAGATCCTCGATAGCGGAATGAAGGTTATGGTTCCTGTTTCTCAGGCAGTGGCTAACGGGCTCCGCAAGATCGTCGATAAGAAGGCGATCGATGAGGTTTTCTCAATTCTGAAAGACAGAGATTTTAAGATCGATACACAGACCTGGAATAGACGCTTCCGCGAGTACTCTCAGAAGATTAAGACAGGATCCGTTTTTGAGATCGCTATCGTGCTTCGCGATCTTCTTGTGTTGAGCGCTGACAAAGAGCTCTCATTCGGCGAGAAGAAGATGCTCGATATGGCTGAGTCGTTACTGGTTTCAGAGATAGCGATAGCTAAAGCTAGGCCACACGACAAAGTAGTCGGCGAGCTGCGGGCTCTGTTCGCGTAGTAAAAGAGTTCCTACGATGAGTTTTGTTGTAGTCATCCCTGCGGCTGGAAGCGGCACCAGGATGAGTGCGCCTATTCCTAAAACTCTCCTAGAGATTTCGGCAGACGATGGCGGAGTTGCTGCCACAAAGACGATCTTGCGGTGGAGTGTCGAGCGATTTGCCAAGCATAGAGAGTGCTCAGCGATAGTTGTTTGTGTGCCCGGTGATTGGCGTGAGAGGTTTAGTCAGGAGCTTTCAGGGGTCCGCGCTGTTTCGGTGATTGTTGGTGGCGCGACGAGGCAGGAGTCGGTGTGTCTTGGTGTTGAGTATTTGGCTAATGAGCTAGGCGTTTCCCCTGATTCGCAAGTATTGGTTCACGACGCGGCGAGGTGTTTTTTAAGCAATGAGGTGATCGAAGCTGTTCTTGATGGAGTCGTCCAACACGGAGCTGTAACAGCGGCGGTAAAAGTTAGTGATTCCGTGTGTCGTGCAGCGGCTGATGGGTTGATATCCGAGTATGTTGATCGAGCTGGGCTTTATGCCGTTCAGACCCCACAGGGATTTATCTTAAAAGATTTATTAAGAGCTCATAGAAACGCAAAAGACGAAAATATCACTGCCCTTGATGACGCCGGATTAGTCGCCAGGCTTCGGCCCGTGAAGATAGTTGCTGGTGATAGGGGGAACATAAAAGTAACCGAGCGGGGGGATCTGCCCAGGACCGCTAAAAACTCCAGCCGGCCCCGATTCTAGCGCGCAGCTCAGGCTCCACCGCGGCGCCTCCGACGTTTAGTGAAACTGGAACCTCCAGCGCGAGCTGAAACGAGCCTTTTGTGCTTACTGCATAAAAGAGTTCGCCTCCTACATAGGTGTTGTTTGAGGATGTCTTTGAGAGTCTAGCGCCATTTAAACGGTCATCGCCTTTGTTCTCTCCTGATACTAGTAGAGATAGCGAAAGACTCTCGTCTTCTCCGATCAGAAATAGGTACCCTGGAGCGACGCTCCAGACCAAGTCACTGGCGAATCGATAATCGGCCGCACCTTCACCGCGAACTGTATACTGCGCTGTGCCGAATCCGACAAAGCGTCCGAGTCGGCCGTAGCTTACAATTTCAATCGGCAGATCGACTGAGCCGGTTCCTAAGGTTAGGCCACGTCCCTGAATACGTTGATCTGCGGTTGTTTGATCCTCACTTGCGACCCGTTTCAGTGAGCCTGTATCGCCGGTTGGTAACTTTATTCCGCTCTGTGCGGCCACAAAGAAGCGACTATCTACATCTGTGTATGAATATGGGGAATATGTGCCTAAAAGGCTTATATCTCCGATGCCTGATTCGGTGTCGTTTACTTTCCGAAAGCGCTCAAACCGGTCGTAGTTCCTTACTATGAATGGGGTGTTTATCTGAGTGGCGAACGAGCTACTGAGGTTGTATCCCAATGATAATTGAGTGACAGAGAGGGATTTAATTAACTCTAGGTCGGTATTAGTTGTCCGGAGATCGTTTTCTCCGCGAACATTGAAGGTGCTCACCTGTTGTTGGGCTCCCAGGGTGACGGCGCCAGGCTGCAAGCCGGTGGCGCGCATCGAATTTATGACCCCGGGAACCTGGACTGCGTTGTGCAGTCCACACGGGTCGCAGGCCCAGCTAGTGTTTGTTAGAGCCGCTGTCAGTGAGAAGGCAGCGCCAGCGGCGATTCTAGCAGTTAATAACAAGCGACCTAATAACTTCATATGAAACTATTCGTGAGAATGGTCGTGTCCGGTATGGTCCTCGCCATCAATCATTAGCTTTTCAACGGTGATGTTGTTGGCGTTGCGGCCCAGGTCCACAGAGACATCCTTGGCTGAAGCTGGAAGGGAGATCTTGGTTGAGGCGTTTATCCCGTGGCCGTCTAGAGTGATGGGCAAGTCTCCACCTGTAAAGTCATTTACATTAACCCCCCATTGGCCGTTGTCATCAGTGATGGAACATTCGTTCAGGATGCAGACCTTAACGTCGCCTATCCTTTCGCCGTCAGAGTGCTTGGCGTTGACGATGTTAGCTGTTTTCTCCGAGTGAACAACTGAGCCTTTCTGTGTCAGGGTTCCTTCGATAACTGTTCCAGATGATCCTGATCCTCCGCCGCCGCATGCTGTGAGGGTGGTGAGGGTGAGTAAGAGGGTTAGTGCTAGTATTTTTTTCATAGTTTTTATCCTGGTACGTTACATCAGTTGGCTAGCGGATAGCTAGTTGGGCTGTTGTGTTTCATAGAGGATTTGTAGCTAAGAAGATGCGCGGGGTAAATGCGGCGAAATGTCGCATGGGGTGGGTATGGTAGCTCGTTTTTCTCGCTGGTCTTGATGTTGGGAATTTTTAACACAGAGGTAGGAGGCTTGGGTGCTTTGAGGTGGCTGCATGAGGGGAGAATTTTACAAAGAGAGAAAGAGGGCGGCGAGGGGGAGGGTTTGGGTGTTGGCTGTTAATTCTCTTTTTCTCGCTGATCTCGTTGTTAGTAATTTTTTAACACAGAGGGAGGAGGCTTGGGTGCTTTGAGGTAGCTGCTTGAGGGGAGAATTTTACAAAGAGAGAAAGAGGGCGGCGAGGGGGAGGGCTTGGAGCTGGCTGTTCGCTCTCGTTTTTCTCGCTGGTCTCGTTGTTTATAAATTTTACCACAGAGGCAGGAGGCTTGGGTGCTTCGAGGTAGCTGCTTGAGGGGAGAATTTTACAAAGAGAGAAAGAGGGCGGAGAGGGGGAGGCTTAATGCGCTTTCAGGGCTTTAAGGGGGAGGGACTCATTTTTTACCTTTCCATCGTTCCTTTCTGTCTGGAAAAGAATGGAAGCGTTTTTTTTCGTATCCCTCACGGGCTTTGCTGAAGACCCAAGTGCCGTCGTCTAGTTTGATTGCAGAGTCTAATATGAATCCGTTCCTGCTCATTATATGGACAGCACTTGCTCCGGTTAGCTTACCTGTTAATTTGATAGCTAGGATTTCTTGTTGAGATTTCATTTGAGAGACATCTTCGGGATGATTTGTTGGTTTAACCTCTTTAAGCATTCGCCACGCTAGCGGGTTTGCTCCCCGAGGCCGAACCAGACTTAATGATACTAAGATCTGCCGGAATGGTTCGAGGAATTGATATTTGGAATGCGGTACAGGAGCTAAATCAAAATCGGCATTTATTTCTCCTTTTAGGTTCTGAGGACCCCTTAATCCTGGAGATACCGAGTCCTCTGTTGATGAATGTGCCGCCCTGCCTACCATCGGTCTGCTAGCTTTGCTACTGTGTCCGTTGGACTTAGCAGCAGCTTCTGAGCGGAGTGTAGTGTTGTTGTCTGGCGCACCTGGTCTGTCGATTTGAAGGCTAGTCATCCCCCAATTCTACCACCCCCTCAGCCCCTACTAAACCCTCCGGCTAACTTTTTAGGGCATCGCAGTTCTTTATCACCACAGAGGACGCAGAGGACACAGAGAACGGCCATTTTATG
>JBIKWQ010000082.1:0-13008 GCA_044356215.1 Bdellovibrionota bacterium | reverse complement strand
ATCACAGGGGATACACTTGCGGTTTTTTCCCATCTCGAAAATCGAATATCAACTCAACCTCCACTTTCTCGCTACGGGTAGGTTTTGCCGGCCTTCCCTAGTCATTGTACGCGCTGGGCCTACCGGTAAATTCATTCTGGAGATCGCTGCTAGGGCCTCTTCAGGCTCAAGCTTCTTTTCTATTAGATTACGATCGCGTTCTGCCTCCCTAAGCGCGATTCTTCTCATCCATTCCGCCACAGAGATTTTGTACAACTTGGTTATTTCACGGATCAGTGTGTAATCTTCTTCCTTAAAGTACACATTTATTATCTTAGGCTTGTTCATAATACAATCTCGATAGCGAGGGGTACAAATAAAGGCCACTCTAACTGTAGCGTACTTAAGAATATTTATCAGCGAGAAAAAACCGCACTGACTACGCCATGGCTACTGCCGGTCCGACAAAAGCCTCGCCGATCCTAGCCTTAGCAAAGGACGGAGATGTATCCACGGCTCGGCTGACTTCGGCGAGCTCAGTCGAACCGAGCTCGTCGAACTCTGCGATAAATTAAGGATTTTTTCTCGTCACTAAAATTCAAAAAGCAGCTCAAGATACGCTTTCGCCGTAGGGAGGAGTTTAGCCCCGCTTTCTTAGTGGCCCTTTTTAGGATAATTTTATGCGACCCATGAATTCTAGCACTGAACCGTCCACCCCAAAAACCATCCAACCGCCTTGCTGGGATCAATTCTTTCAGGTCACCTCTCGGGGCAGCTCGCTAAGAACTGAGATCATGGCTGGAGTGTCTCTTTACTTTAGCCTCGCGTATATACTCGTGGTAAACCCAGCTATCCTAGCCAAAGGGGGATTCGACGCTGGCTCGGTTCTTTTCGCCACAGCTATAGCCTCAGGACTAACATCTATTCTGATGGGTCTATGGGCCCGCCTCCCCTTCGCTCTGGCTCCAGGTCTTGAGATGAACGGATTCGTGGCGTTCTCCGCTATCGGGATCATGGGGCTATCGGTTGGTCAGGCACTCGGAGCCGTGTTCTGGTCGGGAGTGTTGTGCGTGCTGCTAACTTGGCTGCCAATACGCGGACTGATTATTCGCTCTATTCCCCTTGGACTTCAATCTAATCTGGCTCTTAGCGTCGGAGTTTTTGTTGTAACGATCGGCCTCTTTCTAGCGAAGCTAGTAGTATTTGACCGGGGCTTTCCATCCGCCTTCGGTTCCTTGGCAACTCCAGAGGCGATAACTCTCTACATCGGACTAGCGGTGTGCGTGACTCTGCGTCTCTTCGTTAATTCCGCTTCCTTTGGAGCGCGATTATTAAGCGGCAGCTCATTCTTAATCGCGATAATAATTAGTACTCTCTTTTGTGTGAGCGCTGGTATCTCTGCTGATACTACGACGAGTTTTTCAACAAGCATGCTTCGCGGAGTCGGAGAGCTCGATTGGTGGCCGTTTATTAACGGATCCACTTTAACGGTATTTTTAGTCCTATTTCTAATCGACTTCTACGGAAGCATAGGCAAATTTATTGGGCTGACTGCCGCGACGAATCTGCGCTCTAAAGATCAGGGCGTTATTGGCTTAGAGAAGGCCATGTATGTCGATGGTATCGGAACAATAGGAGGGGCGCTGCTCGGCACAACGAGTGTCATTACGTATGTCGAGAGCGCGATAGGTATACATGCTGGCGGGCGCACCGGTATCGTCGCGATTACATGCGGAGTTCTGATGCTAGCAAGCTTAGTATTTACTCCCCTAGTTTCTCTTGTGCCGGTGGTGGCGACATCTGGCGTCCTAGTTTATGTAGGGTACGCTTTATTACCCAAGGAGAACTTCGAAAGATTTGACCTTATAGTCGGTATTGTTATGGCGGTCATAACCTTTTTGACCTTCTCGCTTGATAAGGCCATGCTTGTCGGTTTTGGCGCCTATGCTTTACAGCCTCTTCTTCATCGGAAAACTAACTTTAATCCGGTTCTGCTTATTTCATTCCTGCTTTTAGCGATTAGTGTTACCCTCCAACTAACCTTTCACTAACTTTTTTTCTCTCTCTTATGCACGCCATAATCTGCCACGGAACCATGGGATCCCCAGCAGGCAACTGGTTTCCTTGGCTCTCGACTCAGTTAATCGAGAACGGCATCCCCACTTATGTGCCCACTTTGCCGTCACCACAGAATCACTCACTAAGATCATGGTTAGCTGCTTTTAATCAGCAGTGTCCACCGATAGATCAGCAAACGATTCTTATAGGTCACAGCCTGGGTGCTGTTCTCTGTATGCGGATCCTAGAAAAATTAGAGCATCCTGTGAAGGCAACAGTGCTCGTCTCTCCGCCTCTCGGTCAAATAGGGATGCCAGAGATAGATACTTTAAATTCATCTTTTCTAGATCACCCATTTAACTGGAGCGCGATCCGCGCTAATGCCGGAGAGCTCAGCTATTTTATGGGAGACGATGACCAGTACGTTCCGCAGGAGCAACTTCTTACGATAGCGAGAGAATTGGAGGTTCAGCCGATAGTTATTCCAGGCGCTGGGCATCTAAATTCAGAGACGGGGTATACTCGGTTTCCGGAGCTGCTGGCTGAATTGCAGCGGATTGCGATTTAGTGCATCCATCCCTGATCACCAACACCCCCACCGCAACAATTTCACGCTAGAATACCTTCAATATTTTTCTGGGGGTACTTAACTATGCTTATACACAAAATAACTGCTCTAACTGTCGCTCTTGCTACTATCTCAATTACCGGATGTGCAACGCACTCAGAGGTTAACACGGTTCGCAACGAAGTGACCGAGACACGTCGTGTCGCTGATCGAGCTCTTACGATCGCTGAGGAGGCCAATCGCCGCTCTGAGCGAAATGAGGAGATGCTTAATCGTGGCTTTAGACACTCGATGCGTAAGTAGCGTCAGATCTCGATATGCGCGTCTGGCATTGGGCGCTGATATACATCGCTCTACTGACGGGCATCGGCGGAATGAAGGTATATGCGGAGGAGTTTGATCTTCCCACCTCATCCGCCGATAACGTGATCGGCAAGCTCTACACAACAACAGTGCTTCCTGGTGAAACCCTGCTCGATATCGCGCGTCGACACGATATAGGATACGATCAGATTATCGCGTCGAACCCACAGCAGGACCGTTGGCTGCCAACTCCGGGAAGCTCTGTGTTGATACCGGCGCTCTATATCCTCCCGGACTCCCCGCGGCGGGGGATCGTCTTGAATCTAGCTGAGCTACGACTTTATTTCTATCCACCTCACGGGAGGACCGTGCATACCTTTCCGATCAGCGCAGGAGACATCGCCTGGCGCACACCTTTGGGCCTCACATCAATCACCGCCAAGCAGAGGGATCCCGCATGGTATCCTCCTCAATCTATAATTCAGGAACATGAATTAGAAGGAGAGCATTTACCCAGCGCCGTGGCTCCAGGAGATCCGATGAATCCACTTGGACGGTATGCTCTCCGTCTTGGCATCCCACGATATCTGATCCACGGCACAGATGACTCTAGATCCTTTGGAATAGGAATGCGTGTAAGTCACGGCTGTATCCGAATGTATCCAGAGGATATTGAGAAACTATTTAACTTAGTGACTGTTGGAACACCGGTAAAAATTATTCATCAGCCGATAAAATTAGGAGCGCGTAGCGGTCAGTTCTTTCTGGAAGCCCACAATCAGGACAAGGATCCATTTGACACCCCCTGGCCATATGAATCCCCTACCCTAGAAGATGTATTTAATATGATTAGCTCAGTAGGGATATCAACTGATAGCTACGAGCCCGATGATGTAGCTGCTATCTGGCGGCGCGGAGATGGGGTGCCGCGAGAGATCGAGTAAATTTAGGGAAAAGCGGCGGGTTAAACATCGTAATTTCATCCCTCAAACGGCGCGATCAGCGCCGTTACCGAGAAAAAACTCGCGTATACGAGGTTTTGCATCGTCTCAGCAGCTATTCGCCGCCGTATCAACCGGAAGAGTTTTAGGTACTCTTACAACAAAGCGAGTCCGTTCCGTTGAGCCATCTAAGAAGAGCTTTCCTCCGTGGTCGACCATAATATTTGCTGAGATACTTAACCCTAATCCAGTCCCTTTACCCGCGGCCTTTGTGGTAAAAAATGGATCCATGATCTTATCCCGGAGTTCCACGGGAATTCCCATCCCTGAGTCAGTAACGGCGATCTCATAGCCATTCGCGATCTGACTCACCTCCACTTTGACCCATTTATCCTCGCTTTCAGATACAGCATCATAGGCGTTGGAGAGAAGGTTTAAAACAACCTGCATCAACTGAGGAGCACGGCAGAATACCATCCAATCCTCGGGAACCTCATCACGAATTATTTTTATGCGCTGTGCGCTAAAACTAGCCCCACACAGGTCAACGGTCTCATCTAGAATCTTCTTAAGAGACTCCATGCGCATCGGATCTCGCGATGCATCTCGAGAGAAGACCTTTAGCTCAGCGACGATCGTTTCCACCCTTTTAACGCAGCGATCGAGCCTAGCGGCCTGTGCATCTAAAAGCTCTTTTGTATGGCCACCCGACTTCGCGGATTGTTTCAGAATACTTGAGACTAACGAAACAACTGATATCGGATTGCTAATCTCATGAGCTACTCCGGCCGCTATCTGACCAAGAGTCGCCATTTTGGCTGCTTGCGCCAACTGAGCTATTCTTTCGCGCTCCGCGTGATGCCACCGAACGTGTTCAATGGCCCTGGCGAGCTGCATTCCGAGAAGGTTAAAGAAGTGCAGGTAAGTATCAGAGTAAATGTGTTGTTTTAAGCTAAAAAGCTCAATTACCGCGACTAGTTTACCGTCAATTACAATAGGAACCCAAACCGCGCATCCGCTCTCGGCGGTTCCCAAAGAAGCGCTTCTCTTGAAGCCTCGCGTAGAAGAATACTCAGAGACCCAACTGACCTTATACTCCTTACACGCCTCGGCGGGTATTTCGTTAAGTGATTCCTGGAGAAACCTTTCAGAATAGTCCTTGAAAGCTTTTAAGATCCGTGGGTCAGAACCTTTCCATATATCACTCGACCTTAGATCTCGACTATCGCCTGAAGCAAACACTACATGGCAGATATCCCACCCCAAGACATTAGAGAGCTTCTCAAAACATTCAGAATAAATGGAGTCCTCCGTACCCTTTAGGTATACCGCATGCGCCAAATCTCTTAGTGTGTTAGTTAGCTTAACGTCGAGCTTCAACTCTGAATTTGCCAGAGCCAATCGCTCATTAGAGACCTCTAGACTGCGCGCCAGAAGCATAAAATCGAAAACTGGATCTCCAAGCACAAAATCAGATATATCCAGCCTCTGAATAAGCGAGAGTTGCGATGGATTGAGCGCTGAATGGAGCGCGAAAAAATACCCATCAGGAAACGCCGACAGGCGCATGATATGCCCACGAAGTCTGCACTCTTTTGAATTAGTCGCTACTAATGTAATCAACTCACCGACTAGTTCAGAAAGCTCTATGTTTTTAATTTGCCAAGTTGGCTGGATCAACTCCAGGCTCTCCCAAATTGACACGCCTATCTTTAGACTAGGAGCCAGTTTACTCAGGGACCGGCCCATCCAAAGAACATTACCCGATTGATCGCTTAGCGCGGCGAAAGGATGCAGAGAATCTAGATCATTCTCATCAAAAAACGTCCTCACACACCCCCTAGCTCCACTAAAAATCTATCTGATTCATCATCTGGCTCTCTGAGTAATAATTTAATCTCCGCCTTCTCATTAAATTTCTCAGCTAGCCCGATTAGAAGTCCGTGAACCATTGGAGCTAAACCTTTTCGCGTTGACGAGTACTGGATCTCCAAGGTACTAGACCCCCTATCAACAACAGTAAAACGCGGGGGCTTCAAGCCAGGCATCATCGAACCCATGTGGCCATGCATTCGATTCAAATTCTTAAGACAGGTTTTAAAGTCTTTACCGAAAAGATCCATGATCTGGCCGTAGCCCTGGTGGGCTGTAAATTTTATCCAGTACTTCCCAAATCGTGTAAGAACCGCGGGTCCATCTATATTCAACTCAGCCGCTATCTCGGCCACTAGTTTCGCTGTGAGCGCGTCATCATATGGCTCAATTAGGTCAAAGTCATGGTGGGAAAGGCCAACTTGCTGACATATCCTCATCCACGTGTCCTGACCGGCATCAAGACAAACCATATCTTTCAATCCCTGATTTACAAGACCGTACATTCGCTCCTCACTAAATAGGTACACATGGCCTAGATCATTGACCGTGCCGCGTTTGATGAACATTTACAATCGGCTGCTATGAGTCGGATGACCCATACCCCGCTCACACTATCACCTTCTCTCAATAATAGTTAACGCATTTCCACCTTTAGCGTTTCTCCGGTATGACGCCAATCACATTGGGTAAATCGTGTCGATATTGCGAGTTCTTCAAAGCAGTGCTAAGAGACTAGGATGACTTGTTATTTGTTTGGTAATTGATGCCTTATTCCTTAAGTAGGACAACATGAAAAAGATGAATCTTTTATTCATAATATTCTCAACTATCTTTTTGCATTCGCCATTTGTAGCGCTAGATAGCTCCCACGCCGAAACCCCCTCACGTGAAGGATCCTCAAGCGGAATCATTGTCAGCGGCGAGTGTCTCACCAAAGTTGTTCAGGATCGTGGAAGTGTTGTACTCGGATCTTCAGTGGTCGCTAAAACCACAAAGGAGGCCTCCGACAGGGCAATTAAGGCACACGAGGCTGTAAAAGCCGCGGTAAAGGATCTTAATTTAAAAGACTTTATCTCTGAGACAGCCGAGTATGTCGTGGATCAAGAGTGCTCCTACGATCAAGGTAAACGCCATTGTGAAGGTTACAGAGCAAAATTAGCCACGAGATTCGAGACCTCTGAGATCGCGCGAATTGGTGAGATTATCGGAGTCAGCTCTAAGCTAGGCTCTGAGGAGGTTTCTGAGTTACGCACTTTTGCCGCTCCACCGACTTTGAAAGCCGCGCGTGAGTCGTGCCTTGAGATCGCCATGAAAAACGCCGCCTCGAAAGCACGTATCCTCGCTCAAGGAGCTGGTGTAACGCTCGGAAAATTGGTTCTAGTTAGCGAGGCTCAAGATGGCTCAGAAGTAAGGCCGATGCCAATGCCTATGGCGAAGCGAAGCTTCGAGGCCGCGGCTATGTCCGATATGCCAGCGGGGCCAAGCATTGATGCCAAGCCGATAGACCTACGAGTCGAGATTACGGCGCAGTACGGCATTCAGTAGATCCGCGCTTACACACCAGTTTCACACGGCAAAGTGATCGTATCCGCCCCTAACGAGCCGCTCCAGCGCGCCGCCGCGCGCGACTAAAACAGAACGGTCCTCAGTGACTTCACCTATCAACGTTCCAGGAGCGAGAGCGGCGTCTTTTGGATCGCAGGTAAATAGAAGCTCATAATCCTCGCCTCCGTTCCACGCCCAACGAAAGGGATTGAGGTCACCGCGAGCCGCTAATTCGCGCGTATCTAGATCAATCGGCAATCGATCCTCGTACACCACACAGCCAACCCCACTAGCTTCGCAGATGTGATAAAGCTCACTCGATAGCCCATCGCTAATATCGATCATCGACGTAGCGAGCAAGCCGATTGAGTTAGCTAAATCGACGCGACATTTAGGCTCGACGTGTTTCATCTTTAAGCGCTCGAAACCTTCGATATTCGAGGTAAATAGATGGAGTCCCGCGGCGGAACCGCCTAAAGCGCCAGTAACATAGATCAGATCCCCCACCTTTGCCCCAGAGCGCGGAGTAATCCATTCATCCGACGGAATCCTTCCGATAGCTGTCACGCTGAGACTTAAGGAATCTCCACCGACCGTCGTGTCACCGCCTATAACAATTACTCCACAGCGAGCGCTTGCTTCACGAATACCGGCATAAATATCCTCGGCCTTGGCGAAATCCTCGCGCTTACAAACCGTGATCGAAACCAGAGCGAATTCTGGGCGGCCACCCACTGCCACTATATCGGACAAACTAGATTCGAGACCCTTTATCCCAACCTGACGCGGAGTGAAATAATCTAAAGAGAAGTGCGATCCTTCTACGATCGTATCAACACTCATAGCGACAAGTTGTCCACCACAACGTAGTACCGCGGCGTCATCACCATTAGGAATAACTAGATCTCTGTGCTTGTAATTATCCCTTAGTATCGCGCGAATCAGATCAAACTCACCCAGCATTTCACCTCTCCCCCGAATTAACTAACCCGGAGATTACTACATGCTCCATAATTCAACACTTTCCTGAACAGCTCACCGGCGTTAGTATTACCGCATGAACTCGTCGATAGCCAATATAACCTGGCAAGTTGATCATATCGGGATCGCCGTTAGTGATCTTGAGGCCGCCATTACATGCTACTCGCAAAGCGCCCTGACAGAGGTCACGCTGCGTGAGCGACTACCCGAGCAGGGAGTTGAGCTGGCATTTTTAAATACAGGTGGAGCTAAACTTGAGCTCCTTGCGCCATTGAACGACTCCTCAAACCTGGCCCGCTTTATTAGTAAGCGTGGCCCCGGGCTACATCACGTTTGTTATAAAGTGGACAACATAGTGTCAGAGCTATCGAGGCTAGAGTCCCTAGGGGCGAAGCTAATTGACTCGAGCCCTCGCCACGGTGCGGGCGGCACCAAGATCGCCTTCATATCACCTAACTCATTTTTCGGGGTATTAACTGAATTGTGTGAATATCCAGCAGCTTAGCCGTAACGGTTGTGCAGCGTGAGTAACACTTCGAGAAGTGTTAAGATTTGGGCGCTTTTAAGAGGAACTTTATGCATTACAAGGCTACCCTTACTTCTGTGGTTCTTTCGGCATTTACGGCTTTTGCTATGCCCTGTCTAGCGGCTGCGCAGGAGTCCGACTGTGCGGAGCGCTTACGCGAGTGTTTCACCCACTCAGACACCGCGCGCGACACGTGTTTTCAATCAACCGCGAGAACTGCTCCGTGTAAAGATTCAAGCGAGGGGCGTCTAGCCGCTAAACGTGGGGCCTACTCTTCATTTCTGACACCTGAAGCGCCTGAAGATGGGGCCGAAGTACCAGAGAGAGTTCTGTTCGATTCTGAGTGCGTGGCTAATTTTGACAATCTGTGGTTGAGCCATCTCGTTAATAGCGATCACTCGCTAGCAACATGCGAGAGCCTCGCGGAAACCCTAGCCGGTTGCGAGACTCAGGCAGCTCCGGATATGTGGCGGCCGTAGTTGGCATCCCCCAGTTGACGCCCCTTAAGCTTAACATGTAACCTCTCCCCATGAGCAACTCAAACAACCCGCTTGTCGGATTAATCATGGGGTCAACTTCTGACTGGGAAACCCTCGAGGCTACGGCCATTACTCTGACAAACTTAGGCGTACCTTTCGAGACTAAAGTAGTTTCTGCGCATCGCACACCCAAGCTCTTATTTTCCTATGCCACAGAAGCCGCAGATCAGGGCCTAAAAGTTATTATCGCCGGAGCGGGCGGAGCGGCCCACCTTCCCGGCATGGTCGCCTCGATGACGCACCTACCGGTTATCGGTATACCAGTTGAGTCAAAAGCGCTCCACGGGATGGACTCCCTACTCTCAATCGCCCAGATGCCCGCTGGAATCCCTGTGGCCACCGTGGCGATTGGCAAGGCCGGCGCGACGAACGCGGCTATTCTCGCCGCCAGCATTTTAGGAATTAGCGACGACAAGATATCTCATGCGCTAAAGGCCTTCCGCGCTAAGCAAACCGAAGATGTTATGTCTGCCCCTTCCCCAAAGATCTCATCGGCAAAACAAGATTCAGAAGCCGCGAAAGGCTAGAGAACTATGCGTATCGGCATTCTTGGATCAGGACAATTAGGAAGAATGCTCGCGCAAGCCGCGCAACAGCTAGGACACACCTGCTTATTTTACGATTCATCCGCCAGCACAGCTACGGCTGGGCTTGGTGATATCACGGAGTCCGACTTCGGCGATCGTGAGGCCTTAAAAGAATTCGCCTCGCGGTGCGATCTAATAACTTACGAATTCGAGAACGTCCCTTGCGAGACGGCGCGCTTCCTTGAGTCTTTAAAGCCGGTATATCCACCACCAATGGCATTAGAGGTTTCGCAGGATCGGCTGACCGAAAAGGAGTTTTTGCAAAAGCTCGGTATTGGGACCCCTCGCTTTCAAGCTGCCTCGACTGAGGCAGAATTATTAGACGCCTGCGCGAACCTAGGATATCCGTGCATCGCTAAGACTAGGCGCTTTGGATACGACGGCAAAGGACAGTACCGGATCTCTAAACCAGCGGATGTGCCTCTAGCATGGAGATCTCTAAACGGAGCTCCGCTCCTAGTAGAGGGCTTTGTGCCGTTCACGCGAGAGCTCTCTGTTATCGCCACTCGTGATATAAACGGTTCAATAGCCATCTGCCCGCTGGCATTTAATACACACATCGATGGCATCCTTCACCGTAGCGAGATACCTGCTCCAGATTTAGCGCAGTCGGTAAAAACTCTAGCGCATGAGGCCATCACCAAGGTTTTAGAGACACTTAACTACGTCGGCACTCTGGCGATAGAACTGTTTGAGGTGCGTGGCGAGATCTTAGCTAACGAGATGGCACCACGCGTTCACAACTCAGGTCACGCCACCATAGAGGGATTGAAAGCAAGTCAGTTCGCCAACCACATTCTCGCTATAACTGGAGCCCAACTTAGCTCAACAGAGCCACTCTCCCGAGCCGTGATGTATAACATTATCGGCCAAATCCCAGATCTTACTCAGGTGAATAAATTGACCAACGCGCACGTCCACCTATACAACAAAGCTGAACGTGCCGGGCGAAAACTGGGTCACATAACTCTGCTGAACCCATCTGAGGGTGAGGAGTCTCTTGTGGATCAGCTTTGCTCTCGATAGCCTAATCCCACCCCATGACCTCTCTCCGCCTAATTCTTAGTCTCTCTCTCTTAACCCTGCCGAGCGCGGCTTTTTGCGCTCCAATACCTCAGGGGCTTGAAAAGAGCTCATCAGATATAACTTTCGCTGTACAGTCCCCTAATCCAAGCCTACGCATGAATGGCTCATTTGAGGAATTTCGCGGGAATTTCAGACTAAATCCTCTAGACGTAACTCAATCAGAGCTTGAATTAACCCTAAATCTTAAATCACTTACGCTGCCACCGGATCAATTAATGCAGGCTCTTTTCGCTCAAGGGATCTTAGCGCGAGTGGCACCATCCCCAAATTCATTTAGAAGTTCAAGCATAGAGCGTACAGCTGGCAACTCTTATCTGCTCCACGGAAATTACACCTGGATGAGCAAAATGAAGAAGGTATCTCTCCCGATAAAAATTGTTGAGGCATCACCTACACGTTCCGAGATTCAGTTCTTAATCGAGGGAAGCTTTGTAAAGCGAGATGTCCCGAGTCAATACGAAGCGCTCGCGTCAGGAGCCGTAGGATCTCGCGGCTGGACCAAAGCTAAGCTTGTATTTGTGCCGTGATTTGAGGCCATGCAATGAGCGTCGATCAATTACCATCTGACCAAGAGCTCGCTAAAGCCGCCGATTTGCTCCGAGCTGGCAGATTAGTGGCTTTTCCAACTGAGACGGTTTACGGGCTGGGCGCGGATGCAACTAACGAAACCGCCGTTCAAGCGATATTCAAAGCTAAGGGGAGACCTTCAAACAATCCCCTAATCGTTCATGTAGCTAGTTTTGATGAACTCCTGAGCTATTCAGATCTGTCAAAGAGTGGCGATCCGGAAACACTAAAAGATTGGCTATTCGCTCTAAAAAACCTCTGGCCTGGGCCACTGTCTGTGATAGTTCCAAAGACCTCCGCTATCTGCCAAGGAGTCTCCGCGGGAGGCGCGAGTGTCGCTCTCAGAATCCCCAAACACCCAATAGCTCTAAAATTAATCGCTATGTGTGGCCGACCGATCGCCGCTCCAAGCGCCAATCCATCGTCATACATCAGCCCCACAACAGCGAAGCATGTTCAGCAGGGCCTCGGAGATAAAGTAGATTACATATTAGATGGCGGACCATGCTCAATCGGGATCGAGTCCACAGTTCTATCGCTCCTCTGTGATAAGCCAACTATCCTAAGGCCAGGAGCGATTACTAAAGACGATCTGGAAAGCGCGCTAGGATGCTCTGTTGAAGATTACCCGACCAGAAGAGAGACAGGCACGACTCCCCTTCTCTCCCCTGGATTACTCGCAAAGCACTACTCTCCAAAAACTAAAGTTAGATTGATCGATCCAAGCACGACAGAGAATTTAGAGCATCTTAAATTAGGAGCTATTCTATTCTCCGCAAATTCAAAGAGCGCTTTTAACGCCCAAGTCGTCAAAGTATTAAGTGACACTGGAGATCTAAATCAGGTCGCGGCGAATCTATTCTCAGCTCTTCGTGATCTTGATGGAGCGGGATTGGACCTTATATTAATCGATACCTGCGAGCCGATCGGATTAGGGGCGGCAATTATGGATCGGCTGCTACGCGCAGTGGCAGGCTAGTAGCTGCCGTTTTAAGGTTTATAAGACCGAATCACCCAGTGCCGCCTCGGCTAAAGAGATCCCAAGCTCTGCGGTTTTGCCCTCTATGTCGCTTTCTGGCGCGTATTCTATCAGCTCAACACCACGCAGATTAGGTCTCTCCGCTGCTAACTCAAATATAAGAAATGCCTCTCTAAGGGTCAGCCCACCCCTTACCGAGGTACCCACTGCTGGCGCGAAGCTAGGATCGCAGGAATCAAAATCAAACGAGACAACGAAAGCGGCTGTGTTCTTTGAGACCCGATCTAAGGCGCGCTCACATACAGATCCAATCCCGTAACGATCAACCTCTTTCATCGTAAAGCACGCTATAGTAGGTAACGTGGGATAGTTTACTTTTTGTATCAAAAAAAAGAGACTATACGCTGGGACTGGTGTTTTAATTCTCGCATTACTTTGCCGACATTCGAGCGGAGCTCAACTTTGTTTTTGGCT
>JBIKWQ010000022.1:0-44465 GCA_044356215.1 Bdellovibrionota bacterium | reverse complement strand
TCTTGCCACTATCCGCTAAAGCGAGCCCCATCGAGAATATGCCGTAATAAAGCATAAACACTACAAGACCAAGAGTCGCCGCGAAACCAGCTCCCCAAGAGCGTTGAGTACGTGGAGACATAATCCCGATCGCGAAACCTATAAAAGTCATGATTATCGAAGCGCAGGGAAGTGAGAACCGTTGGCCATGCTCTACCTTGGCACGTCTAAATTTCTTCTGTAGCTCGGCCCTGCTGATTGATTGCCCATAGACCTCAAATTTTTCCGCGTCTGAGCTTCGTAGGGTGGTTTTATATTCTCTAATCAGGTCCTTTAGTCGCGATGTGGTCAGCTCTCTTGCAGTTATCCCTTTCTTGGTATCATCTCGAAGCTCCGCCGGATTTACACTCAGTGAATTTGAGACAAAAGCGGTTCGGGTGTACTTTCCCTCAACTGACTCGTGCGCTACTCCTTCAGCTAAGAGCAGGGATATTGTTTGAGCAACAGGATCCGCGAGAATAGTGCCACGCTTCGCTATTACAACTTTGCGTTGAGCTAGGTCGCGTTTATCATCGACTATAACACGAGACAGCTCTCCGGTAGCGTAATCGATCTTTTCGGCGTAGAGAGTAATCTCTCCAAGTTTATTAAAAACACCCTCGCTCAATCCGGATGTGCTTTTTGATTTAGCTATATCAAATAGGGCGTTTGAGAGGGTATCAAACCCCCACGGTCTTAAAACACACGAGACATACAAGCTGATGAGCCCTATCCCAAGAGCGAAGATACCTAATGGCTTGATGAAGCTAGCTAGTCCAACGCCGCTTGCCTTAAATACGACCACCTCGGAGTCACCGCACATGCGTGCGAATGCCAACATCACACCAAGTAGAGCCGACATCGGCAGAGCGATCTCTAAAAACGTGGGAATGATCGCTACAAAAACAGTGGCTATTTGACCCAAAGCAACTCCGCGGTTCACGATCAGCGACGTCAGTTTGAGCATTCGTAGGGTGAGAAGCAGCCCAGTAAAGGTCAACAGGCTGATACTAAAAAAGATCAGAACCTCTTTTAGAACGTAGCGTGATAATAGACGCACAGCGAATTCCTAAATAAAAACGGGCCCGAAGGGGCCCGTTTCTAATCCATTAAGGAGGTGATTACATCACTCCTGGACCTTTTCTGAGGCGAGCCTCGTCCTTACGTTGCTTCTTACGAGCCTCTTTCTCCTTGCGCTTGCGACGTACACAAGGCTTCTCGAAATAACGGCGAGCCTTAAGCTCCTTGAAGAGTCCCTCTTTGATCAGCTTACGCTTAAGGATCTTCATAGCCTTCTCAATATTGTGGCTAACTACAACCTCCATAGCGCCGGCGCGAGCACGATCGCCTTGGTCAGCTCCAGGTGCGCCTTGACGACCACGACCACCTTCATAACCTCGATCAGTCGAGCCAGCATCCGCGCTGCGCGGTTTAGTAGTTGTATTATCTGACTCGCTTCCCTGGCTCATATCTGCACCTGTTGTACTCACTGCGTTCCCCTGAAACTTCCCTAAAAAACAATAAAGAGCTAATAGCTCGAACTGGGAGGTGGTTTTAACAAAAAACAGGTGTAAAAGTAAAGGGTTGCTCCGTTTTACTCAATCCCTAAAGTCGCCTCAAAAATAAAAAGCAATAGATATCAGTGGGTTGGCTGCTTACGCTCTCTTGAGAGTTATTACGGTAACCTCAGGAGGGCAGTTAATTCTAAAAGGCAACCCGACAACTCCTAGACCACGTGAGGTATAGATCTGCCTCTCATCTACTCGTTGCATCCCACTAACAAAACGCCGGTCGACTACCTGCGCGGCAACTGCCCCCAAAGCCGGCAGCACTATCTGACCTCCATGAGTATGTCCACATAGAGCCAGGCTAAAATCGGCTTGTTGGTTGTTTAGTATCGCTGGTATGTAATCCGGATTGTGACTTAAAATAACTCTCTTGGCCTGACCATTAGCCAACTCACGAGCTGGCGGCAAACTAGGGATCCCAGTTAAGTAGTCATCTACTCCGAATACCTCAAGGGAGTGATTACCACGAGTTATCGCGTGCGTTTGGTTTATCAGGAGCTTTATCTGCTGAAAGCCCTTTAAAATATCCATAAACACCGAGAAACGGTTCCAGTGATCGTGATTTCCAACTACCGCCAGAATTCCGTCAGGAAAGTTATATGCTGAGGCGATGTTGGCAAATGCCTGGTAGATCTTAGGAATAGCTTCTTTCTTAGTCAGCCCAGAAAACTGCGGATCTCTAACAAATCCCAACTGATCCCAGACCGAGATCTCATGCACGAGGATGTAATCTCCGCCAAGCAACAAAATATCAACGTTCGCTTGCTTCACAGTTTCGAGCGCGCGCTCAAACCAGTGAGTAGGAACCCATGTGCTAATATGAATGTCGGTAATAAATCCGATTCGGTAATCCTGAAAAGAAGATGGGAGTCCTGGAATCTCTACAGAGAGATCCTCTAGCTTAAAATCAGAAGTATAGGAATCGCTCCTTAGATCATGCGTTGCCAACCCAAGACCTGTGGCAACGCCGCCAACTAACGCGGTCTTTAAAAATTGACGTCTAGACAACATCAGACGACCTTGTAAGAGCTAACGTGATACTTCTCTTGATCTGCGTGCCAACTGAGCGCGGTGGCTGCGGACGGCCATCGCCCAGCCACCCGTTGAGATCCAGGTGTTCATAGCGGTGATATCAGGATGAAGAGCTTCTAGTTGTCGGAACTGCCGACCGTGCCAGAGACGTTTTCCACTCTGTGATAAATGCACGCCTTCGCCAATAACCGCGTGGCACATCTCGTGGTACAGCACAGCGGAGATCCAACGTGAAGCTGATGGTTGAAAGAGTTCTCTCGCGACGACTACCTTTTTACGACGAATGTTGCAGGATGCTAGAACACGCTTCTGAGGTCTGGAGCTCCAGCAAACGGTATATTCATCGATCTCAGGTTGGCCTGGAAAGAACTCGGCCCTCAAGTTGCGCCACACCGTCATCAGAAACTCATCGCTCTTCGCCACTCTTCTTCGAGAATCATTTCCACTCTTAATGATCCTTTTTGAAACTCGCTTGAGCTTGCGAGCAGTCGAAGGAGCTGGGTCGACCCTGGTATTAAAAAGGAGCTCTAATTGGCGCAGCAGTTTTATCACGATAACGTGTTCCTACAGGTCGTCGCCCTTTAAATCAACTAAAAAAATACCACCAACAAAATCAGCTACCTCGTCTAGGCAGAGGCCGCCATATCCGCCAAACAAGAAGAGATCGAGTCCCAAGCCGAGCTCAGCTTCGCAAACATCACGATCCGCTGATTGCTTGAAGGCAGGGCTAATCCCTATCTCATTCGAGCTCTCTACCATCACAGGAAACTGGCGACCGAAATCACCAACTCGAAGAGAAACTGGAAGCATTTGGCGATAACCACCTTGTACGTATTTAGTTACTCGCACAACTCCACCAACCGAGGCTCCAACACCAACATCAACCCTAAAGACATCGATCAGGTCTAAAACTCGATTAGGAATGTACAACAACACCTCTGCCCACCAAGGAGTGCCATCGTTTATCTCAACAGTGGCCAGATCGCGCCACGCCTCTTTTGGGCTAGCAGGAACAAGATCAGGGATAGTTGGTGCTATCTCAAGATCCTGAGCAGTAATGCAGGTACTAAAAAGCGACAGATTCAGCGCGATCGCTCCGGCGAGTGATAGAATTATTTTGCGAAGTGTCTTCATGAAGATGAAGATAGCACCAGGCGGCGAGGGGGGTAAGGGATTATTTTGACTACCCCAGCACCCCTATCAACTCACTGTGATAAGTCTGAGGGAACATATCCAGAACATGGGTCTCCTTCAGAGTGTATCCTCGCTCCTGCAGTACCTGCACATCGCGCGCGAATGTTGGTGGATAACAACTTACGTAGAGTAAATGCGGCGAGGTAATAGGATCTAAGCGCTTACAAACCTCAAGTGCTCCACCACGTGGTGGGTCGAGGACAACCGTTGGCTCTGTCTGGTTCTTCTCCACCCACTTCTCGCAGCTCTTAGTGTGAAAAGTGAGCCTATCTGCCACGCCGGCATCTTTAGCTCGATACTCTCCAAAAGCCACAAGATACGGATCTACCTCTACAGCCACTACCTTGCGGCCCGAGAGAGCTAGGGGGATAGATATATTGCCCGCTCCGGCATAGAGGTCGGTTACGGAATCACCTTGAACGTGTTCGATGAGAAAACGGATCATCTCATCGTTCGCCAACTTATTGTTTTGGGAGAAGTGCCCCACAGGAGGAGCGTCTGCGCTTCTTTCGGCCGCCCTGTATACCGCTTTATGTCTATAGTTAACCTGAAGATTTGGGTGCCTACGACAGAGCTCCTGAAAAGCCAACTTAGGTAAAAGGGTATCTAGAGCCGTAGAGTTTTTAGGGTGAACTTCAAAAGCTAAAAAGACCTCCCCGTCGTGGTCCTCTACTGTGACGGTCTCGATCTCTGGGGCGCACTCTTTTACCAACTCGAGGCTCTCAGCTATCCACGTGTTTATCGTAGGTGTTGAGATCGGGCAGTGCGACAGCTCGACTATGCTTCGCGCATGTTTTCTGTACAGCCCGAATTCCCTCTTTTTGTTGATATGGAAAGACATCCTGCGACGGTATTCAAACCCTGGGAGATCTGGAGCTAGTATCGATATCCCATCTCTCGCCACAACCCCACCGTGGACCCTTAATAGGTCCTCGACCATAGTGGCTTTTAGAGATCTCTGTGTATTTAAATTGATATGCTGAAGATCGCAGCCTCCGCACTGATTAAAAACCGGGCAGCGGGGCTCTACGCGATCTGGCGAAGGGGTAACGATTGAACGGGTTTCGGCGTTTACAAAGCTCTTCTTTGAGAAGGTAATGACTGCGTTCACGGTTTCACCCGGAATCGCTCCGGTCACGAAGGCTTTCTTCCCGGCTAGATTCTCTGGGGCCTCGATAGTCCCGACACACGTACCGCCCGTGGCAAGGGCTGAAACCTTTACTTTTATCTCTAAGCCGACATCGGCAGGTATCTTTCGCATAGGATAGGAGAGTACAGCTATTGCCGTTATTTGTCACCCGGCAGAGGCCGGCGCTTTGGCGGCCTTCCTTAGCACTGGAGCAAAAAGAGATCGAAAATTCTGCTCAACGCGATTGGCGAGACTCTCTAAATCTTGGCCAAGAAAGCGCGCTAGTCCCGCGTATACAGCAGATATGTTCGCTGGGTGATTAATCCGTTTTCCATGATCTTCTTCTGTTAATTTATAGAGGTCTAGGTCACTAGGAAGATTCTGATCCGGAGCGTCGGTCTCAATAAGCAGTCTCTCTGCCGGAACGTGCCGAAAAACCTCGAGCTTCATCTCGCGTCCCGGGGAGAGAAAAAAACCGGGGAAGGAGAAATATCCACCTAACTTCTCGAACGCTGGAATCATTTCGGCCGGCCCCCCGTATGAATGGAGCATAAAACCACACGCGGGAAGTGGATGAGCGCGGAGGATCTCTAATAATCTTCCCCAGCGCCTTAGTCCGTGAATTGAGATAGGAAGATCTCTTTCAGCGGCTATCTGAAGCTGGTCGATGAATATGTTCTCTTGAAGCTCGGCATCAAACTCTCTCTTCCATCCATCGATCCCTGTTTCTCCTACACCGGAAGGGAAGGCATCCAAATATCTAATGAGAAGTGACTGCCAATCCTGTGGGAGGTCGTTTATGTACCAAGGATGAACACCAAAGTTAGGAACGACCCAGCTATATTTTTTGGCTAAGTTCGCTACTAACTCCCAGTCACTCGGAGTTGCGCCATTTACAGCCGATAACAATACCTGCGCTTTAGCGCACTCGTGCATTACAGCATCGCGCGCGCTAGCTAATCGCTCATCCTGGGCGTGATTGTGGGCGTCGATAAACCGCATCGATTATGCCGCGGTATGAACACAAGGCGCGGTTTCTCGAGCAAAATTCCCGGCGCTGTGCGCAAAGAAGGCGAGGGTGCTGGATAATGCTCTCTTCCGGGTCGTGCTCAGTAGACCATCAATTTTAAGCGAGGTAGCGAGTGATGGCCCCACTTCGAGAACCTCTTCTGGTGAACGGTTGCTGTAGAGGTCACACAGAAAAGAAACGACGCCGCTTACTAGGTCCGATTCACTAAAAGCAGAGAAGGAGCATTTGTCACCTTCAAGTTCAGCTTTGAGCCAAAGCCCAGAGAGACACCCCGGAACCTTGCGAGAGGCAGTTCGCTCCTCTAAAAAAAGCTGCTGATGAACCGGCTCTCGCTCCATGAGCCAAGAGAGCCGGTCCTCTGGAGTATCAAGGGCTAGGAGTTCACTAACAAGGTATTGGTGAATATCAAGCTTTAAGTATTTCTGTTCGTGGGTCATGGCACGAGTTCAAAATTGCTATTTTGCTATGCCGGCTATCAGTTCGCCAGTGATAGAAGTCTAACACATTTTGAGTGTTAAGTCATGAACCCATGAGTGCTCCTTTTTTCTTGTGGCTCCAGCTATTTAGTGCGACTCTAATATGAGTTTCAGGAGGACCCAATATGAAGCTAAAAAAACTAAACGACAGGGCTTATTCGATCCCTACTCGGTTGCTCTACGGAGAGTCACCTAACGCCAATTGGGATTACACCTTCCACGTTGTCCCCCCAATTACAGCTTCCAGCACCTTCCGACTTGAGTCAGCAAGTAGGGGCGCCCAAGGTTTTGGACAGATAGGGCAGTCGCAGCTTGGCGCGGATGGTCCGATCTACGTTTACGACCGAATGGGCGAACCTAATAACAACATGCTCGAACAGGCCCTGGCTATTGCTGAGGAAGCTGATTGCGCCGTAACCTTCTCAACTGGTATGGCCGCGGTTCACGCCGCGCTCACGTTTTCGCTTAATAAGGGATCCGAGATAATCGCGCACAGAACTCTCTACGGGTGCACGTTTAGTTTGCTTACACAGTGGATGCCAAAGTTTGGAATCCCTGTCCATTTCGCCGACCTCCGCGATGCTTCTCCGATCGCGTCACTAATCAACAAAAATACTCGAGTGGTCTATATAGAGAGCCCTGTCAATCCGACCTTAGAGCTTGTCGACATTCAGGCTGTCGTAAACGCAGTCGCTGAAGCTAATAAAGGCCGCTCCGAGTCGAACAAGATCCTAACAATTATCGATAACACCTTCTGTACCCCATGGGGACAACGTCCGATTCCACAGGGAGTTGATGTTGTTGTGCATAGTTTAACTAAGGGGATCTCAGGATTCGGGGTGGAAATGGGTGGCGCCGTAATTACGCGCCAGGAGTTTTACGGCATGTTAATAATGCATCGAAAAGATTTTGGTGGAACGCTTGCCCCACAGGTAGCCTGGAACATAATGACTCACGGACTCCCAACCCTACCTATGCGAGCGGAGCGACAACAGCGGAACGCCGAGGATGTCGCTAAGTTTCTTGAGAGTCATCACCTGGTAGAACGAGTCAATTATCCTGGTCTTAGGAGCTTCCCGCAGCATGAGTTAGCGAAGCGCCAGATGATTGATTACTACGGTAATTTTGCCCCAGGATTTATGGTTTACTTCACATTGAAGGGGAAAACTCCAGAGGAGTCCCGCGCACGCGGCATGAAAATGATGGATTTCATAGCTGACAACGCCTATGCGGTAACCTTAGCGGTCAGCCTGGGACAGATAAGGACCTTAATTGAGCATCCAGGATCCATGACCCACTCGGCCTACACGGCTGATGAGCAGGTAGCTCACGGGCTAGACCCAGGAGGCATCCGACTTGCGGTCGGTATCGAGAACAGCGCTGACATCATTAGAGACATAGGGGCCGCGCTCGACGCTGCATCAGCCACTTGAACCCCTTAATAGGGGCTAATTTTATTGCGGCATAATTTGCTGAGCAGTTATGATCTGATTATCTACCCCGATGACGCCGGGAACGCTCTCTATTGCTACGACGAGCTGTCCAGCCTCATGCGGTTTTAAGTCTCCCCTTAAAGTGACCATTCCGTCGTGAACAGCGATATCAACTTTGTGAGGACGACGGATTGAACGGCCAATCGTAGTCCTAACTCGAGCCGCCAATTTTCGATCAGATACGGCTCCTTCAGGTCTGAGCGTATCCGAGATCTCGGCGAAGGTGCCGAATAAACGGTTTGAAAGATGACGATACGCTTTTCCAATTCGCGTGGCGGTTCGATATGAGATACTACGAGCCCTATCGCGAGCCAATGCTCGCCGGCGGACGCCCTGACGCGGATCTAATAAATACATGACAAGAGATCCTATCAATATCCCTGACAGAAAAGTCATACCACTCGCCACTGGTAACTTAACTTGTTCGCGCTTTCTTGTTCTCGTAACGTTTGTGTTTTCCATGCGACACATCCTGAGGAAACCTAGTCAGCTCGTCTATGACAGCTATCATTCACGCGCTAGGACCTAATCGGCTAGGTTGCCCAGACAATGCGAGGTTTAAGCATCGCAGCCATAAATAAAGGATCGTAGGAGTGAATATGAGTGACGTTTCTGAAAGGAAAAGAGAAGAGAAGCACGGGAAGATAGTCTTAGCGAACGTAGCTAAGGTGATCGAGCTTCAGGCGGAGTCTGGCAAGAGTTGGGAAGACGCTGTTCAACTCTGTTTAGCTGAGGCGGTTAGAACCGTTAGGAATATCACATCGATCTCAGTTTCGGAGTTCACGGCCTCGGTTAAAGATGACGCCGTTCAAAGATATCAAGTTCGGTGTAAGGTGGCGTTCGCAATCGACGACTCAATGAGAGCTCATTAGTGGATTAGGGGGTCGCAGTTCTTTACCACCACAGAGGACGCAGAGGACACAGAGAACGGCCATTTAATGGGCAAATATTGGGATTCTCTCTGTTTGTCCTCTGCGTCCTCTGTGGTAAAAATATTTTACTTATTATCCCAGCAGCTTGCCACTAACACAGCGACGCCCTGTTAGTGAATCTTCTTTCTTGACACCCCCCTATTAGGGGGTGCATATTTCTTCGGGGAAGTTATTATCTCCCCGCTTTGCTCCGCAAAGCCGCCACTTAAGTTATTGCGGCAAGATATGCTGAGTAGTCACGAAAATTCAATTATCTCGATCGATCCATGGTTAGCTCCTTATAAGCAGGCCTTGGATCACCGAGCATGGGTCTTTCAGCATCAGTTAAGTCGGATTACCTCCGGCGGGGTTCCACTAATAGAGTTCGCGCAAGGCCATCAGTATTTCGGGCTTCACCGAGAGGGGGACGAGTGGGTTTTGCGTGAGCGGGCTCCAGCAGCAACTAAGATATTCCTAATCGGAGATCACTCTAAATGGAGGACAAGCGCCGAGTATGCGATGAGCCGCGTTAATCTTGACGTGTGGGAATTGCGTATTCCTCGAGATGTTCTCAGTCACGGAGGACACTACAAGATGATGGTGTTCTGGGAAGAGGGTGGAAAGGAATGTCATGGAGAGAGGATCCCCGCCTTTGCCAGACGGGTAGTACAGGATCCAGATACTTTGGCGTTCAGCGCGCAGGTCTGGGATCCCCCGTCTAACTATAATTGGATTAATCCTCATTTTAGGGCACCAGATGTAGCGCCGCGAATCTATGAGGCGCATGTTGGGATGGCTACAGAGCACGCCAAAGTGGGAAGCTACAAGGAGTTCACCGTCAATGTACTGCCGGAGATAGCGACAGCTGGGTATAACACTATTCAGTTAATGGCGGTGCAGGAGCATCCTTATTACGGCTCATTTGGCTACCAGGTATCGAACTTTTTCGCTCCATCTTCGCGCTTCGGCACCCCAGAGGAACTAAAGGAGCTGGTTGATTCTGCTCATGGGTTGGGACTGGCTGTCATTATGGATCTTGTTCACTCTCACGCCGTCAAGAATGAAATTGAGGGACTGAGCCGACTTGATGGAAGCTACGATCTCTATTTTCACAAAGGGCCGCGCGGAGAGCATCCGGCCTGGAATACGAGGTTATTCGATTATGGAAAGATAGAGACTCTGCACTTCCTTCTCTCGAACTGTAGATACTGGCTTGATGAATTTAAGTTCGACGGATTTCGCTTTGATGGCGTGACCAGCATGATCTACCGCGATCATGGGTTAGGATCGAGCGTTGCATCGTACGACCATTACTTCGGAGGAAACGTAGATGAGGAGGCGGTTGCATATCTGGCCCTCGCTAATCGATTGATTCATGAGCTCCGTCCGGACGCCATTACCGTCGCTGAAGAGGTGAGCGCGATGCCCGGACTCGCCGCTCCGCAAGAGCGTCAAGGAATAGGTTTTGATTACCGGCTAGCTATGGGAGTGCCCGATTACTGGATAAAGCTTCTAAAGCATAAAAGAGATGAGGATTGGAACGTCGCGGAGATCTGGCGTGAGTTGGCATCAAGACGTCCGGAGGAAAAAACCATAGGGTACTGCGAATCTCATGACCAAGCCCTTGTCGGTGATAAAACCGTCATGTTTTGGCTCGCTGACCAGGAGATGTACTGGCACATGGGAGTAGACGATCAAAATATTGTGATCGATCGCGCGATTGCGCTTCATAAGATAATCCGGCTTCTCACATTGGGCACCGCTGGACGCGGATACCTTAATTTTATGGGCAACGAATTTGGGCATCCCGAGTGGGTTGATTTTCCACGTGAGGGAAATAACTGGTCGTATCACTATGCGAGACGGCAGTGGGGCCTGCGAGACAATTCAGATCTTAAGTACAAATTCTTGTCTGAATTTGACCGGGCGATGATGTTTTTGTGCGAAAAATACCGTGTTCTCGAACATGAGTGGCCGAATAAGACCTATGAGCATGTAGAAGATATGGTGCTGGCATTTGAACGGGCTGGGCTAGTTTTCGTTTTCAATCTTAATCCTAATAGATCTTACGAGGGGAGAGAGATTCCGTGTCGCTCCGGTGATTACGAGGTGGTGCTCAGTACTGACGTAGGTCAGTTCGGAGGATTCGGCAGGGTGGACTCCGAGATCGTGTACGAGACCAGAGGTAGTTCCGGAATCAAGCTCTATTTGCCTAGTCGGACAGCTTTGGTGCTGAATCGGGTGAGTGAGGCCTAGGAAATTTATTCGGCGGAGCGCTCTTCGGTTTGAATGCGACTATCTGTTCGACCATACGCTCTCCGAGAAACACATATTCCCGCGCTGCTATCCAGCCCTCTTGTGTTATGGCCATCTCAATCGGCCATACAAGTTTCTCGGCTGTTTCTTGCCCGTGGTTGGCAACCAACTGAGAAAAGTTCATCACGACCACACAAAAGTTACTTCTCCATCCCGCGCGCCTAAGCTGTTCGGGTACGCGATTAGCTATATCAAGCATGCGTGCTTGAGCGATCTTCAGACCGTTTAAACCGTCATCATCGGGGCTATTGCCGCGGCGGTCGGAATCGAGGTTAGCCATATCAAGAGGAATACTCCAAAACAAACATTTTAGCTATGCAGTTACCGCGAGGATGTAAAAATCCGGCGAGTAGGGACATTGAGTAAATGCCTCAACCCAAAACAGCTCTACAAACCTCCTGGCCAACGAGCCTGCCGGCTTTTAGCGCCCCGTTTTGTGAGCCGTAAGAGAGATAGTCGCCGGCATAATAAACACCATCGAACTCAAGCCAGCCATCTGAGATCCGCGGCCTCGATGGCACTGAGTTCGGGATGTAAAAAGATTTTATAAACTCCCAATCAGCGCTCACCGAACCAAAGAGTTGATGAAGCTGTATATTAGTAGCATCTAAAAGCTCACTCTGAGGTAAATTCGCGCTCGAGCCAATTGCCGTCGCCGAGATAAGCGCACGCCCTCCAGATGCATAGCTTGGTTGCGCATTAGTGAGAACGGCGAGGTTATTTATCGGGCCACGCCCATCTCCCATAAGTGAGATCATCGGCTCATTATAAGGCGCCTCTTCAGCAGAAAAATAAAGGGTCACAGAACTAGAGTGAGGCGTTGTCTGCTCTGGCCCCCCGAGCGCTGCCGCGCCTAACGCGTCACAGGCGCATATAACGTTCCTCGCGGTTATTTCGTCTCCGTCTTCGATTGTCACGCCGCGTTGCCGAATACTAACCACCTTGGAATTTAACATGATGTGTTGTCTTCCCAGGGAGTCAGCAAGCAGCTCCGGTAAAGCTTGGATACCAACCGCTGGTAGGCATGCCGAGCCGCGGGAGAAGGTCTTCAGGTAAAACTTTGCTAGTCCTGAGTCTGTGTTAAGTGATGGGTCAAGCAAGACGCCACGAAGAAATGGTTTGATAAATCCGTCGAGGAAGCGCGCCGAGAATTTAATGCGCTCTAGTTCTTGTGCCGTAGAATCTTCAGACGCTACGACATCACCTTTAGGTGGTCGGGAGGATAGCCATCCAAATTTAATCAGGTCAGAGATGCTCGCGATTGGCTGACTTAGAGACCTTATAAACTCCCTGGGTTGTCTTCGAGGATCCGAAAAGTAGAGCCAATCCTCACCGATGCGGACTCTGGCCCCCGCAACGAAGGCACCACAGTTTAAATTAGCTATTGAGGGTATTGATGCCAACTCAGGATAGGCTGTCAATAAAACTTGGAATCCATGGTCTAGGGTAAAACCATCCAGATGCGATGTTCGCATTCGACCTCCAACCGCATCAGATCCTTCGACTACCAGCACTGAGAGTCCCGATCGTGAAACCTCGAGCGCCGCGCGCAATCCGGTAAGCCCGGCACCTATAATTACTACGTCTGAGTCGTTCATCTATATTGCGGCCTTCCCTGGTATTTTAACCTGATAGGCACATGTTGGGAATCGATTTATTGGTGTGATAAGATCGGCGTCATGGATGATATTAACCCTAGATTTAGAGGAACGTACCAACTCCTTGGTCCACAGCATTTCGCTCGGGTGAGCTCGGCATCGGTATGCGTTGTTGGTCTTGGTGGGGTTGGTTCTTGGAGTGTCGAGGCGCTAGCGAGGTCTGGCGTCGGCTCTCTAACTCTGGTGGATCTAGATGAGGTCTGTGTGACTAATATTAACAGACAGATCCACGCGCTGACCGATACAGTTGGTCGTTCTAAAGCTCAATTACTTGCCGCTCGCGTAAAGGCCATTAACCCTGATTGCCAAGTGAGAGTTGAGCGGAGATTTTTCACACATTCATCAGCTGATGAAATACTCTCTTCAGGCTTTGATGTTGTGCTCGATACGATCGATCGCAACGAAAACAAGACCACTCTCATAGGCGAGTGCGTAAATAGGTCACTTCGAGTCATAACTGTTGGGGCAGGGGGAGATCGCCTCGACGCCAGCAAAGCGACCGTAGATGACCTCGCTAGGACTATTCACGATCCACTTCTGCAGATTGTGCGAAAGCAGTTGCGCCAGTGGTATGATTTCCCAAAGGGTGAGAGAGCGAGGTTTAATGTTCCCTGCGTATACGCCCCCAAACAACGTGGCCCTCGCGATACTGAATCGCCGAGTCTCTGCGCTACAAATGGCGAAAGTCGGAAGAGCTGTAACGATGGCCTGGGAAGTGCTGTGTATGTTACAGGTGTCTTGGGATTTATCGCCGCTGGCGAGGTAATAAAGATGCTTGGAAGCTCCGTCAGTGAATGTGTGTATCCATGGCGCAAGAATTATTCTGCCGTGTAACAGATACGTAATTAGTTAGCACCAGTTGACTAAGGATTAGATCTGGGCGTAACCTCTCAGCTAACATCGACCGATGCCGAGCCGTAGCCTGCCGCTATACGACGACTTGACTCGACTTTAAGGCCTGATAAGGAATTACTGTTAAGGACTAGAATTTGGTATGGACAGCTCTAATTTGAGTGGGCGCTCATCTGCGTCCGAAACCCCGAAAGATGGTACAAATGGTCTTTTTCAGAACTGGAGGGCGGATCTTTCAGCGGGTCTTCTGGTTTCATTAATCGCTCTGCCTCTCTGTTTAGGGATAGCGATGGCAAGCGGCTTTCCGGCTTTTGGGGGCGTTGTAACCGCTATTGTTGGCGGTCTTATAGTCGGACCGCTCTGTGGCTCATCGCTAACAATCAAAGGTCCAGCGGCTGGGCTTATAGCGATCGCGATAGCTTCAGTAGAGGCGCTAGGGCAGGGGGACGCGACAGCCGGCTATCGATACACGTTGGCGGTCATCGTGGTGGCGAGCGTAATCCAGATGTTCTTCGCGGTTTTTAAACTTGGCAGGTTTGCCGACTTCTTCCCAGCCTCTGTTGTGCACGGAATGCTTGCGGCGATCGGTATGATAATCTTCGCTAAGCAGGTGCATCCCTTACTTGGCGTCAAGCCAATCGCTAGGGAGCCGATCTCGCTTCTTTTTGAAATTCCGCACTCTCTAGTGGTAATGAATCCCGAGATAGCGTTGGTCGGTTTTCTAAGCGTACTAATTGTGATCTTTGCTACGACGATATTTGGGCGTTTTGCTCGCTATCTTCCAGGGCCATTGGTGGCGGTTTTGGTTGGGATCTTATTGTGTGAGTTCTTTGAATTCAGGAGGCCACATACCTATCGTTGGTATTCGCTCGATTATTCGGTAGATTCGCGTTATCTGGTAACATTACCAAGCTCATTTTTTTCCGGGATAACGCTGCCTGATTTTAGTCGCGTGCTATCGTGGCGATCTCTCCAGTTTATAACTTTATTCGCGCTTATAGGGTCGTTAGAGAGTCTCCTGACCTGCAAAGCCGTTGATTCGCTCGATCCTTGGTCACGAAAATCCAAGATGAATCGCCACCTTTTCGCCCTTGGAGCGGGTAATACGATTTGCGGATTTATAGGCGGCCTGCCAATGATAGCCGAGGTAGTCAGGTCGAGCGCCAATATCACTTATGGGGCCCGCACCAAGTGGGCTAACTTTTTTCATTCAGCCTGCTTGCTCGCGTTTGTACTTCTTTTAGCGCCGGTAATTCAACTTATCCCCAACGCTGCCTTGGCCGGGGTCCTATGTGTGACGGGATACCGGTTGGCTTCGCCAGGTCGGTTTAAACAGGTGCGGAGGATCGGACTAGATCAGTTCTTTGTTTTCTTAACTACCATTGTCGCTACCCTTCTGACGGACCTTCTTATCGGTGTGCTGATAGGAATGCTAGCCGAATATATAGTTTGTTTAGCGCTCGGCGTTCCGATGAGGGCGTTTTTCGCGAGCTTTAAAACCGGAGTAACACGAGCTGATGGTTCTTTTTATCTCAGAATGCCCCAAGCGTGCTTCTTCGGCAACATCATCGGTTTCAAGGGCGAGCTCGCCCAAGCGTCTGGAAAAAACATAGAGCTGGATTTCTCAGACACAAACTATGTTGACCACACATTTATGCATGAGTTGCGCGCTCTTCAAAAAGAGGAGGAGATTGAGTTCTCAGCGTTAGATCAGCTTATTCCGTTTACTCGGCATCGCGAGAGCTCTAGGAGAGATCCTGAAATTAAAGGATCCAAGCTGTCAGCATTTATTTAGAAAGATCTTTGCCATTAGTGTCGCCATTCAAAACGGTAGCACGATATAATTAGTACCTCAGATTTTAACTCAGATAAACATCGGTCTCACCCGGATTAGCGTCGTTAATTCTAAAAGCGCGTACCGCCGAGTATCGCGCCAATATTTCATGGGTAGCTCTCTGAACTCTTCCACTACCTAATCCATGAATAACTTTTCCCTGTTTAGCATCTGAGATAATCATCTGATTGAGCCACTCCTCCAGGGCTCTGGTAGCTTGGTCAACTGTGAAGCCGTGGAGATCGATAGAAGTTCTTACTGCACACGCTCTCGTCTTGTTCTTGCGGGCTAGCCGCACGCGATTGATCACTGAGTCACCAAGAGAGGGGTTCGCTTTTGGATCTAAAGACAGTTCGCTTGCTTTAGCTGATACGGTGAGCGCGCCCAAGGAGATCCGATACGTCCCGTTTGACAACTTTTCTACCACTACCCCAGATCTGCCAAGCTTTTTTACGGCGACAAAGTCCCCTTTGTTAAATCGCGTCGGTTCTGATGCCATCTCTTTGTTCGCTACTCCGCGAGCTTCACGATATGGTAATTCTTTTTGCCGCTTCGCAAGACGATAAACCCTTTCTCTATAAGTTTAGTCGAAGTCACTGGTGTTGTCGGTTCGGCCACTCGCTCGTTATCGATATAGATCCCGCCCCCTTGAACCAATCTGCGAGCCTCTCCCTTTGATGAGCAAACCGTCTGGGCTAGGAGAGAGAGCACATCTAGGTTTTCGGCGTCGCTCCTTTTTAGCAGAGTCGATGGTGCATCAGCGAAGATCTCTAAAAGCTGTTTCTCTGAAAAACCCTCCAAGGATCCACCGAACAGCGCCCCCGCGGCTCTTTTAGCATCCTCTGTAGCCGCTTTGCCGTGTACCAGGTCGCACAGTGTGTCGGCTAAGAATTTCTGCGCTTCTCGTTTCTCCGGATGCTCTTTTGATTCACGCTCTAGTCGCTCTATTTCTTCGCGCGGAGTGAAGGTGAAAACTTTTAAGAGCTTGATCACCTCGCTGTCCTGAACATTCAGCCAGAACTGGTGGAACTGGTATGGGCTTGTAAGGTTAGGGTCTAGCCACACTGCGTTCCCAGCGCTCTTTCCGAACTTTTTTCCCTCTGCGTTAGTTATAAGGGGAACGGAAAAAGCGTAGGCCTCACCTTGAACCTTCCGCCTAATGAGTTCTAGTCCTGCAGTTAGATTTCCCCACTGATCAGAACCTCCGAACTGCAAACGGCAACCTTTAGTCTTATAAAGGTGTAGGAAGTCATAAGCCTGCAGAAGCATATAGCTAAATTCTGTATAGGATATGCCTTCACCAGCTAGTCGCGATTTTACAGAATCCTTCTGTAACATGTAGTTTACTGTGAAGTGTTTTCCCACGTCGCGCAGAAAATCTAGACACGATACGCCCCTAGTCCAGTCGATGTTGTTTACGATCTCAGGTTCAACATCAGTTCCCGCGTTCTTCCACAGGACCTTTGCCTGCTCGGCCTGCAATCCGACGTTACGGGCGACATCATCAAGGGACATCAGATTTCGCTCTGTGCTACGTCCTCCTGGGTCTCCAATCATGCCCGTGGCTCCACCAAAGAGCAGAATCGGTTTAAGGCCAGCCTTAGTTAAATGAATCGATACAAGAATCTGAACAAGATTGCCGACCTGTAGAGATGACGCAGTCGGATCAAATCCGATATAGCACGCATCGCCTGCTTTAAGCTTGGAGAAAGCCTCTGGGTCTGAGATGTCTTGAATGAGTCCGCGCCAGGAGAGATCTTCAAATATATTCATATAACTAGTGCGTGTTCCTTCCACCCGTGAATGACCTTTGATAGCATAAGATAAGAGACTTGTAACTACTCAGCAGATACCTCCGCAATGACTTTAGGCCCTATTAAGGAGCCGCTTCTCGGAGCAATGCGGGATGGAGTGGGGTGGGCGTAAAAACTACTAACTAATCGATGACCATTAAGATTCCCGAATATTTAAGTGCTCAGCGTAAAAGGCGCGGGCTCGCTAACTCTGAACGAGTTTTACGAGTACACAGATCCGCTATCGACTTAAGCTCAAATGATTATCTGGGAATAGCAAGAAAGCTAGCCTCACCAGATGTGGTGTCACGAGTTCTTGAGGAAGTGCGACTCAAAGAAATTGGCGCAACTGGCTCTCGGTTAGTCAGCGGAAACTTCGAAGCTCACGAAGAGCTTGAGGGGTTCCTAGCATCGTATCATCAAGCTGAGTCAGCTCTGCTTTTTGGCTCTGGGTACGAGGCAAACATTGGGCTGCTCTCAGCAATTGCGGGCCGCGCTGATACTATTCTCTTTGACGAGTTTATCCATGCCTCGATGCGCGACGGGATCCGCTTGAGCTACGCTAAGTCACTCTCTTTCCGCCATAATGACCTAGAGGATCTAAGAAAGAAGGCGGCTCTGGCTAGGGGGGATATCTTTATCGCGATTGAATCGCTTTATTCGATGGATGGAGATCTGGCGCCACTTGTGGACCTGTGTCAGATAGCGAATGAGCTGGGCGCTTTTCTAATAGTTGATGAGGCGCACTCAAACGGGGTCTACGGTCCAAAAGGCGCGGGACTGGTATCTGAATTTGGATTACATGATCGAGTTTTCGCGAGGGTACACACATTCGGCAAAGCCCTTGGATACAAAGGGGCGTGCGTATTAGGAAGCCATGAGCTTCGTCAGCACCTGATTAATCACGCGCGATCCTTTGTCTATGCAACGGCTCCGGATCTTGTGACGTTAAAGTTCATTAGAGAGGCTTACAAACTTATGCTCAACGCGGACGAAGAGCGAACTCGCCTCTTTAACTTAATCGATATCGCCCGAGATAGGCGGACGACGTACTCAAGTTTGGATTTTCTCGACTCCAATTCCCCGATTCAGGGTGTGATAGTAAAAGGAAATGAGTTTGCCCTTACGGCAGAGCGATTGCTGATCGATTCCGGTCTCTTTGCGCGAGCGATCAGAGCCCCTACAGTTCCGGTAGGATCTGAGAGGATTCGCGTCTGCCTGCATTCTTTTAACACAGCCGATGAACTAGCTGATGCTTTCAGCCGCCTCGACGAGTTAGTAACAAGTAGGACAATGGTGCTTGGGGGTGCTTGTGGATAAGGGAGGACCGTTAATAATTCGTGGCCTTACTACTTTATCGTCGATCGGAATTGCCGCCGACGCGCCAGTAGAAACCTGGGAGGGTGCGTTTAAATTACGGTCCGCGCCAGTGGAATCTCTCAGGCCAGACGACCCTACCCGTGTATTTCGATTATCGAGCAACGCCCAGAGACTCATACAGGATCTTCGAAAGGATGGGAGCTGTCATCGCCTCGATCGAGTGGCGCTATTAGGGATCTCCGCCGCTAGGCTCGCGATAGAAAGAGCGCGCGCTCTCGGTTTAGATCTTGAGGATATCGGCTGCGTTTCATTCGGATCTTCAAGAGGCGCGACTGAAACTTTGGAAAGTAGTTTTCGACTCGCGAATAGCTCTTCACCGATCAGCGCTCTCACATCACCGGTTACAACTGCTGGGAACATATCATCATCGATAGCTCAGGATCTGCTCAACCGAATAGCGACGCAATCGGCCCTGCCTAGTATAGCCTGCGTTAACACATCAATGACCTGCTCATCTGCTTTCCACTCTCTTTTGGTCGCGCGCTCTTTTATTCTAAGCAGTATGGCCAAAGCTGCGCTCTTTGGTGGAGCGGAGGCATGTCTAACACCGTACACGATCGCGCAACTGAAGGCCCTGCGTATTTACTCAGACGATACCGGCGACTGGCCATGCCGTGCGCTGGGAGCAACCGAAATAAAGAAAAATACCGTCGCTCTAGGCGAAGCGGCGGGAGCTGCCGTGCTGTTATCTCGATCTTCCAACTTCATAGTCGCCGCGGATGACCTTGAGCTATCAGCAATCGGATGGGCGATGGAGCGGATACCTTCACCGACAGGCATAACAGAGGATGGCGCCGCGTTTGAGAAGTCGATGGACTCCGCCGTCGCAGCGCTGGACGGAGATCGGAGGATCGTTGGTGTTGTCATGCATGCCCCGGGATCGCAACGTGGGGATGAGGCTGAGCTTGTCGCCGTTCGAAGAGTGCTTGGAAACATACCGGTATACTCCACAAAGCACATTACGGGGCATAGCTACGGCGCGGCTCCGATGCTTAGTTTGAGTCTTGCGTCAGCCATATTGAGCGGCGCTCGCTGGCCAGGATTTCCTTACCAGGACCAGCCGAAACAAACTGTAGACCCAATTATTCAGGGCGGGGTAATTCTGGTTAACTCAGCGGGATTTGGAGGTAATGTTATCTCCGTCGCGGTTAGTAAGCCGTTATAGCCTCTACGCTTTACTGAAGGGCTATACCTTGAAACTTCAGGCGTTTTAAGGTAAGAAAGGGGGTTTGAGGTAACGTCCTAAGGATAAATTTATGGCAAAGGCTGCAAAAGACACATTCTTCCTCGTTTCTTCTGAGGGAACCGGGTTCTTCTATACAAACCGCAAGAACAAGAAAAAGGGTAAGGGCGAGGCTAAGTTAAAGCTTCGTAAGTACGATCCTGTGGCCCGCAAGCACGTGGTTTTCGAGGATAGAAAGCTTTCTAAGCTTAAGAAGAAGTACGTAGCCGGCTCGACAGCTTCCACGACAGAGGGAAGCGAGACGAAGTCAGAGTAGGCTTCTCTCTGCCCCGATGTCTAATCGGGGTTTTAAACGTCTGTTAACGGAGGGTCGCCTGGAGATATATGGGTTCAGTAGTCAGTCCGCCTAAGTCCACAGATCAACCGACGTCTCAGGAGCCGACCAATTCAGACAAGCTTATCGGCCGTGAGGGCGCGACTCCCTTAAAGGATAATGGTGCGATAAACCTTAGTGATAATGGGCCATCTCTGATGTTAGCCCGTGCTCCGAGCGCGGCGTCGTTCAGGTCACGATTCGTTCTAGCAGGTGCAGCCTTTATATTGGCTGGCGTGGCCTTCTCAATGGTAGCTGCCAGACCAGGGGAGCAGCCGATCAAGCTTATAGCGCTTTTATCTACCTCTTTGGCTGCCCTTGTTTGTATCTGCGAATCTTTTTTTCTAATCAAGAGCACACAGGCGGCGCGCTCGGTATTCGATCCACTACCTTTACTGGGACTAGCGGGTTGTTGTGCGGGAGTGTTCACCGCCGTTTTCAGTTCAGCCGGTATAGCGATTACTCCGCTTCTCGTAGCCTCTCCAGGACTAGCTGCAGCGACCGTTCTTTTGGGTAAGGGCTTTTCGATTCTAGGCTCGCGTTCAACCAGAAGCGACTCCTCCTATTTGTACACACAAGATGTCGGGTCAGCCCGAGATGTAAAGGTGGGAGAAACAATTTCGTTAAAATCCGGAGATGTGCTAACCGCTGATTGCCGGATCGTGAAGGGCTGCCTGGCGCTAGATGAAAGGAATCTATCCCCTCTACCAACCTTCAGGGTAAGGGAAGAGGATGAGGTGGTCTGCGCTGGCTCAGAGGTTTTAGCTGGCTCAGCGGAGGTCATAGCTCTTACGAATCACGGAGACGCCTGCTTAACTCAGGTTCAGAGCCTCATAAGTCCAATGCTACAAGAGGCAGAGTACGGCCTTGAGAGAGAGGACTTGAAGGCATCTCGTTGGTCGGCTATGGCGATTCTCTTTCTCGCGGTCGCGGCGGGTATCTTCTGGAATGAGAGGTCTCCGGGTTACGTAAACGCGATGTTGGCGCTCGGAACTGTGGCGCTTTTCGGCGCGGTGTGTCAGGTGAGCGGACTAGTTTATGGCCTAAGGAAGGCCCTTGTGCGACGCTGGATCTCGCGCGGCTATCTCTTGACCGGATCCGCATCGTGCAGGGAGTTGTCGCAGATTGAATCAGTCGAATGCGACCCGTCTCGGTGTGGCGGCGAATCTATGGTGCAGTGCGTTGCTCTTGATGTGCTAGACGATCGTCTCTCTACTAAGGCGCTTTGCGATTTCTTGAGTGCTTTATTGGGTAGGGCGGAAGACCGTTACTTGGTAGCGGCGGGTGAGTACTGCCGGCGCAACTGTAGTTCTCCATCGGTGGAAAGGGTCGTGGACCTGCGTGAGTATCAGGACCGTGGAATCTGCGGTGTAGTGCACGGCGTTGACCTATCAGTTGGTAGCGAGGACTTCCTTGTCGAACGTGGAATAATGGTTCAACCGACTGATGGATCGGTTGATATCGTCGGTGTGATCGATGGAGCGGAGCGGGTTATATTAGTCGCGCTCGGAGATGAGATCGTCGCGCGTTTCCATATCGCGCTTAACCAGTCAGCGATCGTTCCTGCTGATAATTCGAGCGCTATTTGGGAGGGTGGAGTAACTGTTTGTAGAAGCTCGGGTGTATCGCGCGCCTTGGGCGATTCCACACTCCTTATTCGTGGAGACGAGTCGAACCTGATAGGTCAGACTGCCACGCGAGAAATGACGCTATTTAACAGCACAGAGGGAACTCTGAGGAGGGGGACAGTTGTTGCCTTTACCCCCGAGATCGCCCCACTAAAGCACCTTCTTAAAGAGTGCCGCGATCACAGCCGAACTGTGGACCGCTTAAGACTTATGTCGGGATTTGGAGGCTTAATGGTTCTTGTAGCCGCTTTCACGGGGCTTATCGCGCCTGTTGTTCCTCTAGTTTTAGTCGCTTTTGTCGGTGGACTGGTTTGGATATCGATAGGCCGTAATGTGGTACCATCTCGTTAACAGCCATCTGTTTCCTCAAAATGAAATGAGTGCTAACATCCCGAAGGAAGGCCGGCAAAACCCCTCCCTAACGTTTTAACCGTTTAAGGTTGCTGATATGTACACATTTGTTCTTGCAGTTCACATAATACTAGCAGTGGTTCTAGTCGGCTTGGTATTGCTGCAGCAGGGCAAGGGTGCTGATGCTGGGGCTGTTTTAAGTGGCGGCTCAAGCTCACTATTTGGAGTGGGAGGCGCGTCGTCACTACTTGTACGCACAACCACTTTAATTGCGATCTGCTTCATGCTAACATCCGTGCTCTTGGTCAGGTTAGCGGCGACTGGTGGCAATGTTACCGGTTCCAGGTCTGACATCACTGAAGGTCTTAATCTTGAGGCTCTCGGTGTTAAGCAAGAGGCTCCAGCAGCCGCACCTCAAGCGGATGCCAATGCGGGAACGGCAGCCGAGAGTGCGCCACAAGCGCCAGCTCAGCAGCCGCCAGCGCAGGTTGAAGCCGCTCCGGCGAAGTAGTTTCGCTTGATAGATTGGAGTTCTCGATAAGCGGCGATCTCTGATGGCGGCTTTAGTAAATGCCCAGGTGGTGGAATGGTAGACACGCCAGTTTGAGGTGCTGGTGACAGAAATGTCGTGGAGGTTCAAGTCCTCTCTTGGGCACCATTTTTAGCTAGAAGGTAACTCTCTCGCCAACTTTCAACTCTTCGCACTCTACCTTGTGAGTCGCGCACTGGCTCTTAAACTCTTCTGCCGTGCCCGTTAATAAGTCAAAAGTTTTATAGTGGATCGGTATCGCCACGGATGCTCCGATCAGACGAGCGGCATGAGCTGCCTCATGAGGCCCCATCGTAAAGCGATCTCCTATCGGTAATAAGGCGATGGTTGGCCGATAAAGCTCACCAATCTGCTTCATATCGCTAAAAAGCGAGGTGTCTCCTGCGTGATAAACCGCGAGATCTCCCGCTGAAACAACCACACCACAAGCCTCACCGGCGTAAACAGTCCCATCCTTGCCGTCATACGAGCTTGAATGAAAAGCGTTCGTAAGCCTTAGGGTTACCCCTTCGATCTTTACGGATCCTCCTTTGTTCATCGGAATAACTTTATCTGGAGCGACCCCCTCGGAGATCATGATCATCGCCAACTCGTACGTCGCGGCTATCTTACAACCGGTTAGTTTCTGAATTCGCACCGCGTCGCTGGCGTGATCGGAGTGTCCGTGAGTAAGAGCTATTATGTCGAGCTTGTCAGGATTTTGTAGGCTGCTTGGACACAGAGGATTACCCTTAAGCCACGGATCTATGGCAATCTGCAACCCTGCGAGTTCCATAAATACAGCGGAGTGTCCCGCATAGGTCAATTTAAGTTCACTCATGATAGGCTCCTTACTCAGGCAGGATAAATCCTTTTTCTATAGCTTCGCTACGAACTAGGTCACTGTACTCTACTGAATCGCCGCGAAGGGAGATCGCTCCCGTCACTAAGTGTGAAACAACCCACGGATACAGCTTATGCTCCACCGTTAGCGTTCGCTCAGCGAGGCTCTCAGGAGAATCCGATGGAGAAACGGCGACCTTGCCCTGAGCTATGAGAGCTCCTGTATCAACCCCAGTGGCGACGAAATGCACAGAAGCTCCATGTTCACTTTCTCCAGCTTCGAGCGCCCTCTGATGGGTGTCTAAGCCAGGGAATTTAGGTAGCAAAGATGGATGGATATTGATTAAGCGCCCGGAGAATTCATCGATGAAGGAGGGCTGCAGAACAACCATAAAACCAGCTAAGGCCACGAGATCCGGAGATGTATTTATTACTGCCTGAAGTACCGCAGTCTTGAAATCAAGAAGACTCTGAAAATCGTTCCTCAAGACCGTGTGGCACGGTATTCCGCGCTCCTCGGCCCATCTCAGGCCGGCGGCCTCTGAGTTGTTGCTTATAACAGCTCCGATTCGGTAGCCGCTTGCCCTCTCGTGTAATGCCATTAAGTTACTGCCTCGGCCGGATATTAGTACTGTTACGGATGGTGATGGGGGCATAAAAGGTTATTCAAATGATTCTCTAGGGCGTCGCAGTGTTTTTGGTAAGCTGCTGGGATAGTTACTAAAATATTTTTTACCACAGAGGACGCAGAGGACACAGAGAAAAATCCATAATTGCCCGTAAAATGGCCGTTCTCTGTGTCCTCTGCGTCCTCTGTGGTGATAAAGAACTGCGACGCCCTGATGATTCTCTTGGCCAGCAGTCGTAATATGCGATACCCTTAGTATTATGAGCAAGAAGAATCTCGCACCGTATAGTTCAACAAGCCTGAGCATCTTTGCGGCTTTCGCCGCTTTATTTCTCGTGTCAGCTCAATGTTGCTACGCCGACGGTGACCAGGCGGTTTCGAGCCCCCAAGATCAAAGACCTACTACTAGGCAGTATAACGACCGTCTTCCGCCAGTCATGCCGGGAGAGGAGATAGTTACTGAGACCGGACAGAAGATGAGAACATGGTCAAGTTCCGGACCTGTCCCAGTTAATCGTAGACCTACTCCTCAAACAGTAGGTAATGGTGTGGCGGGTAGCGGGATCGGCGTAATAATCGATGGTCGTGACCGATTTGGCGGGCCTCCTAATCCAGGGAATAGCCCAGTGCAACAGCTTGGGGGTGGGCAGTAGGGGAGGTTGCGGTCGTAGAAGTGCCTCAAGCTGTGATGGAAGAGGTCGTCTGTCGTGCTCCTGCTCGTGCACGTAAACGAGAAACGTACCCGAATTCAGGGTCATACAGTAGCCAACTAAGATGTTAGTAGTGGCGAATCGAGTAGGTTTACGAGCAAGTGCACGAGCACGTTCACGTTGGAATGGCTATGTAACGGTTATTTAGGGACTGGCCTGCCACCGTCGCGCCTTCCTATCCCGCGACTATCCTGGTAAACTCCACGCCCATGCGCCTTATTTCTTGCATCTTAGCAACCACAAGTATTTGTTTAGGCGTATTTGCTTACGCTGAAGATCCAAAGAAGGTCGAGCCCAGCAGAAAACTCCCCAAGAGCGGACTTCTCGCGGTCGCCTCTGTTTCTGGAGCGGGATCGCGTATCGTTGGGGAGATCTTTGGAGATGAAGATATCTTTAGTAAGGAGCTTCCGGTTATATCCGGATCGATTTCGCGTCGTGGTGAGTCATCCTGGCGCTTTTCAGTAACTAACAATTCAAAAGACCGTTACTCTGTTAGTGTTGATCTGGTGCAGCGAAACGAAAACGGCTCAACTGTAAAGTTCAGTTCTTACTCATATACTCTAAGTCCGGGACACTCAGACGGAGAGGAGGTTCAAAGTGGGTTGAACGCGCGGCGCGCCGAGCTTAGGCTCCGGAGCTACAGAAACCTGACACCGCGAGCATCAAAAGACGAAAGGTAATTTGAGTGAGTACACAACGTTCACAGGTCAAGAATCCGACGAACCGAGAGTTAAAGGCTCTCGAACGTTACGTTGTGCCGTATAACAATAGCACCGGAGATATTCGCTTCCATCTTACCTATCCGAATCACTATTGGGTCGCTATGTCCAACCTGGGTTTCCAGGCGGTATACGATATCTTGGCTCGGGACCAGCGAGTTATCGTTGAGCGCGGCTTTCTTCCTGACGGCGGCGACGATCCAGCGGCAAAGCATGAAAAGTGGCGATCCTTTGAGAGCAATCGACTCTTGGCCGACTGCGATGTTTTAGGCTTCAGCCTCTCTTTTGAGACGGATTATCCCCACCTGACAAGGATATTGAATAACCAGGGGCTCCTCTTTGATTCTTGGGAGGAAAGGGATAAGGCGGCGCAGGATGCAAAGTTTCCGATCCCGCTTATAATAGCTGGGGGAACGGCTGTTACCTTAAATCCTGAACCTGTAGCGGATCTCTTAGATGTCTGCGTATTAGGAGAGGCAGAAGAGCTTCTTCCTGAGATGATATCAGTTGTTCATCAGGCAAAGGAGCAGGGGCTTTCACGTCACGAGCTGCTTGTTAATTTAGCACAGATAGAAGGCGTCTACGTGCCTCGGTTCTATAAGCCTGTTTTTAACGGTGACGAGACGGTTAACCGTTATGAGTCTAGCGACGATGTCCCTAAGCGTCCCAGACGTAGGTTTGTTAAGGACCTCTCTAAATTCAAGACGCATTCGCGGATCCTAACTCCAGAGACTGAATTTAAGTCGATGTTCCTTACAGAGACGGGGCGCGGATGTGAAATGGGGTGCCGATTTTGTGTGGCAGGATATATCTATCGTCCTATTAGAAAAAGAAATGAAGAGAGCTTAACCGAGACAGTTCAGATAGGACTTGAGAATAGCGAGGCGATCGGTTTTGTGGGCGCGGCAGTCTCTTCTCATAAATCAATCTCGAAACTAGCTAAGAGTGTTGCCGATCAAGGCGGAAGAGCCTCGCTAAGTTCCATCATGTCGCAGAAGGTTTCAAAGGTCTTAGCGGCGAGTATCTCTGAGAGCGAGTACAAAACAGTGGCGCTAGCACCTGAGGCCGGAAGCGAGCGGTTACGGCGGGCGGCGGGGAAGAGGGTCTCCAATGAGCAGGTAATCAACGCGGCCAGAGAGATGGCAGAGGCCGGAATTCGTGGTTTCAAGCTCTACTTTATAGTTGGACTACCAACCGAGGAGGACCAAGACATCGATGCTATCGCTGGACTGGCTATCGCCGTAAGAGATGCCGTAGTCGAGGTATCAAAACCAACAGGAAAGCTTGCTTGGGTGTCGCTCTCAGTGAACCCGTTCATCCCAAAGGCATCGACGCCTTTCCAGTGGGAGCCTATGTTGGACCCTAAAACGCTCGACAAAAAAATTGACCGGATTAGGAAACTAACACAACCCATCCCTAACTTAGAGCTCCGTTTTGAGCCCCCAAAAGAGAGCTATTTTCAGGGGTTGCTCTCGAGAGGGGATAGAAGGGTTGCCAAGCTATTGATCGAGCTAGAGCGCCAAAAAGAGGGGTGGAAGTGGTTGATGCGTAAAACCAACCGGAGGATATTAAGTGATGTTCCTGAGGTAGACTTTTATGTTTCACGTAGGATAAGTTTTGACGAAGTACTCCCATGGGAATCGGTTGACTCTTTGATACCTAGAGCTCTACTCGAGCGAGAATCGATGCGAGCCCATCACGGGGAAGATTGGGTGCAACCTAGAGCAGATGGCCAACCATTCGCGGACGAAGAAGTCATCGTAGGATAGGGAAGATATGGATAATAACAATTTCGGAAAAGTAATCGCGGTAATCTCAGGTAAGGGTGGAGTAGGCAAGTCCACCGTTGCTGTAAACCTAGCGATCTCGTTAGCCAAGACTGGCGCGAAGGTAGGACTAATCGATAGCGATTTCTACGGGCCAAGTATCCCAACGTTAATGGGGGGAGGCAACGTAGTGCCAGATCACGAAGAGAGACTCATTCCTCCAGCCAAGTACGGAATTAAGTATATCTCGCTTGGATTTTTCTTAAGACATCCAGACGACGCTGTTATCTGGCGTGGGCCGATGTTTAACAAGGCGCTCAATCAGATGTTCGCGGATGTAAGTTGGGGGGCGCTTGATTACATGATAGTCGATATGCCTCCGGGAACTGGAGACGCTCAGCTATCCTTAACACAGCTAGTGAAGCTAGCGGGTGCTGTTGTAGTTACCACACCTCAAGAGGTTGCTCTGGCTGACGTTAGAAAGTCGATTAACATGCTAAAGAAGGTAAACGTTGACGTGCTCGGTATAATCGAGAATATGTCGGGGCTCCCTATGCCTGACGGATCTGTAATGCCTATCTTCGGAGTCGGAGGCGGAGAGAAGACAGCCAAAGAGTTCGGCGTGCCTTTATTGGCCGCCCTCCCGATTGATTTAGCTATCCGCGAGGGTGGAGACGCCGGGACTCCTGTAGCCAGTGGTGATAGCCCAAGCGCTCAGGTGTTTATGAAGGTTGCTAATGACTTGAAAGAGAGGCTAAAGGCCAAGAGTAGCGGTCAGGGCGAGCTGCGGATCGTTAATTAATTCGGCCCTCTGTATCCAGGCAAAACTCATCGCTAGTCGCATATTGGAATCGGCTACCGATTCTTAAGCATCTTACCTCTGAGCCGGAGTGAATTTAGTTGGGCTTAAGTTGAAGATAGCTAAAACACTTATATTTTTATCTTTATTTATTTGCACAGCGATCCCCGTTAGCGCCGAAATATCGGTGTCTCCGCTGTCTGGTGGGACCGTAACCGTTTCTGACATGGTTAATCAATTAACCTCCGCAAGCTCCAGTGTTACGATAGTGGATACTGAATTTACCGGATCTAACGTCGCCGCAGGAACTTTTAGCGGCGGAAGCGCCGCGCTCGGATTCTCATCTGGAATCATACTTTCAACGGGATTAGCCACAAACCTTATCGGAGTGTCGTACCCTAGCACTCAAAACGCTCAACCTGGTAGCTCTACATATTTTTCCGGCACAACTTACGATGCGACGGTGCTGGCATTCTCTTTTATTCCAACGGGTGACCGGATCTCATTCCGGTTTCGTTTTCTCTCCATCGAGGAATTCGGCGGCGCTTACAGCGACGCGTTCGGAATCTTTGTTAACGGGAATAGTACCGCGGCTAATGTCGCACTCCTCCCTAACGGAGATCCGGTTACAGTAACAAACATATCTTCTACTGGCCCTTATTTTGAAAGCGGAAGCGGCCTGGGATTGAACAACTACTACGCGACCCCTCCGCGCGGATCGAGTATCATCCTACAGGCTGACGCCAGTGTTACCCCGAACCAGGTAAATAGGATCGCGTTCGCTATCGCCGACGCCGGAGACAACCGAGTTGACTCAGTTGTAATAGTGGGCGCTGGTACATTTTACTCTAATTCCAATCCTCAGCTTCTTAATTCGATCGCCAATCAGAAATTGCGAGTAAAGGATACGCTAAATTTTCAGCTTGCAAGTAACACCTTTGTTGATGCTGACGTTGGAGACTCCTTGACTATCTCCGCTTTGTTAGCGAATGGTGGGGAATTGCCGAAATGGCTCGCTTTTAATCCGAGTACCGGTATTTTTAGTGGAACTCCTGCTGAGGGAGATGTTGGAGATGTGATCATTAAAGTTAAAGCTACCGATACCAAAGGAGCCTCGACAACTGCTGAATTCACCGTCTCTGTACTACCTGAGTTACCCTCAGGGACAACCTTAATTGGGCGGGTCTTAGACTCCCAAGGAGCCGGGATAGCCAATGCTATCGTATATGTGAGGGATACTGCCGATGGAACGGTTCGAGGGAGCGCCTTAACCACCACCAATGGTGCTTTCTCCTTCCCTGGGGTAAAGACTGATAAACGTTACGCTCTCTCGACAAGTCGAACTGGGTATAACTTCTCAGCGGCTGAAGCGCTTCCCGGAATAGAGAAGGTGATTACCGGGACTAGCGTAACTTTTATTAGAAGTGTCTGCGCAAGTTTGGATCATGCCACCAACCTGCAGCTAATTCACTCTCAAGCTACCTCGATCCGATCGCTATCGATTGGGGCTCTTGAGAGGGTTACAAATGCCAGGATTGCTAAACAGGTGCCTTCTTCCTCGAAGAGAATTCAAGCTTCCCTGGACGCGCTGACGGTCATATCAGATCAACTGCCTGAGATCTTCCTTAAGTGTCCAGTAAAAGATCTCTGCTCCGTTATCAAGATGTCATCAAGTATTAAACGCCTAACATCCTCTCTAAACAGACTTCAGAAAAGCGCTCTCGCGGCGACGGCACTAGCCGTTAAGGGAGGAGCTAAGTCCCCTGGAAATGTAGCGGCCAAGTCGGCGAAACGGCTCTATACCCGAGCTTTAAAGGCTATCAAGAAGATACCAGTCAGTAATTATCAGTGCAGTTGACCGGCTTAACCTATTGCCGCCGACACTGGTAAATGTTTCTATCTCGTTATGCGGTTTTCTGTTCTTTCGTCAGGTAGTAAGGCTAACAGCGTCTTTGTAGAAGCGGGTGGGGCGCGCTTCCTAGTCGACTGCGGTTTGTCAGGCAAACAAGCCACGCAGAGGTTGGCTGAGATAGGGGTCTGCCCGAGCACATTGTCGGCGATTATCGTTACTCACGAGCACTCAGACCACATCAACGGGGTAGGCACCCTTAGTAGGCGCTACAACTTACCGGTCTACGCCAATCGAGCCACTATGGAGTCGATCTCCAAGCCTAGAGCCAAGGAGTTTTTCAAGACAGGCGAAGATTTTTACATCCGCGATACGCGAATCGAGCCATTTAGTGTAGTTCACGACGCCGCTGATCCCGTCGGATTCGCGATGTATGCTGGGGGCCTCAAATTAGTCATCTGCACCGATTTGGGAAGGGTAACAACGCTTGTACGAGAGCACTTAAAAGACGCCAACGCGGTCGTTTTAGAATCTAATCACGACCTAGAGATGCTTCAATCGTGTGACTACACTTGGGAGCTGAAGCAGCGTATCGCTTCAACTCACGGACACCTGTCAAATGAGTCCGCAGGTGAGCTTATTGAGGAGATTATGCATCCTGAGCTGTTTCACATAGTGCTGGGACACCTTAGCGAGAACAGCAACACCCCGACTCTGGCGCTAGACACCGCCAAACGGTTCATAAGTCAGTGCCAAGACCGTGCTTGTGGGCTCCAGACTCTTCTTTGTGGCAATATTTATAGCACTTTACCGTGTCTTGAGCTTGATGTTTCTAGCGCTCCCAGGGTACTAATGAGCGCATGATTTCACGTTATACAAATCCCGAAATGGCCGATATCTGGTCGGACCACAGTCGCTATCAGATCTGGCTAGATATTGAGCGCTACGCCCTCGAGGGGCTGGTAAAAACAGGAGGGGCGCCGGCAGAGGCTTTAGAGGCTTACAACTCCAAGGCCGCTTTCTCTGTGGACCGAGTCAATGAGTTAGAACTTCAGGTTAAGCACGATGTGATCGCTTTTCTGACGAATGTGGCCGAGTACGTTGGGCCTCTCTCTCGCTATGTTCACAAGGGTATGACATCGAGCGATGTAGTTGACACCTGTCTTGCGGTTCAGATGCGCAGATCAGGCCTGCTACTCGAGAAGCAGCTTAAGATCCTGATGGAGGCGATCAAGAGCCGCGCGATTGAGTTTAAGGACACCCCATGTATTGGGCGCTCGCACGGTATCCATGCCGAACCAGTCACATTCGGAGTTAAACTAGCTGGATGGTACGCGGAGCTTAAGCGGCAACATAGCCGATTAACTCAAGCGATCGCCACTATCTCTGTTGGTAAGCTTTCGGGCGCCGTAGGCGTGTACGGAGGTATCGATCCTCTAGTTGAAGAGCTAGTTATGTCACGTCTTGAGCTTAAGCCTGAGACGGTCGCAACCCAGGTCGTAGCGCGCGACAGACACGCGGAGTTTATGGGTTGCTTAGCCCAGATAGGTTCGTCGATCGAGCGATTCTCCGTTGAAATACGCCACCTACAGCGGACCGAGGTCCGTGAGGTGATGGAGGGGTTCACTCCCGGGCAGAAAGGCTCTTCGGCCATGCCGCACAAGAGAAACCCGATCTTAACCGAGAATCTCTGCGGATTGGCGCGTCTTTTAAGAGGCTACGCCCAGTCGTGTTTTGAGAACGTGGCCCTCTGGCATGAGAGAGACATTAGTCACAGCTCAGTCGAGCGAGTAGCTGTTCCTGATGGGTGTATAGCGCTTGATTTCATGTTGCGCAGATTCACCGGAGTTGTAACGAATCTGGTGGTTTCGCCCGAAAGGATGATGAGTAATCTAGAGATGACACGTGGGACCGTTTTTTCGGGGCACTTACTTCTCGCTCTAGTCGACGGGGGCATGACTCGCGAAGATGCTTACGCGTTGGTTCAGAAGCATGCACTGGCTGCATTTGATGGTGGAGCGTCGCTCTACGATCGAGCTAAACAGGACGCTGTAATCACCAAGACCCTGCCGGGTGACAAATTAGACGCGATCTTTGATCTGCGACGTTATCTGAAGGAAGTAGATCGTATTGTTTTTCGGGCGTTAAACTAATTTTTAGGAATACTGATTAGGAGATAGTTATGAGTTTGCGTTTTCAAGTACTAGTACGACTTAAAGAAGGGGTCTTGGATGTACAGGGCAAGGCTGTTGAAAACGGTTTGAAAGACAAGAAATACGCCGCGATAAAAAATGTGCGTGTTGGAAAGGTAATAGAGCTTGAAGTAGACGGCCTGCCGAAAGACGAGGCCAGGAGTCAGGTGGAAGATGTGTGCAAGCTATTACTGGCTAACCCGGTAATCGAACGTTATGAGGTCAAGGAGGTCGCGTGAGGATAGGGGTAGTTGTATTTCCAGGCACTAATTGCGACCAAGATATCGAGAACGTTTATGGCCGCCTTCTCAAGGCTGAAACACGGCGAATCTGGCACAGGGACACCAAGATTAGCGATGTCGACTTAGTAGTCTTGCCGGGAGGCTTCTCCTATGGAGACTACTTGAGGACAGGAGCTTTGGCTCGGCTATCGCCAGTTATGGATGGGATAAAGAACTTTGCCGCCGAGGGGGGAAAGGTTATCGGGATATGCAACGGATTTCAGATCCTGTGCGAATCCGGTCTTCTGCCCGGGGTTTTATTAGAGAATGTTGGACGGCGATTTCTTTCGCGTTTTGTGCATCTGACAGTTGAATCAACGAAGTCGTTCTTTACGGCCGGCATGTCCAAGGGCGACCTATTAACGTGTCCAATAGCACATTTTCAAGGCAACTATTTCGCCGATTCCAACACTATCAGTGAGTTAGAGGCCAATAATCAGGTCATTTTCAGGTACTGCTCAAGCTCCGGAGAGCGACTAGACAACGATAGGGATGTAAATGTTAACGGCTCAATTAACAGCATCGCTGGCATAACTAACGCGACCGGGAACGTCGTCGGATTGATGCCGCACCCGGAAAGAGCGGTCGAAATGCTGACTGGATTTATCGGATCAAGCACCGGTCTCTCACCGTTTAAATCCTCCGTTAGCGCCTAACACGTTCGCTCAAGACCCGCTCACGGTATGATTCAGCTCTGGAATCGCGCTTTTTCGAGAGAAAACGCGAAGATTTATTATTGCTGAATTACCAAAAGTGTAATTATTATCACCTCAGTTCGGAATTGATCGAGCTCATGGTTTTCGAGTGAAATTAAAAATAGCTTGGAAATAGGGCAGAATCGATAAGAATGGGGAAGTCGTGAGTGACTCGGTAAAGCGCAAGCTAAACTTAAAATTCACCACGGTAAAACAAAAAAAACCACGAAATAGGTAGTAAATACCAATTTGTTTAGGAGACAAACGTATGGCAAAGAAGCCAGCGAAGTTAAAGAAGATGAAGATCGCCAAGAAGGTTGCAAAGCCAGCAAAGAAGGCTCCAGCTAAGTCGGCTGGTAAGGTTACAGCAGCTCCGGCTTCAAAGGCACGTGTTTCGAGCAAGCCTCGCAACACTTCAACTCTCAGCTACACTCAGTCTGAGTTCGTAGAGAACATCCGTGCTTTCTGCGGCCTTAACAAGCGTTCTGAAGCTAAGCAGATCGTTGAGGATATCGCTGCTTTCGTAATGGATTCTCTCCGCAAGGGGTACAAGGTTCCTCTCATGGGCCTTGGAAAGCTCTATGTTCGCGAGACCAAGGCTCGTCAGGGCCGTAATCCCGCTACAGGCGAGGTTATCAATATCCCTAAGAGGAAGCGTGTTAAGTTCACAGCCGCTAAGGCTCTTAAGGAGAGGGTGTTGTAATATCCCTCTGACGGTGTACTAGCTACATCGTAAAAGGCGCGGGTCAATCCCGCGCCTTTTTTTTGCTGTTCTGATGACACAGAGGCTGTTAAGTTGCTTGCTATGGAAGACACCACACAAATTAACCGAGACGCCATAGTAGAGGCGTTAAAGAACGTTGAGGATCCCGAGCTCCATCTCGATATATGGTTCTTGGGACTAATTTACAACATCGGAATCGATGGTGACCACGTCGTAATCGATATGACATTCACCTCTCCGATGTGTCCCGCTGGACCGCAGCTAAAGCATGAGGTTCAAACTAAAGTAGGGGCGGTCCCAGGAGTAAAAGAGGTAAGTGTCATGATCACTTTCAATCCACCTTGGGAACCATCTGACGAGGTTAAGGGGCTACTAGGGATGATGTAGGAGGCTTTTTAGACGATGAAGTTAACCGCCGATCAGATTGAGTTCCAAGACCTAATTAGAAGATTCCTGGCGGATAAGCTTCCCTCAGATTACCTAAGAAGACGGATTGATTCTGGGGTCAGATGTGATCCTGCGCTCAATCAGGCGCTAGAAGAGCTTGGAATATTTGATAGCTTCGCCGGCTCCTCGCAAGTCTATGGAGTGGTTGAATTGGCGCTATTGGCCGAGGAATGTGGCCGATCGCTTATGCCTGAGCCTCTGGTAGAGCGAATCATTTGCGAACGCATGTTGGAACGAGTGCTGGTTAATTCAGACCGAGACGTCTTTAACAGACATCTGACGGGAAAGACCAGCGCCGCATTGGCATTTAACGAATGTTGCTCAATTAGATTTGATGCTAACGGAACGGCTGTGTCAGGACTGGTTAATTGGTCTGTGGGCCACGATATGGCTGACGTCTTGGTCGCGTTTGCTGATACTGGCACCGGCATAAGGGCTATTATAGCTCCTTTAAATGACCAGTCTTGCTTCATAAGAAACCAAGTACCTTCACTAGACCTTACCGCAAGTCTGAATTCAATAGAGCTAAAGTCGGCGCTGGCCGAGATCCTGACCGAGACGGGAACTCGCGATTTGGAGCTACTTATCTCTGTGATAAAGGCATCTGAAGTGAGTGGGATCTGCCAACGTGTTATCGAGATGACCGTTGATTACGTTAAGACCCGGAATCAGTTTGGGGCGCCGATCGGGTCTTTTCAAGCAATACAGCAAAAGCTGGCCCAAATTTATGCTGAAAGCGAATCTCTGAACAGTCTTTGTAGATTCGCCGCGTGGAGTTTTTTCAATTCTGAGGAGCAGCGAGAGTTAACAGCGTGCTCTTCAATCTTCAAAGCTTCTGAGATCGGACCGTACGTTTGCGAAGTGGCCCTCCAGTGTCACGGAGGTATCGGATTCACTTGGGAGTACGACCTGCACCTTTTTCTAAGACGGGCAAAGGCTATTCAAGCTGCTTTTGGTACGGGAGAGAAGGCTGCAGCCCAGCTGATAGGCGCCGCTGGGTAACGGTCTAATTGGTTCGGTTATTTTATCCCAAACTCAGTCTCGAGGAGCTCGAGCCAGATATGAATCACTGTAATGTGAACTTCCTGAATCCTCTCGGTAAGATTAGATGGCACCACTAGAGCGATATCGCTTATCTTGGCCAAATTTCCGCCATCCTTTCCAGCCAATCCGATCACCTTAGTCCCCAGCTTTTTGGCCTCTTCTACAGCACTTAAGATGTTCTTTGAGTTTCCAGATGTCGATATACCAATTAGTACATCCTTACTAGAGCAGAACACCTCTACATGTCGTCGATAGACATCATCAAAAGCCTCATCGTTTGACCAACAGGTCATAACCGACGGGTCCATCAGGTGCTGAGCCCGCAGGCCTCGGCGCTTTCTCTTATATCGGCCAACCATCTCCTCAACGAAATGCATAGCGTCGCAAGTAGATCCTCCGTTTCCGCAGGCATAAACGGTACCGCCTTCCTGGATGCAGTTAAAAATGAGCTGAGCGCTTTGACGTATGGCCTTAACAAAAGCGGGGTCATTCGCTAGCGCTGCCTTTACGTTCGATGAGTCCTGAAGGATTTGGGATATGATTGATTCCATGACTATTAACATACTACCGACGTTGACTTACACCAATCATTGCTTGGTATCTTGATTTATAAAAGGGGGGAATCGGTGAAACAGGGAAATACTTTCCTAGTAGGGAGCAATTGACTATATACGGACGATTTGAGCCGGGTTACAATTCTCCCGGCCCTCCCAAAATCTCTGATTAAAGTGGGGCAGGGTTATTACACTATCAGTTTTACTATTAAAGCGTTGTTGATATGAGCGAGTACAAAGTCTGGTTAGCGAAGCTTTTAACACTAATTCTAATCGCAGCAGTCGTGTTTCCGATTATTGGTGGGGCGCTCGCCGCTGCCGGCAAGATAGGAGGCCCAAAGGTCGCGGTGGTCGAGCTAAAGGGGCCGATAGAGGATTCTAGTGAAGTTTTGAAGGCGCTTTACCATGAGGCGCGCGATAAAAACACCAAGGCGATCGTTCTGAGGGTTGATTCGCCCGGCGGAGCCGTGGCTCCCTCAGAGGAGGTTTACAATGCGGTTAAGAGGTTAAAGGCTATTAAACCGGTCGTAGTCTCGATGGGATCGGTGGCAGCATCAGGTGGTCTTTATTCCAGCGTCGCTGCCACTAAAGTTCTCTGTCAGCCAGGTACTCAGACTGGCTCCATCGGTGTCGTGATGCAGATTCCTAACTTTAGATCTGTGGCTGATAAGGTTGGAGTTTCAATGGTTACAGTTAAAAGTGGCGCTCTTAAGGATGTTGGCAATCAGTTTAGAGACATGACCCCAGAGGAGAGGAAGTTCCTCGAGGACACGGCGACGAAGGTACATGAGTTGTTCATTAAAGCTGTCGCTGAGGGGCGAGGAATCCCCGAGGCTAAAGTGCGAGAGTTCGCTGACGGTCGTTTAATAATCGGACATGAGGCGAAGGCTCTCGGATTAGTTGATGATTTCGGCGATGTTTACGACGCCGCGAAGCTCGGCCTTGCGAGCGCTGGTGTTACTCTAAAGGATGATGAATTACCGACACTTCATTATGCCAATGGGAAGAAGAACATCCTGGAGAAGGCGTTAGAGGCATCGAGCTCAATAACTTCGGCTCTGCGACCCCTTACCGCAGGCTCCAGCATTGAGTTAAGAGCTTTCTAGTTCGCTTAGCCATGTCCCTTCCTCTGGTAGTCGCTGGAATCGGCACTGATGTAGGTAAGACCGTCGTTTCGGCTCTTCTGTGTAGACAACACGAGCTAGATTATTGGAAGCCTGTAGCTAGCGGTAGCGAGGACGGTCCGGTCGATCACGAGATTATGCGTGGCCTTCTGTCCGGTCTACCTGTTAAGGTCCATGAGCCGAGGTACACGTTTAAGAAGAGCCTCTCTCCTCACGTGGCCGCGGCCCTAGAGGGGCGAGATATTGAGCTAGAAGAGCTTGTAAACGTACCTAAAACCGATCGTGGAATCTTAGTCGAACTAGCTGGGGGTGTCCTGGTTCCTCTTAACGATCTCCAAACAAACCTAGACCTAGTCTCTAAGTGGCGCTGCGCGGTTGTAGTTGTGTCACGGCACTATTTAGGCAGCATAAATCATACACTTCTTACTCTAGAGGCTCTAAGAGGCCGGGGAGCCTTGGTGCTCGGAGTGGTATTTAATGGCGATGAATTGCCAGATACTGAGAGGATTATCTCAAAGCTAGGTAGGATAGATATCTTAGGACGTGTTCCTAAGTTGACAGCGGTTACTGCGGCAACAATTCAAGAGCTGGCAAACCAGCGGGTTGTTGAGCTTCCTGATTTGAGTCAGCTTTAGTCGAGACCGTAGCTTTGCTTCTTTCAGACCACCGATAAACACACGCCACCCAAACGAGCGGGAAGAAAACTAAACTCTTGATAAAGATGTAAATCAGAAAGGTCTGGTAAACAAAATCATTGGTCGACATAACTGCTTTTTTATCGTGACTCTTAATTTTAATAAAGATACCAGCTTAAATAAGGATCCGTTATTAAAGGGATTTTGCTTCAGGGTAATGACAAAAATCGTTATTATTCAGCGGGTTCCGACTTTTAAATACAGACTCTAGACGGTGTTCAGCGGTTAATTTTAGTGTATAGTCAGCCAAGCTTAAGTGAGGGTGTTTAAAGATGTCTGTTAATATTCTAGGGGTGTCCCGTCGCCTCGGCTCAACGATAATTAAAGCTTCGGAGATCGAGCAGGACTTTGAACGTGAGCCAGGGACGATACTCGGTCTGACCGGAGTGTCGCAGCTGCACAAAATATCTCCTGATGAGGATCTGGTATCACTCTCCGCGGACGCGTGTCGCGAGGTATTGGCCAAGTTGGAGCTGCCACTTGAGAAGGTAACTGGGATATTTTCATCGTGTAACCCAACGACCGATTATCTCATGCCGAGCTTGGCTCCTTTAATTGCCGCGAAATTAGGTCTGACCCATCTTCTGGCGCTAAATATCGGAATGGGGTGCGCCGGCGGCGTTCAAGCTCTGCAAGCGACTTACAATCAACTTATAGCGGACTCAGCTCAGGGAAAGACAAGTTACTACTTGGTTGTAGCGGGCGACCATACAAGTAGGATGTTGGATAAATCGAGTTGGAAAACAGCGATCTTGTTTAGTGATGGCGTCACCGCCGCGCTGGTTACCAATGATGACTCGATTAAGGGTGGATTCAAGATCGAGCGTGTGGCGTCAGAGACTTACGCAGGAGAGAGCGTGGATGTGATTAATCTGCCGAACGCGTTAGCGCTCAAGGAAGGTGAGGTCAGATCTTGCTATCAGCTACATATGAGGGGCAGGGGAGTTTTTGAATTCGGGACCAGGATCGCTCCACGGGTCAAGGCTCTCTCTGGAATAGAACGTTTTAATCACGTTTATATTATCCCACACCAAGCAAATATCAGGATGCTCAACGAGCTCGTACCGGCATTTGAAGTTAGACCAGATCAGCTCTATACGGACGGGATAACTCGAATTGGCAACATCTCAGGAGCGGCGTGCTTCTTGGGATTGGAGGATGTAATCGCGGATAGTAACCTGACGGGCGACGCTGATACGGTGCTCATGTGCGCTTTTGGGGCTGAGTTGCAGGTTGCTGTAGCAGTTTTAAAGCCCAGGTAAATTATGGCACCGACTCTCTCAGTAGTTATCCCTTGTTTAAACGAACAGGAGAACATACCAGTTCTGCTGGAGAGGCTCACCACCGAGTTAGACCAGCTCTTTGACCATGAGATTATAATCGTTGACGATGGAAGCACTGACGAGACACTGCGAGTGCTGCGCGAGCAGAGCTCTAAATACAAAACTCTCCGATACGTATCCCTGTCAAGAAACTTTGGACATCAGCAGGCTTTAAAGGCGGGGCTCGATCGCGCTAATGGCGACTGCGTAATTATGATGGACGCTGATTTGCAGCACCCTCCGGCTTTAATCAAAAATCTGATCGAGAAGTGGAAGTCTGGCTATGACATCGTTTACACGGTGAGGCAGGCTAATATGAAACTTCCCCTGTTTAAACGGGTTACATCACGCCTGTTCTATAAATTCATTAATAAACTTACCGAGCATCCGATAGAGGAGGGGGCTGCGGATTTTAGATTAATCGACCGTCGCGTCGCGTCTATTATATCATCGATGAACGACCCGTTTCTATTCCTAAGGGGCCTAATCCCATGGCTTGGATTTAAGCAGTGCTCGATCTCGTACAATCCCGATGCGCGATTCTCTGGAACCACTAAGTATTCGCTTGTTCGCATGGCGAGACTCGCTTTACATGGCGTGACATCATTTAGCGTGCGTCCGCTAAGATTAGCGACCTTCTGCGGGACTGTGATATCAGCGATCGCTTTCTTGTATTTAATCTATGCTCTTTTGGCGTTCTTTGTATTTAAGATCTCAATTCCCGGTTGGGCGTCGATCTTGTCGAGTGTTCTCTTAATCGGCGGAATTCAGCTAATAGTGCTCGGTATTATCGGCGAATACGTCGGCATGCTCTATGTTCAATCCAAGCAGAGGCCGACGTATATTGTTAAGGAGTCGACTACCTCCTCACACACCCCATCCCATTAGGCATACGCATATCTTTACAGCCGCGGCGTCTCTCTTCAGGCGAGCACTTTTGCTCACTTGGGCGGAATTCTGGAGGGCAGCTTCCCTGAACTTGAAGTGGGCGATTAGCGCCAGGTTGGCTTGCGACATTTTCCTGAGCCATCGCAACTTCGAGAGCTTTCTTGGTTAGATCGAGACAACAGATTCCCCGAGATTCGCTGACAAAGCTGCAATCCTTATTGCCCATACCAAGGTCCATGCACGAGTAAGGGCAGGGGCGACAGTGAGGAGTAGCCGAGACGATAGTCGGTGCTACGGTCAAAGCCACGAGCGCGATAGTTGATAAAAATCTTTTCATCATAAGAGCCTCATATGTTGTTTGGTGTTCTTGGTGATCAATAGTCGATCGGCGGGGTTTGCAAAAGGGGGGATTTGAGGGTCTAATGACTCGGCGTAAATTGACATAAAACTATGAGCAGATACGATTCGTTCGCTAATCATTACGACCATGTTGTTGGAGATCGTCAGGAGGTCGCGGATTTCCTTTTTGAGCTACTCTCTAAGTACCACCCCAAGGCTAAGTCAGTTTTAGAATTAGGGTGCGGTTCGGGCAGTATGCTAAAGACCCTAACTCGCCGGTATAAGTGCGAGGGGATGGATCTATCGAAAGAGATGCTCCGCATCGCCAAGACTAAAGCGCCACGGGCAAAGCTCCATCACGGCGATATCTCTAGCTTCGATCTAAAGAGCCGATTTGATGTGGTTATCTGTCCATTTGACACAATTAACCACGTAACGTCACGTGCTAAATGGCGCGGGGTTTTTGAGAGGGCGCATCAGCACCTAAATCCCGGCGGCATCTTCATATTTGACGTAAACACTGAATACAAGCTTGAGTGCTACGCTGATGAGGCTTCTGTGACCGAGAACTCGGATGATTTTGTCTCGATTATTCAGGTAAATCGTCTGAAGCGTTTTAATTATGAGATAGTTTTAAAGCGATTTGAAAAAGCCGGCAGGGGGAGTTTTAAGCTCCACAAGATGGTGCTCCCGGAGTTAGTTGTCCCTACAGAAACTATTCTGGATTACCTTGGCGTCTACTTCAAAACCGTTACGATGATTGACCCGGATCGACGTAGGCCCGGACCTGAGACAGATGACTTGTTTTTTGTTTGTCGCGATCCGCGCTCATAGACCGGATCTAACCTGCGCCAACGCTTCCTGTATCTTGGCCTCAACGTATTCCTGTCTTACGAAGTCGCCGCCAAAAAGATACTCGTTTTTCTCCCAGGTCTGATTAACCTCAGTCTTTGCTTTTTTCACGCTTACTTTTGTTTGAGAGCCAGCTAATTTTTTAACCGTGAATACGAAGTTTGCCTCAAGAGCTTCGTTCTCGATGAGCCTGATCGATAGATTTAATTCGTCGACGAAGGACATCTCGCGCGACTCTGGCGGCTTTAACTTTGCACTTGTCCATCCGTTTTTAGAGCTTTCCCCCTTAGGGATGAAGCTAAAAACGGTCGCAAGGGTATCGAATACAGCTCGCAGGTGCTTGTGAGGGGAGACTGACAGAGGGAGTTGTCCTAACTGAGCCGCATCGGCAGAGTCGCCATAGATTAGATACAGACCGCGCGACTTATCACTGATCGCGGCGTTTGCGTCCAGGACGAATGTATGGCACTGCAATAGCTCAGCACCGGGAGCTAGTTCGTAACCACGCTCGATCTCCGCGGCAGAGACGGATTCGAATGGCTCGGCGGATTTCGCTTTAACCGCCTTATGGTCGCCTAGAGCAAGTCTCAGGGTTGGCGCGCTCAGTATGACTGGAGAGCCGGCTCGGTTAATGATCTTTAATTCGCAAACAACCGACTGTCCCTGTTCGAAGGTGTCGCCCTGAACGTTAAGTCGATACTCAATAGAATTCTGAATAAATAATCCACGCATGAGGGCACGAATACCACAAAGAGAGCTGATTCGCACTAAGACGCAAAAAGACCACTTGCGAGAACGGGCGCCCTAGGTGACCATATTAGTTTACGAGAACTAGAAAACTAATAAGTAAAAGTAGAGGGTCTAAAGGGGCCCCTTGAGAGCTATGCAACTATGACTTCTTCGCTTATAGCCAGTTCTAGCCGGGCCGCAAATGAGAAAGTTTGGTTGCGGATATCGGCCTTCCTCTCTCTTAAGTCACCGGCGACTAGAGTGACTTACTCTGGGATACTAAACGAATGGTGCCAGTTCCTCGGGGCTAAGGCTGGGACACCAGAGAGCGCCGCCAGAATGGTTGCCGCTACAGATCTGCACGCCATAGCGTATCGCAAGTTCCTTGAGACCAAGCCTGGCGAGCGTCCACGAATGCAGCGCTCAGCGACATCCAAAACCTCGACTGCTAAAGATGTATCAACCTTCGTTGATACGGGCCGCGGCCGTAAAAAAGACGGACTTGAAGCTACGCAATCAAACGCGACGATCCACAAGAAGTTCGCCGCGCTGCGGCGGATCTACAGAATGTTAGTGGCGAGCAACGTTGGAATCATCGAGAACCCGTTTGAGGCCGACAAAGTTCCACCTCCACCTAAGGACGCCGGGCGCAAGCGCCCTACTCAGATGATCGATTTCGATCTCGTGATGGATATCATCAATCTTCCAGATCCGAATACGCCCAAGGGTCGCCGCGATCGCGCTATTTTGGCTGTTCTCTTTGGTGGCGGCATCCGGCGCAGCGAGCTCGTATCTTTAAGAATTGGCGATCTAAGGCGCACCAGCTCCAAAACTACGTTTATGTATCTAAGACACACCAAAGCCAAAAGGGACGCCGAGCAGGCGTTGCCGGATTGGGCGGCGCAGTTTGTTTGGGAGCTCGTCACCGAGCGGAGAAAAGATGGCGCCGGCGAAGGCGATTACATCTTTGTTGGCTTTAGTGGTCGAGCGGGCATTAGCTCAACAGGGAGGCCGATCTCAGATACCGGGGTTTATCTGCTCTTTAAGCAGTACTGCATGGCCGCTGGGGCTGGAGCATTTGCCACCCCCCACTCCGCTCGTGCCACGGCGATCACCAAGCTTTTAGCAGATGGAATCCCGCATCGCGAAGTTCAGGAGTTCTCGCGCCACGCGAGTATCCAGATGGTTGAGTGGTACGACAAGCGTCGCTTTGATGTTGAGCAGAGCCCGGCGCGAGGGTTGGATTATAAGAAAAGGGGGAAGTAATCAGGGGTTTATCACGGAACTGTCTTAGAGCTCTGGTGGGCTGAGGATAGGGCGTCGCAGTGTTTTTGGTAAGTTACGGAGACAATTAGTAAAATATTTTTTACCACAGAGGACGCAGAGGACACAGAGAAAACCCCATAATTGCCCATAAAATGGCCGTTCTCTGTGTCCTCTGCGTCCTCTGTGGTGATAAAGAACTGCGATGCCCTAGGCTGAGGAAACAGTTCTTGCTGTTGTGTTGTACATTATGTCATAATTGTACGTAGTGTACAAAACGTACAAAGCAAGAATTTATATGACCAAAATCTCTGTTAGCGAAGCAAGGGAAGATTTCTCCGAAGTAGTTAATCAAGTTTGCTATTCTGGCGAACGAATTGTGCTGCACAGACGAGGCAAGGATCTCGTCGCGTTAGTCCCGGTATCAGACCTTGAAATGCTTGAATCACTCGAAGACGCCATCGATATCGACGCGGCGAAAGCCTCTATCAAAGAGGCTAAGAGGAAAGGCACTACCTCCTGGGCAAAGCTCAAGAAAGAGCTAGGACTAAAGTGAGGAGCAGTCGTGCCTTCGTACCGTATAGAATTCGCCCCCGGTGCTGAGCGTGAGTTTAGGAAGCTTACCCACGATCTGCAAGAGAGGCTTGGAAAGACTATCGACAAGCTGGGGTCAAACCCACTTCCTAGTGGAGTTAGAAAACTATCGGGAGAGAAGGATTTATTTCGCGTCAGGGTCGGCGATTATAGGATCATCTATCAGATTAGAGCAGCGCAGCTCATAATTCTCGTAGTGCGTCTGGGGCATCGGAAGGACATTTACTAGATCTCGTGCCGCGGCGATCACGAAGCTTTTCTTAGATGGAATACTAATTTCTCCAGAAGCAGATTGCTCTCTTCTGAGGACTCAATGTTAGGGCGAAAATTAAAAGGTACTATATATGCTTAAATCTAACTTAATCTCGAAGACAATACTCCTATACTCAGGCAATAAGACAGATGTTGCCTCATTCGCTCTGAAACTGACTAGCTTCATCACCATCGCAGGATTATTGCTCACAGCCCCAGCCAGTAGTTCGGCGCAGGACACGGGCGTCACTGATTCCGAATTGCCGCTGTGTGAAGATATCGGCCTTGATCCTAGACAGGGAGGGGTCTTCAATTCCAAAACGCAACACCCTACTTTCAAATAGCATTATACCCCGCCATAAATTCTTAACATACCCCGCCACCCCGCTTTTTTTATTAGCCTGAGAA